>VGVT01000063.1 GCA_016873935.1 Betaproteobacteria bacterium | reverse complement strand
CGGTCACCGACGTGGCCCTGTTCAAGGATACCTACGCCCCCCTGCTGCGCCCCAGCCACCAGGTCATGAGCCCGGACTGGCGCCGCGCCGAGGACGGCGAGTCGGCGGAGGCCTACGCCCTGCGCGCCGCAGCCAGCCTGGAGGACTTCCTCGCCGAATGCGCCGATAGTACCGCCGCCGTGATCTTGGAACCCCTGGTGCAGGGTGCCGCCGGCATGGCCATGTACCACCCCGTCTATCTGGCCAGCGCGCGGGAGAGTTGCGACCGTCACCGCGTCCACCTCATCGCCGACGAGATCGCCGTCGGCTTCGGCCGCACCGGCACGCTGTTCGCCTGCGAACAGGCCGGGATTCGCGCGGACTTCCTGTGCCTGTCGAAGGGCATCACCGGCGGCTACCTGCCGCTGTCCTGCGTGCTCACCACCGACGCCGTGTACGCCGCCTTCTACGACGACGCCACCGCGCGCGGCTTCCTGCACTCCCACTCCTACACCGGCAACGCCCTGGCCTGCCGCGCCGCCCTGGCGGTGCTGGATATCTTCGAGGAAGACGACGTCCTGGCCGACAACCAGGCGAAGGCCGCGCGCTTGACCGAACTCCTCGCCCCCGTCGCCGCCCATCCCCGGGTCCGCCACTTCCGCCACACCGGCATGATCTGGGCGTTCGACGTGGCCGGCGCGCCGCCCGGTTTCAGCGGCGAATTCCATCGCCGCGCCCTGGCGCGGGGTCTGTTCATCCGCCCCATCGGCGGCACGGTGTATTTCATGCCGCCTTACGTCATCGGCGAAGCGGAAATGCGCCTGATGGCGGAAGTCACCCTGCAACTGCTGGACACGGTTTGATCAGCCTCCCCGGCCGCGTGCAAAGCAACCAGTCCGCCCCGGCAATTCCTACCAATTTGTGCAAATTGCGGTAGACACCGTCAACGTCCGTGTCCGTCCTGGCGTTAATTGCCTGCCGGAGATAGTCCAAATTGATGCCCTGATGGCTATTTTCAGTAACCAGGCTGTCCAGTAACATCCCCGACGCAACGTGAGTTGCCTTTTTCGCAAATAAGGAGAGTTAGCATGAAAGCAATCGTAGTTGCCGCAGCTGCCGCCCTCGCTCTTTCCGCCGGTGTGGCCTCCGCCGACGAGGCTCTGGCCAAGGACAAGAAATGCATGAGCTGCCACCAGATGGAGAAGAAGGTGGTGGGCCCTTCTTTCAAGGACATCGCCAAGAAGTACAAGGGCGACGCCAAGGCCGTGGCGCACAACGTCAATGTCATTAAGAAGGGTGGCAAGGGCGTCTGGGGCGCGGTGCCGATGCCCCCGCACCCGCAGGTTTCCGACGCCGACGCCGAGAAGCTGGCGAAATGGGTGCTGTCCCTCTGAGCTTCACCGCTTGGGAAAATGGCCGGAATTTCCGGCCATTTTTTTGCGCGCCGGCCCCGCGGCGCGACCGGCGCGGAACCGCGAATTCCGCGTCCGAGCTGGCACGGTGTGATATAAATCCGGCGTTTTTTTCATCCGTCAGGGGAATCGCATGCAAGCCACCAGGTTTTCCATTTCCGCCGTGATCGTCGCCATGACTCTCGCTCTGTCCGCTTGCGGGGAGAAGACGGCGGAAGGCCCCGAGGTCATCCGCATCGGTTCGGTGGCGCCGCTGACCGGGCCACAAACCCACATCGGCAAGGACAACGAAAACGGTGCCCGCCTGGCGGTGGACGAGATCAACGCCCAGGGCCTGGAACTGGGCGGCAAGAAGGTGAAGCTGGAACTGCTGGGCGAGGACGACCAGGCCGAACCCAAGACCGCCACCATCGTCGCCCAGAAGCTGGTGGACGCGGGTGCCGTGGCGGTGATCGGCCACCTGAATTCCGGTACCACCATCCCCGCCTCCAAGATCTACCATGACGCCGGCATTCCGCAGATTTCCCCTTCCGCGACTGCCGTCGCCTACACCGCCCAGGGTTACAAGACCGCCTACCGGGTGATGGCCAACGATGCCCAGCAGGGCAAGGCGCTGGGCCAGTACGCCGTGGGCAAGATGGGGGCGAAGAAGATCGCCATCATCGACGACCGCACCGCCTACGGCCAGGGCCTTGCCGACGAGTTCGAGAAGGCCGCCAAGGCCGCCGGTGGCGAGGTGGTGGCGCGGGAATTCACCAACGACAAGGCCACCGATTTCACCGCCATCCTCACCAGCATCAAGGGCAAGAACCCCGATCTGGTGTTCTTCGGCGGCATGGATCCGCAAGGCGGACCCATGGCGCAGCAGCTCAAGCGCCTGGGCCTCTCCGCCAGGCTGTTGGGCGGCGACGGCTTGCAGAACGTCAACTTCCTCAAGCTGGCCGGCGCCGATGCCGAGGGCGTGGTGGCTTCCTCCCCCGGTCTGCCCATCGATTCCATGCCCGGCGGCCCCGAATTCCGCAAGCGCTTCGAGGCCAAGTACGGCGTCATCCAGGTCTATGCACCCTATGCCTACGATGCGGTCTACGCTCTGGTGGACGCCATGAAGCGGGCCAATTCCGCCGAGCCGGCCAAGGTCCTGGCCGAGTTGCCCAAAGTCGAGATTCAGGGCGTGACCGGTCCGGTGAAGTTCGATGCCAAGGGTGACACCGTCGGCGGTGCCGTCACCGTCTACGAGGCCAAGGGCGGTGCCTGGCAGGTGCTGGAAACGGTGAAGTGAAACGGCTTGTAGCGGGTAGCCGGTAGCGGGTAGCCAGAGTTTCCGCGCCATAGACGCGCAAGAAAGCGCTACAAGCTACCGGCTACGAGCTACCCGCTCGACCATGGACATCTTTACCCAGCAACTCATCAACGGCCTGGTGCTGGGCAGCATCTATGCCCTGGTGGCCCTCGGCTACACCATGGTCTACGGCATTCTGGAGTTGATCAACTTCGCCCACGGCGAGGTCACCATGATCGGCGCCATGGTCGCCCTGTCGGTCATCGGCGTGCTGCTCGGCGCGTCACCGGACCTGCCGGGGCTGATGGTGGTCATCGCCGGATTGCTGGTGGCCATCCCCGCCTGCATGGCCCTGGCCTTCGGCATCGAGAAGATCGCCTACCGACCCCTGCGCAAGGCGCCCCGGCTGGCGCCGCTGATCACCGCCATCGGTGTTTCCATCATCCTGCAGAACGTGGCGATGCTCGTGTGGGGGCGGCAGTACGTGTCCTTCCCCGCCATCCTGCCGCGCGGCCAGCACGAGATCCTGGGCGCCCACATCACCGACCTGCAGATCGCCATCGTCGTCCTTTCCCTGCTCTCCATGGCAGGACTCTGGCTGCTGGTGGAGAAGACCCGGCTGGGCCGGGCCATGCGCGCCACCGCGCAATCCAAGGAGGTGGCGGAACTGATGGGCGTGAACGTGGACCGGGTGATCTCCTACACCTTCATCATCGGTGCCGCGATCGCCGCGATCGCCGGCGTGATGGTGAGCGCCTACTACGGCCTGGCTCACTACTACATGGGCTTCATGCTGGGCCTGAAGGCCTTTTCGGCGGCTGTCCTGGGCGGCATCGGCAATATCGCCGGGGCCATGCTGGGCGGCCTCCTGCTGGGGGTCATCGAGGCGCTCGGCGCGGGCTACATCGGCGACCTCACCGGCGGTTTCCTGGGCAGCCATTACCAGGACGTGTTCGCCTTCTTGGTGCTTATCCTGGTGCTGGTGTTCCGCCCCTCCGGCCTCCTCGGCGAGCGGGTGGCCAGCCGTGCCTGAACTGCTTCCAGCGGCCTTGCGCAAGCGGCCCCGGCTCGCCCTGGCCATGCTGGCGGTGCTGCTCGCCGCGCTGCCTTTCCTGATCGGTGCCGGCCTCGGCAACTCCTGGGTGCGAGTGCTGGATTTCGTCCTGCTCTACGTGCTGCTGGCCCTGGGCCTCAACATCGTGGTGGGCTATGCCGGGCTGCTCGACCTGGGCTACATCGCCTTCTACGCCCTTGGCGCTTATCTCTATGCCTGGCTCGCCAGTCCCCATTTCGGCCTGCATCTGCCGTTCTGGATGGTGCTGCCGCTGGGCGCGGCCCTGGCCGGCGTGTTCGGCGTGCTGCTGGGGGCGCCCACTCTGCGCCTGCGCGGCGACTACCTGGCCATCGTCACCCTGGGCTTCGGCGAGATCATCCGCATCTTCATGAACAACCTGAACGCGCCCTTCAACCTGACCAACGGGCCGCAGGGCATGAACCTGATCGACCCGGTGAGCATCGGCGGCGTCTCCTTAGGGAAATCGCTGGAAGTGGCCGGCATCACCCTGCCCTCCACCTACCTCTACTACTACCTGTTCCTCGCCGCCACCCTGTTGGTCATCGTCGTCGCCATGCGCCTGCAGCATTCCCGCGTCGGCCGAGCCTGGGCGGCGCTGCGCGAGGACGAGATCGCGGCGGCGGCGATGGGTATCAATACCCGCAACGTGAAGCTCCTGGCCTTCGCCATGGGCGCCACCTTCGGCGGTCTGGCGGGCGGCCTGTTCGCCGCCTTCCAGGGCTTCATCAGCCCGGAAAGCTTCACCCTGTGGGAGTCGATCCTGGTGCTATGCATGATCGTGCTCGGCGGCATGGGCAACATTCCCGGCGTGATCCTCGGCGCGGTCTTGCTGACGGTCATTCCCGAAGCGTTGCGCTACATCGGCGATCTGCAACGGGCCACCCTGGGCCAGGTGGTGGTGGATCCGGCCGATCTGCGCATGTTGTTGTTCGGCGTCGCCCTGGTGGCCATGATGCTGTTCCGGCCTGCCGGCCTGTTGCCCTCGCGCCAGCGCAAACGTGAGTTCAGCGCCCAGGACGGTGTGGCCGAACAGGAGCAGGCGTCGCTCTACGATACCAAGGCATGAACGCGCCGGCACTGCTCCAGGTTTCCGCCGTCAGCAAGCGCTTCGGCGGCCTCGCCGCGCTGGAGGACGTCAGCCTGAGCGTCGGGCGCGGCGAAATCTATGGCCTCATCGGCCCCAACGGCGCCGGCAAGACAACGCTGTTCAACTGCATGACCGGGCTCTATGACCTGAGCGCGGGGCACATCCATCTGGAAGGCGTGCCGTTGCACGGGCGCAAACCCCACCACATCGTCGAGGCTGGATTCGCGCGCACCTTCCAGAACATCCGGCTGTTCGCCAACATGACCGCCCTGGAAAACGTCATGGTGGGGCGTCATCCGCGCACCCGCGCGGGTGTGCTGGGGGCCGTCCTGAGAACGCCGGGGGCGCGCGCCGAGGAGGCGGCAATCCACAACCGGGCGCGCGAACTGATGGAGTATGTCGGTCTCAAGAACAAGGGCCGCACCCTCGCCGGACACCTGTCCTACGGTGATCAGCGGCGCCTGGAAATCGCCCGCGCCCTGGCCACCGAGCCGCGCCTGCTGGCCCTGGACGAACCCGTCGCCGGCATGAATCCCACCGAACGCCGGCAGATGAGCGACTTGTTCCTGCGCCTGCGTGCGGGCGGCCTCACCCTGCTGCTCATCGAGCACGACGTCAAGCTGGTGATGGACCTGTGCGATCGCGTGGCGGTGCTTGATTACGGCCGCAAGATCGCGGAAGGCGAGCCGGCTCTGGTGCAGCGAGATCCCGCCGTCATCGCCGCGTATCTGGGCGGAGATGAGGCATGAGTCTGCTCAGCGTGCACGGCCTCAAGGTCGCCTACGGTGGTATCCAGGCGGTGCGCGGCATCGACCTTGAGGTCGCCGAGGGGGAACTCGTCTGCCTGATCGGCGCCAACGGCGCCGGCAAGAGCAGCACCCTGAAGGGCATCATGGGCCTGGCGCATCCGCGCGGCGAGGTGCTGCTCGCCGGTGAACGCTTGCACAAGCTTCCCACTCACGCCATCGCGGCCCGTGGCCTTGCCCTGGTACCCGAGGGGCGCGGTGTGTTCGGCCGTCTGACGGTGGCGGAGAACCTGGACATGGGCGCCTACGCACGCCGCGACCGGGCCGGCATCCAGGCCGATCTTGCTCGCGCCTACGATCTCTTCCCTCGCCTGGCGGAGCGCCGCGCGCAACTCGCGGGCACCCTGTCCGGCGGCGAGCAACAGATGCTCGCCATTGCCCGCGCCCTCATGGGGCGGCCCCGCCTGTTGCTGCTGGACGAGCCCAGCATGGGGTTGGCGCCGCTGATGGTGCGCAAGATCTACGAAACCATCACCATGATCGCGGCCGAAGGCGTCACCCTGTTGCTGGTGGAACAGAACGCCCACTTGGCCTTGAAAGTGAGCCAGCGCGCCTACGTCATGGAGAGCGGCGAGATCACCCTGTCCGGCTCCTCCGCCGAACTTGCCGCGAATCCGCGCGTGCGCGCCGCCTATCTGGGCGAGTAATCCCCGCCCGAGGGTCTGTTGCAACCACGCAACAGCGGGTATGCGGCAGCCGCACATAGCCGGGCAAACAATCGAATGTACTAATATTCCCAAATATACTGTCGGCTCAGTACCGAATTCGTTTTACCCCTTTTTAATCAACTTGTTAGGAGTATTGCCATGAAGAAGCTGTCCGCCCTGATCCTGGCCCTGGTTGCCCCCGCCGCCTTCGCCCAGACCGCCGCCACCCCCGAGTCCACCGCCGCCCAGCTGCTCGACCCGGCCAAGGTTGCCGACATCGCCAAGGATCCCAAGGCCGCCGTCGCCGCCATGACCAACCTGATGGATCCCGCCACTTCCATCATCATGATGCAGAAGGGCATGGACCCCGCCACCTACACCCGTATGGTCCAGGCCGGCATGTCTCCCGACATCCTGAAGTCCTACGCCGCCTTCATGGACCCCAACATGTACACCAAGTGGCTGGCCGCCTCCATGGACCCCAACTTCTACATGGCCGCCATGGCGCCCTTCCTCAACCCCAACATGTACATGAAGTGGATGATGTCTCCTCTGGATCCCCGCGTCCTGCAGATGGGCATGGCTCCCCTGAACCCCAACCTGTACATGAACTGGGCCATGGCTCCCATCGCTCCGGCCAACATGAACCTGATGATGGCTCCGCTGAACCCCAACCTGTACACCCAGTGGGCCGGCGCCGCGGCTGATCCCAAGACCTACGGCACCTGGGGCGCCCTGATGAACCCCGCCACCTACGGCAACATCGCCAACCCCTTCGCCGGCTTCATCCCGGTCCCGGTTGCTCCGGCTCCCGCCGCCAAGTAATTCACGGTTGCTCCCGGCCTGAAAAGGCGGAACTTCGGTTCCGCCTTTTTTTTCGTCTATGCTAATCAAAGAAGCATGTTACTATGCGCTAATATTTCACTATCCCCATGATTTTCATAGGCCTTGTCATGACAAGCCGGGCAACTTTGGCAATCTCCATGCTGGTATTGAGCCTTTCCCTGGGCGCGCGGGCGGAGGAGGTCAAGGTCCGTAAAGGCGGAGAGGTGGGAAAACGCGCAGAGCTGCCGACCCAGCGCGTCCGCCAGAAAGACGGCAGCGTCATGCTTCGCCTGGCTTTGCCCAAGGCGAACAAACGGGCCGCCGCCAAGGCGCGCACCGTGCCCATGCCGGAGGGCGCAGAGCCGGGCGCGCAATTTCCCGGTGCCGACCTCGGGCCCGAGCGATCCGCCGCCTTGCAGGCTTGGCTGGACGCGGTCGCCGAACCACGCGTGATGACCGCGCTGGCGGCGGTGGCGATGCAGCCCGGGGTTCCGGCGCAAAGTCTTGGCAGCCAGCCCGACCCGGCCCTGGTGCGCAGTGGCGAAGAAATCAAGGATCCCAGGCTGTATCTGGCGTGGCAGCTGGCCGGCATGGACTTCATGTATGGCCGCGCCATCCTCCGGCAATCGCCGAACGGGGTGGGTTCACCCGCGCAAGGCTTCTTTGCCATCAACCTCATGATTCCCGAATTCGCGCGCGCCGGAGTTCCCTTGAAGCCCACGCTATGGTCCAACGCCTTCGGTGAAGGACCCGGCGGACACGCGGCGGCGCAGGAATGGTTGAAGCTGCCGACGCCGGACCCGCGCGCCAATTCCTGGCTGAGCCACAACCAGCACTACCGTTACTGAGTCTTGGGGGCTTTTCCGCGGACCGCCAGGTAGCGGCGCTCCGTGAGAATTCCATCGAGCGGCACGTCCCAGGCATCGCGTGGCACACGATCCACCTCCTGGACCGCGTAGGCCACGCCGATCAGGCGCGGCTTGCGCCAATGCCGGCGGTTGCGCAACGCGGCCAGACTGGCGTCGTAGTAGCCCCCGCCCATGCCGATGCGCCAGCCCTCCGCGTCGAAGCCCAGCAGCGGCAGGAACAGGGTTTCCAGGGCGCCGGCACGGCATTTCCTTGGCGCTGGCGGGTGATATTCCGGAATGCCGTAGCGGTTGACGAACCAGGCCGGCCGCTCGCCCAGCCGGGTGAACCACAGTTTTCTGCGGCCCCGTCCCGGCACGATGGGGAGAAAGCAGGCGGCGCCCAGGGACAAAGCTCTTTCCAGAAGAGGCAGGACGTCGATCTCGTGCCTGGTCGGGATATAAAAGCCGGCGCGGCGCTTGCGCATGAGCAGGCGGTGACGCAGGGCCAGGCGCAGCAGTTGTTTGGACGCCCGGCGCCGCTCGGCGGTCGACAGAGCTCCTCGGCGGGCGCGCAAGGCGCGGCGCAAGGCGGCTTTGTCGGGGTATTCGCGCGCGCGGATCATGAGGATGGAAGGGTCTCCCCGCTTGCGCCGTCCAGGCCGCTATCCTGAACCCTGGGGTTCAAGGTCGGTCGCGATTCCGCCGCTTCGGGTACATGGGCAAGCCACGCGCACGCCCGCGATGGAAACCCGCGACCTGCGCTTACGCTTATCGGTTCAACGAATATGCGACCTTCGCGAACGCAGCAGGGAGATTGAGCACCGCCCCCGGGAAGCCCAAGAAACCCTTGGGGCGGCCCGGCGAGTTTCTTGAAAGACGCTCCGTGGCAAACGCCGGGAGCGATCAAAACAGATTATCTTGCTGGGCCAGGGCCTGATCAAGCAGGCCGACGAGGCGCTCGACGTGCTCGCGGTCCTGGCGATCGTCGGGCTGCATGGGGCGGGCGGCGAGATAGTCGTGGGTGATGTTGAGGGCGGCCATGATGGCGATGCGTTCGAGGCCGATCACCTTGCCGCTGTCGCGGATCTCGCGCATCTTGCGGTCCAGGTGGGTGACCGCCTGCAGCAGGCCCTCGCGTTCGTCATCCGGGCAGGCCACGCGGAACTCGCGGCCCATGATGGTGACGTCGAGACTGACGTTGTTGTTGGCGGCCATCTCAGTCGGGAATCCGGTTCAACAGGGTTTCCATGCGCGAACGCGCCTCCTCCAACCGCTCGGTCAACTGCTTGTTGCTGTTCTCCAGTGCCACCACCTGCTGGCGCAGCTTGAGGGTTTCCTCGCGCATGGCCCGATAGCGGTCGAGCATTTGCGTGAGCCTGCTTTCCAGCATGTCCAGTTCGGTTTGCATGGCGGCACTATAAGTTGCGGCATTTTCCCGCGTCAACAAAGGCTTTCCCGGCGCGCCGCGGGCTCAGGCGGCGTGATAGGCGCGGCTCGTCTCGCGTACGGTCTCCACCAGCACGCTGACGTTTTCCGGCGGCGTGTGCTGAGAGATGCCGTGGCCCAGATTGAAGACATGGCCGCTACCCTGGCCATAGCTGGCCAGGATGGCCTTCGCCTCGGCCGCCACCGCTTCCGGCGTAGTGAGCAGGATGCCGGGATCCATGTTGCCTTGCAGGGCCACCTTGTCGCCGACGCGGCGGCGGGCGTCGCCGATGTCGATGGTCCAGTCCAGGCCGACGGCATCGCAGCCGCAGCCGGCGATGCGTTCCAGCCAGAGGCCGCCGCCCTTGGTGAAGACGATGCGCGGCACCACGCGGCCCTCGCGCTCCCGCGTCAGGCCGGCCATGATGCGGGCCATGTAGGGCAGGGAGAATTCCAGGTAGGCGGCCTGCGACACCATGCCGCCCCAGGAATCGAACACCATCACCGCCTGGGCGCCGGCTTCGATCTGCGCGTTGAGATAGTCGATGACGGCCTGCGCGGTCACGTCCAGGATGTGATGCATGAGGTCGGGGCGGCTGTACATCATGCGCTTGACCTGGGTGTAGCTGTCGCTGCCCTCGCCCTCGATCATGTAGCAGGACAGCGTGAAGGGACTGCCGGAGAAGCCGATGAGGGGCACGGAACCGTCCAGGGCGCGGCGAATCTCGGCCACCGCATCGATGACGTAGCGCAGATGGTCGTGCGGATCCGGCGCCTTGAGATCGCGGATGGCCCACTCCTCGCGCAGCGGCCGCTCGAACTTCGGCCCCTCGCCCTCGGCGAAATACAGGCCCAGGCCCATGGCATCCGGCACGGTGAGGATGTCGGAGAACAGGATGGCGGCGTCCAGGTTGTAGCGCGCCAGCGGCTGTAGCGTCACCTCGGTGGCCAGCTGCGGCGACTTGCACAGGTTCAGGAAGCTGCCGGCGCGGGCGCGGGTGGCGCAATATTCCGGCAGGTAGCGGCCGGCCTGGCGCATCAGCCAGGTGGGGGTGTAGGCGGTGGGCTGGCGCAGCAGGGCGCGCAGGAAGGTGTCGTTCTTCAGGGGGGTCATGGTGGCGGCCGGGGAAAAAACCGCGTCATTCTACCGGAGGCGACGCGGCGCCGGTCTTGCCGCCGCCCGCCGGGTAACGGATGTGATCCACCAGGGCGCGCGTGGGCGCGTCGGGCGGAGGGCTGAGCAGGCTCACCACGACCATGGCGAGGAAACCGGCGGGAATGCCGAACACGCCGGCGGACACGTCGCCGATGCCCCACCATTTCTCCATGCCCAGGAACTTCACGCCGGCCAGGTAGTAGAGGGTCACGCCCAGCCCCGTCAGCATGCCGGCCACCGCGCCCTGCCGCGTTGCCCGGCGCCAGAAGATGCCCAGCACCAGGGCGGGGAAGAAACAGGCGCCGGCGATGGAAAAGGCCCAGGCCACCATGGAAAGGATGGTGTCCGGCCGCAGCGAGGCCACCCAGGCCGCCACCACCGCCACGCCCAGCAGCAGCGTCTTGGAGATGGCCAGGCGGCGCGCGGCGCTGGCGCGGGGGTCGATCATGCGGTAGTAGACGTCGTGCGAAAGGGCGTTGGCGATGGTCAGCAGCAGGCCGTCGGCGGTGGACAGCGCCGCCGCCAGGCCGCCCGCCGCCACCAGGCCGGCGACCACGTAGGGCAGGCCGGCGATCTCCGGGGTCGCCAGCACGATCACGTCCGCATTCAGGGTCAGTTCCGCCAGTTGCAGGATGCCGTCGCCGTTGATGTCCTCCACCGCCACCAGGCCCACGCGCGACCAGGACGCCACCCAAGCGGGCAACTCGGCGATGGCCGTGCCGATGACGTTGGTATAGACCTCGTACTTGGCGAACACCGCATAGGCCGGCGCGGTGAAGTACAGCAGGAAGATGAAGAACAGCGACCAGAACACCGATTCCCGCGCCTCGCGCACCGAGGGTGTCGTGTAGTAGCGCATGAGCACGTGCGGCAGGGCCGCCGTGCCGACCATCAGACAGAACACCAGGGCCAGGAAATTGCGGCGCGCGTCATCCCGCTGCTCGGCCGTCTCGCCGGGAAACGCCTCGGCGTGGGGACGGGGTGGCACCGCCTTGTCCTCGGCGCCGCGCAGTTCGCGCAGCAGGCGGTCGCGCTCGGCCGCGGCGGGTGGCGGCGACGCGGCCAGGCGCCGTTCCAGCGCCTCGGCACGCGCCGCGTAAAGCGCGCGCACCTCGGCCTGGGCCGGGTCGGCTGACAGCGCCCGCTCGCGTTCCGCCAGATCCTGCATGACGCCGCCATACACCACCTGCGGCAACGGCACGCTGGTGACCTTGTAGGACAGGAACACCACCGGCACCAGGTAGGCGATGATGAGCACGATGTACTGCGCCACCTGGGTCCAGGTCACCGCGCGCATGCCGCCCAGGAAGGAACACAGCAGGATGCCGGCGAGGCCGACGAAGACGCCGGTCTCGAAGGCGATGCCGAGGAAGCGGCTGGTGACGATGCCCACCCCGTAGATCTGCGCGGTGACGTAGGTGAAGGAAGCCAGGATGGCGCCCAGCACGGCGATGGCGCGGGCCAGGTTGCCGCCGTAGCGGGCGCCGATGAAGTCGGGAATGGTGAACTGGCCGAAGCGGCGCAGGTAGGGGGCCAGCAGCAGGGCGACCAGCACGTAGCCGCCGGTCCAGCCGAGGACGAAGGCGAGGCCGTCGTAGCCGCGGGCGTAGAGGGTACCCGCGAGGCCGATGAACGAGGCGGCGCTCATCCAGTCGGCGCCGGTTGCCATGCCGTTGTACACCGCCGGCACGCGCCGCCCCGCCACGTAGTACTCGTCCACGTCGGAGGTGCGGCTGACGAAGCCGATGCCGGCGTAGAGGGCGATGGTGGCGGCCATGAACACCCAGCCGATCCATTGTTCCGGCAT
>VGVT01000062.1 GCA_016873935.1 Betaproteobacteria bacterium | reverse complement strand
GCACGGCGTATTCGCTGCCGGTGCTGACGCCCAGGGCGCCGGGGAACTTGGTGCCGTTGAGCCAGGCGAACACCAGGCGGTTGACCAGCCGCGCCAGCAGGGTGCCGAACACCAGGATGAGGATGGCTACCAGCACCTTGGGCAGATACAGCGCGGCCTGGTTGGCGAGGCCGGCCACCGTGTCCAGCCCCAGGCTGCTGGCCACCGATACCGCCACCACCAGCAGCACCAGCCAATACACCGTGCCGGCGATGACCCC
Organism: Betaproteobacteria bacterium; assembly: GCA_016873935.1. Classification (GTDB taxonomy): domain Bacteria; phylum Pseudomonadota; class Gammaproteobacteria; order Burkholderiales; family Thiobacillaceae; genus PFJX01. The sequence goes on along the minus strand of VGVT01000062.1, from coordinate 12,177 downwards.
GGCCAGGGACAGGTCCATGCCGCCCTGGCGCACCAGGGCCTCCAGGCCGGTGCGTTCCGCTACCGTGCCGAAGCCCAGGGCGGCCAGGCCGCGCTTGACGCCGGCGCGCAGCGCGCGCGCCAGCAGCCAGCCGGCGAGCAGCAGGATGAGGGCGGCAAGCAGCTTGGGCAGGAACAGGGCGATCTGCCCCCAGAAGGCTTGCAGGGAAGAGACGAAGAGGTCGATCTGGGTATCCATGGCGGTTCCTCAGCGGTCGTTGCGGGAAGCGGCGTCTGCCGCGCCGCCCGGGCGCAGCAGTTCGGCCATGGGTTGCAGGGCGGCGCGCTCCTCGCGGAAGGGCAGGTGCTCGACCAGGTCGCTCATGGCCCGGACCAGCTTGCCCAGGGAGGCGTCGCCGAGCTGGCCCATGGCCGCCTTGAGCACGCCCTGGCCATACTGCGGCGAGGCGTCGGCGATGCGCTGGCCGTCGAAAGTGGGGAAATACACGCTGACGCCGCCATTCTCCGGAGCCGGCTCCCGACGCACCAGGCCGCGCCGCAGCAGGCCATCGAGCAGTTGTTCGGCGCCGCTGCGCGGCATCGCCATGGCCTTGGCCAGATCCACCGGGCGCAGGCCCGGCGTCTGCGTCAGTTCCCACAGCGCCCACAGATCGACGGCGCTGATGCCATGGCGCGATTCCACCCATTCGGAATGGCGGCGCACCGCGTCGAGGACCATGCGGAACATCTTCAGGGCGGCCAGGGTGGCCTCCTTGCGGCGGGCCCAGGCCACGTCGGTGTCGTGGGCGGGGTCGAGGTAGGGGGTGTCGGCATTCATGCCAACGATTCTTGCCGGGGGGAAAGGCGAAAGCATGGGGCGGAGCACGTAAGGGAATGCCTTACACCGGCTTCCCCGGGAAACCCTCAGCCCGAGCCGACCCCGGCTTCCAGACAGGCGCGCACCAGTTCCGGCACGCTGCGAGCCTGCATCTTCTCCATCATGCGGGCCTTGAACACCTCCACCGTGCGCGGGCTGATGCCCAGTTCGCCGGCGATCTCGCGGTTGGGAAGGCCGGCCACCACCAGGTCCATGACCTGGCGTTCGCGCTCCGACAGGCGCTCCATGCGCGCGGCGATCTCGGCGGCGCGCGACTGCGTCGCGTGCTGGCGGCTGTCGCGTTCGACGGCCTCGGCGACGGCGGCCAGCAGCGCCTCCTCCTCGTAGGGCTTTTCCAGGAAATCGACGGCGCCGGCCTTCAAGGCCGCGCGCGCCTGCGGCAGGTCGCCATGGCCGGTGAGGAAGACGATGGGCAGGGTGTTGCCGCGCTCGGCCAGGGCGCGTTGCAGGGCGAGGCCGTCCATGCCGCCCATGCGCAGGTCGAGCAGCAGACAGCCGCGCCAGTCCGGCCGCCAGTCGGCAAGAAAGGCCTCGGCGCTGGGGAAGGCGCGCGTGCGATAACCCCGGAAGTTGAGCAGCAGGGCCAGAGAGTCGCGCACGGCGTCGTCGTCGTCGACGATGATGATGTGGCTGTCGGTCATGGCGGCACGGCGGAGAAGCTGGCCGCATGATCGCCGATGTCGCTGTCCGCATCCAGCCAGTGCGCGCGGCCGTCGGCGAACGCCAGGGCAAGGCGCACCGGCTTGTCGGGGAAGAGGGCGCGCGCGGCGGCGCCGTAGGCGGCCATCTGCGCCAGGTGGGGGGCGGCGCGGCGGGCCAGGTCGGGCTCTTCCAGGTCGCCGGTCTTGTAATCCAGCACCCACACCTCGCCGGCGAACTCGACCAGACGGTCGATGCGGGCGACGCGTCCGTCCGGGTCGAGGAACTCCAGTTCGTTGTGCGCGCGCAGATGCCGGGTCGGGTCGAAGGCGGGCGCCAGTTCGGGGATGGCGAGGATGCGCCCGGCCAGGGCGGCGACCTCGGCCGCCCGCGCCGCTTCGAGGTCGAGGCGGGCGCGCAGGGTGTCGGCGTCCACGCCCTGGCTGACGCCCTCCAGCCAGGCATGGACCTGGATGCCCAGTTCCGCCTCGGGGCCGGCGGGCTCGAGGCGGGTGCCGATGGCTGGCACCTCACCCCTTTGCAAAACCCCCTCCTCGCTCTCCTCGATCCCGCCGGGGAGTTCTTGGGGAAGTGGAGTGGATGCTGGCCAGGCCATCTCCGGCAGCCCTGCCATGTCGGCCCTTTCCAGCGCCTGCCGCGCCAGCCCCAGCCAGCTCTCCGGCTTGCTGTCGTCGACGCCGCTGACGAACAGGGCCTGGCGCGCCCGCGTCATCGCCACGTAGAGCAGGTTGAGGCGTTCCCGCGCGGCCTGTTCCTGTTCGCGCTGGAACAGGCCGTCGCGCCCCGGTCCGCGCCAGGCGGCGCCGCCGTGCAGGGAGAAATGCGCGGGGCGGTCGCTTTCCGGCGGCCAGTCGAGCAGCACGCCGCAGGCGTCGTCGCGGCCCGTGCCCTGGTCGGCCTTGATGAGGAACACCACCGGCGCTTCCAGGCCCTTGGCGCCGTGGATGGTGAGCAGGCGGACGGCGTCGCCGGCGGCGGCGGGCGGTTCGTCGGGCGCGTCCTGGCCGGCGCGCTCGCGCAACTGGCGGAGTTCGTCGAGGAAGCGCGGCAGGCTGGGATAGCGCCCACCCGAGAGGGACAGGGCAAGGTTCAGCAGGCCTTCCAGGTTGGCCAGCACGCCGGCGCGCAGATGCGCGGGCACGGCGGCGGCGTAGCGGGCCGGCACATCGGCCTGGTGATAGATGCGGTCGAGCAGGTCGTGCACCGGCAGCCGACCCACCTGCCCGCGCCAGTCGGCGAGCAGGCGGACGGCGCGCGTCACCGGCGCCGGCGCGTCGGCGGCCGCGGCCCAGTCGCGCAGGCGTTGCCACCAGGGCCCCTCGCCGCCGGCCAGCCGGCACAGATCCTCATCGCCCAGGCCGAACAGCGGCGAGCGCAGGGTGTGCGCCAGGGCCAGGTCGTCGAGGGGCGATACCAGGACCTCCAGCAGGGCGGCGAGGTCGCGCGCCTCCAGGGTGTCGAGCAGGCCGCCGCGGCGGTCGCCCAGATACGGAATGCCGGCCCGCCGCAGGGCGTCCTCGAACACCTCCAGATCGCCGCGCGAGGCATAGAGCAGCAGGATGTCGGCATAGCGCGCGGGGCGGCCGTCCGGGTTGCCGTCATTCCGGCGAACGCCGGAATCCAGGGGATCGCCCTGGACCCCGGCTTGCGCCGGGGTGACGCCGGTTTCCCGGTGTGCGCCGCCGATCCTCAAGCTGCCCACCACCTCGTGGATGCGCGCCGCCACCCAGGCCGCCTCGGCGGCGCGTTTGTGCGGCCGCACGGGCGGCGGCTGGCGCAGCGGATTGCGGAAGGGGATGGGCGCGGCCGCGGCCTCCTCCGCCGGCGCCGCGTACAGCTCGCAGCGGCCGGGCAGGCCGGCCTGGTGCGCGCCGTGCGGTCGAAAGCCGGCATAGTCGGCGCGCTTCGAGAACAGGGCGTTGACCCAGGCCACCACGCGCGGGGCGCAGCGGCGGGTCTCGTCGTGCGGGTAATGCGCGGCACCGTAACGCGCCCGCAGCCAGTCGCAGGCGGCGGCGAACAGACGCGGCTCGGCGCGGCGGAAGCGGTAGATCGACTGCTTGGGGTCGCCCACCATGAACACGGTCGGCCGCGCGCCGTCCTCGCCGTAGGCCTCCAGCCAGGCGCGCAGGATGCGCCACTGCAGCGGGTTGGTGTCCTGGAACTCGTCCAGCAGCACGTGCTTCCAGCGGCAGTCCAGCTTCATCAGCACGGCTGTGGCGGCCGCGTCGTCGTCCAGCAGGCGGGCCGTCTCCAGTTCGGCGTCGGCGAAATCGAGGCCGCCGCGCGCCGCCTTCGCGTCGTCGTAGGCTTGAAGGTACGCGGCGCCGGCCAGCAGGCCCAGGCGGTTGAGGCGCAGGGCGCGCTGTTCGGCAAGGCGTTCGACGGCGCGCAGCACCTGTTCGCCCAGGCGGTGGTGCAGTGCCAGGTAGCGGGCGGCGGCCTCCGCACCCAGGCGGCGGTCGAGCTCGTTGCCCGGCTTGCGCGCGAGGACGGTGTTTTTCTGGGTGAGGAATACGGCGCGCAAGCGCGCCAGCCCCTCGCATTTCTCCCTCTCCCCCGCCGGGGAGAGGGCCGGGGTGAGGGGGCTTGCCGTGATCGCCGCGAGCGCCTGTTCCAGTTCCAGAGCCCGCTCCGCGTCCGTCTTCAGTCCGCGGGCGCCGTTTTGCGCCAGCAGCGCCCAATATTCCCGGCATTCCGCGACGAACCCCGGCGCGGCATACAACTCGCAGGGCACGTCCTCGGCCTCGCTAACCCCGAGCAGGCGTTCCAGCTCGGCGCACGCGGCCGCCACCGCATCCTCGCGACCCAGGCCCGCCGCCCACCACTCCGCCCGCCGCGCCAGCAGGCCGTCGAGCAACTGGCGCAGGCTGGCCAGCGGCAGTTCCGCCGCCAGCGCGGCAAAGGCGGACTCCAGCGGCCCGCCGCGTTCGCGCCCGAGCCGCTCGATGAAGGCGTGCCAGGCTTCCTCACGCAGCAGGGCGGCGTCCTCGATGATCTCGCCGGGCACGCGCAGGGCCAGGGGGGCGCGCGCCAGCAGGTGGAAGAACCAGCCGTGGAAGGTGGTGATCATCGGCCCGGGCCGCGCGGCCAGCACCTTTTCCAGCAACCCCCGCGCCGCCGGCAGCGCCGCCCGCGCCTGCGCCTCGCCGAGGCCGCGCTGGACCAGGAAATCCACCGCCGCCTCGGCAGGCAGCAGGGCCAGATCCTCCAGCCAGGCATCCAGCCGTTCGCGCATCTCCGCCGCCGCCTTGCGCGTGAAGGTGATGGCCAGCAACTCCGAAGGCTCCGCCCCCGCCAGCAGCAGGCGCAGCATGCGCGACACCAGCAGCCAGGTCTTGCCGCTGCCGGCGCAGGCTTCCACCACGGCGTTGCCGGCCGGGTCCAGGGAGCGTGGGAGGTGGGCGGTCATAGTCGCGGCGGTGAAGGCGCCGATTCACGGCAACGAGGTGACGAAAAGCGTCACTTTGCGGCCTACCCGGGTATCCCGCAATCGCGCCGCCGATAATTCGACGTCCCGTCCGATCCCGCTCATGCCAAGCTGCCTCCGGCTGCGGACAGCACGTTTGCGCGGGGGCGGAGGCAAACTAAAGTATTTTTCGCTATGGCCGATAACCTGTATGCGCGTGCAGAGTTCGGGAGGTTGGCACGGTTCTCGCATAGAGTACCTCGCCGCCGGATGGCGCGAATTTTCAACCACATAGGAGTGTGAAATGATGACATCTATTCGTATGCGTTCCGGCCAGGCCGGTTTTACCCTGATCGAACTGCTGATCGTGATCGCGATCATCGGCATTCTGGCGGCGATCGCGGTGCCGGCTTACCAAAGCTACACCGCGCGGGCGCGGTTCTCCGAGGTGGTGTCGGCCACTGCACCGTTCAAACTTGCCGTGGAAGACTGCGTTCAGTCCGGCAATGCTCTGACCGTTTGTGACAACGGCGCGGGTGGCGTACCCGCGGCCCCCAGCGCGGCGGGTTTGGTGGCGAGCGTAGCCGTAGCGAATGGTGTGATTACGGCTCAGGCCATCAACGGCCAGGGACTGGCAGGGCAAACTTTCATCCTGAATCCCACCATCAACGCCGCCGGTAGCGTAACCTGGAACACCCTCTCGACGAGTACCTGCCTGGCCGACGGTTTGTGCAAGTAATCTGAGGTTTGTATCCTCCAGGCTCCGGGCAGTCATGGCCCGGACAGCCGAGGGCGGGGTCCGGCAGGATCCCGCCCTCGTCACTTTCGCTGGCCGCATGCCGGCTTTATTGCAAGTATTCACCGCATGGCCATGCTCTTGACTTTACCAGTACTGGCCGCGATCGCAGTTGCGTTGTGGGCCCCATTCTCCGCCCTGGTCGCCCTCCTCTTGCTGCCGGCAGCCTACGCAAGTGCCAGCCAACCCTGGCGGCGGGGTGCCATCGACGTCCTGATGCTGGCCTGGCTGATCTGGGTGCCGCTGAGCCTCGCCTGGAGCATGACCCCGGGGCTGTCGTTGCCTCAGGTCGCCGCGTTGCTCTGCCTGCCGTTCGGCTGGCTCGCCGGTCGCTCCCTGATGGCGAGGGGAGGATGGTCATTCATGCTCAGCGTGGCATTGCCGGCGGTCTTGCTATGGCTGATCCTCTGGGGTGTGCTGCAGGGGCCGGATACACCTACCGGGAAGCCACAAGGACCTTTCAACGACCCCAATGTCTATGCCGCCACCCTCAACCTGCTGCTCCTGCCAGTGCTTGCGCGCTATCTGGGCGAGGATCTTGCCCGGCGCGCATCCTGGTGGCGGACGTCCCAACTTGCCTTGTTGGCGGGCGCAGCGGTGTCATTTTTCCTGGCCGCATCGCGGGGCGCCACCCTAGCGCTGCTGTTGGTCCTGCCCTTCATTCTTTGGGTCGCGCGTAGGCAGGCGGCCTTCCCCAGGAAAGTGGGCCTGCTCGCCGTGGTGGGGGTTTCAGCCTTCCTTGCCACACTGTTCGTCACCGGCGGTGCGGACAGTGTCGCGGCAAGTTTGGCGAGTACAGCCGGGGGAGGTGGGGATTATTCCCGCCTGGCGCTGATGCATTCAGCTTGGCTCATGATTCAGGACCATCCCTGGCTGGGGACAGGCTTGGGATCGTTTCGCCTGCTCTATCCCCAATACCGCTACGCGACCGAGACCGGCACTGCGGGCGGATGGGTACACAACGACTACCTACAGTTGTGGCTGGAGGCGGGACTGCCCATGCTGCTGTTGTTGACCGGGCTCGCTTTATGGGTTGCGCGGGAGGGTTGGTATAGCTTGGTCGATACGGATGACAGGAAACTGGCGGGGATGGGGTTTCTAGCGGGCCTGGCGGCAATTTTTCTCCATGCCCTTGTAAATTTTCTGCTGTATTTTCCCTTGATCAGCCTGTTGATGGGGTTATATCTCGCGCACTGGTCTTCCCGGCCCATGCCCTTGTCGACAGCGGACCCTCAGGAGAGGCGCCGCCCCCGTTTGCTTGCGGCTGCAGGCTATTCCCTCGTCCTGGGATTCTTGTTCTTTGGTCAGGTGATGCTGGAGGGTTTACTGGGCCAAGCTCCCGTCTTGCAGCGCATGATGCTGAAAATGGATATGGCCTACCCCAGATATGATGTGGCTTATTGGCTTTCTGTGTTGTCACCGTTTCATCCTATGCCACATCAGGTCATGGGCATTGATCTCGCCGATGGCTATGCGATTCTGGGTGGGACCCACCCACCCCTGCGCGAGGACGCACTGAATCGGATGGAGGCAGCTTGGCGGCGCGCGCCTTGCTACCTACCTTTCGCCAACGATGCGCTGGCGCTGATGCAGCAGGGTGTCAGTGACGAGGGGCTGCGTGCACGTGCGAAAGCCATCGTGGACCGTAATTTAGAATGTAATGCCAGGCACGGCTTGAGCTATTTCCATGCCGGAAGATTGGCATTGTTCAAGTCGGAAACCGGAGCGATGGAATGGTGGTACGCTGGCCTCGCCGCGTCTTCCTTGATGGGGGAAAGGTTGCTGCTTGCGGCCGCCATCCTCTCCCAGACCAACGGACGGCAGATGCCGGAAATGGCGGGCTTGGCATTGCGCATGGCTGAATCCCTGCGCGCCTGGGAGGCAGTTCCAGGTACGCGTGCGGAGCAGTCCCTTTGGGACGAAGCCCAGTTCAGGATCAAGCTGCATGCAGACCGGGAGTTGCTTGAATTAGTTTACCGGCCGATGCAAGCCGACTCGGTGCAGGCCGACTAGCCTGGATTTTCACCCCCCAGCCGAATTCAGGGGGTGAACGTTGATGGATGGCGAGAAGAAAGCCTGATTGGGTGGGGCCGCTGAAGGATTTGGGGTTGGATCCCGGACGATTAGAAAATGGATTGTGAGGCGTGCACCCTCCCGTTATTCAACAAGAGAGACAGAGCAGGCTGGGTGACTGGGAGTCGGGTTGTAATCGTTTCAGACCAATGCCACGCGGAGAAAGTGCGAGGCCCGGATACGCGAGGATGCTAGTGAGGTGTGGTGGCCGTTCAGGCCCTTCGCGCAGCATCCCCATCCGTATCCATCGCACGGCTCGCATCCTTCGCCAGCCAGCCCAGCCACACCCTGAATCGCCGCGCGTCCTCGGCCGGCAGGCTGTCGGGCAGGACCAGCAGACGGCGATCGCGATGGTCTCCGGCGAGACGGTAGCGCAGCAGGGTGAGGGCGGGCGTGCGCAGAGGCACGCGCAGCGTTTCGACGGTCCGCCAGGTCTCGTCCTGGCGGATTTCCAGGATGCCGTCGGCCTTGCCGCGCAGGGTTGTTGCGATGGCCGAGCGGGACTGGGTGGCCAGACTGAAGAGCAGCAGCAGCGAGCCGGCGGCCTGGACGGGGACGGGCAGCGCGGCCAGCCACAGGGCGGCGCAGGCGAGCAGGTGCAGCACCGCCATGCCCGCCCGCAACTGGCGCGAAGGCACGATGGTGAGGGCGAGCGGCAGGGGAAACATGCCTACCTTCCGCGCCCGTCGAGGGAAACTCCGGCCCGATCGAGCAGCGCCCTTACGTACTGCACCGGAATGGCGTAGGTGATGCCGCTGGGGTCGCGCAGCACGTTTTCCTTGGCGCCCTTGACGAATACCGAGTTGATGACGGCGATCACCTCGCCGCTGTCGCCGTCGTAGAGGGGGCTGCCGCTGTTGCCGGGGTAGGCGGTGGCGTCGAGCTGGAAGATGGTGAAGCTGTCCTCGGCGCGCCGGATCAGCTTGGGCGTCAGGTTCCTGACCGATGCCGGCTGGCTGAAGACGGGGGCGATGGCGGCGAGGCCGGCGCGATGGGTGGCGGGATGCAGGCCGAGCACGGCGCCGATGGGATAGCCGGTGAAGTAATAGAGTTGGCCCTCGCGCGCCCGCGCCGCGTCGCCCAGCCGCAGGGTGGGCAGGGGGGCACCCTCGATGCGCAGCAGGGCCAGATCGCGTTCGGGGTCGCTGGCGACCCGTTCCGCCTTGCGCACCGCCACCCCCTCCCCCTCGCGCAGGAAGACGGCAATGGATTCGCCCTTCTCGCTTTCCACCGAGGCAGGGGGCACGTGCGCGTTGGTCACCACGTGGCGGCCGTCGGCGACGGCGAAGCCGGTGCCCATGAGCTTGATGCGCGGGCTCTGCAGCGGATGGAAGCTGCCCACGCCGACCACGGCCGGCTTGACGCGCGGCAACAGTTCGACGATGTCGGCGCGAGCGGAAAAAGCACTCAATGAAAAGCCGAGGGCGGCCGATAACAGCAGGGTCGGAAGTTGCTGTGGCATGGTGGTCTCCTGTTGCCCGCATCATGCCACGGCCTTTCCTCGTTAGAATGTCACCGCTTTTTTTCGGGAGTCATCATGACCATTGTCGCTGTTGTGGGCCTCGGCTACGTCGGCCTGCCCCTCGCCGTCGAATTCGGCAAGAAGTTTGAAACCATCGGCTACGATCTTTCGGAAGCCAAGATCGCCCAATACAAGAACTACTGCGACCCCACCGGCGAGGTCAGCACGGAAGACCTGAAGGCGGCGACCCGGCTGACGGTGAGCACCGACCCCGCCAGCATCGGCAAGGCCGACGTCATCATCGTCGCCGTGCCCACCCCGGTGGACGAGGCGCATATCCCCGACTTCTCGCCGCTGGTCGGCTCTTCCACCACGGTGGGCAAGCACATGAAGAAGGGCGCCATCGTGGTCTATGAATCGACGGTCTACCCCGGCGCCACCGAGGAAGTCTGCATCCCCCTGCTGGAAAAGAACTCCGGCATGAAGTGGATGCGCGACTTCCACGTCGGCTACTCGCCGGAGCGGGTGAACACGGGCGACAAGGAACGCACCATCACCCGCATCGTCAAGGTGGTGTCCGGCGACGACGAGGCCACCCTGAAGACCGTCGGCGACCTCTACGCCTCGGTCATCGTCGCCGGCGTGCACCGCGCCAGCAGCATCAAGGTGGCGGAAGCCGCGAAGGTCATCGAGAACACCCAGCGCGATCTCAACATCGCCCTGATGAACGAACTCGCCCTGATCTTCGACCGCATCGGCATCGATACCCTGGAAGTCCTGCAGGCCGCCGGCACCAAGTGGAACTTCCTGCCCTTCCGGCCCGGCCTGGTGGGCGGCCACTGCATCGGCGTCGATCCCTACTACCTGACGCACAAGGCCGAGGCCCTCGGCTACCACCCGCAGGTCATCCTCGCCGGCCGGCGCATCAACGACGGCATGGCGGCCTGGGTGGCGCAGCAGACGGTGAAAGGCATGATCAACAACGGCAGCTCGGTGAAGGGCGCCAAGGTCATCGTCCTCGGCCTCACCTTCAAGGAGGACTGCCCGGACCTGCGCAACTCCAAGGTGGCGGACCTGGTGAAGGAATTGCAGTCCTTCGGCTGCGACGTGGCCGTGCACGACCCCATCGCCGAGAACCACGAGGCCGAGCACGAATACGGCATCAGCCTGACACCCTGGGACAAGCTGCCCAAGGACGCCGACGCCATCGTCGCCGCCGTCTCCCACAAGCAGTACAAGGCCATGCCTTTGGGCGACATCCTCGGCAAGATGAAAAAGGGTGGCGTGTTCACCGACGTGAAGTCCGCCTACGACCCGGCCGCCATCCGCGCCGCCGGCGCCACGCTCTGGCGTTTGTAATGCTTCGTCGTTCCCGCGCAGGCGGGAACCCAGGCTTCTGGATGCCCGCGCACGCGGGCATGACGGTCGCAGGATGATTCCCCCATGACCGCCTACGCAGCGCTTCTCGAAAAACTCCCCGCCCAGCCGAAGACCTGGTTGATCACCGGCGTCGCCGGCTTCATCGGCTGCAACCTGCTGGAAACCCTGCTCAAGCTCGAGCAGACCGTGGTCGGCCTGGACAACTTCGCCACCGGCCATCGCCACAATCTGCATCAGATACAGAAAGCGGTGACGCCGGAGCAATGGGCGCGGTTCCGTTTCATCGAGGGCGACATCCGCGTGCAGGCGGATTGCCGGAAAGCCTGCGCAGGGGTGGATTACGTGTTGCACCAGGCCGCCCTGGGTTCCGTGCCGCGCTCGCTGGAAGACCCCATCACCACCAACGGCGCCAACATCGACGGCTTCCTCAACATGCTGGTGGCGGCGCGCGACGCGAAGGTGGCGCGCTTCGTCTACGCCGCCTCCAGTTCCACCTACGGCGACCATCCCGGCCTGCCCAAGGTGGAGGAAGTTATCGGCAAGCCGTTGTCGCCCTACGCGGTGACCAAGCTGGTCAACGAGCAGTACGCCGAGGTGTTTGCCCGCGCCTACGGTTTCAAGACCATCGGCCTGCGCTACTTCAACATCTTCGGCGCGCATCAGGACCCCGAGGGCGCCTATGCCGCCGTGGTGCCCAAGTGGACGGCGGCGATGATCCACAACGAGCCGGTCTACATCAACGGTGACGGCGAGACCAGTCGCGACTTCTGCTACATCGCCAACACCGTGCAGGCCAACCTGCTGGCCGCCACCGCCGAGCACCCGGACGCGGCAAACCAGGTCTACAACGTGGCGGTGGGCGACCGCACCACCTTGAACGACCTGTTCGAGGCCATCCGCGCCACCCTGGAACCCCGCTTTCCCCACCTCAAGGGGTTCAAGCCCATTTACCGCGACTTCCGCGCCGGCGACGTGCGCCACTCCCTGGCCGACATCGGCAAGGCCAGGACCCTGCTCGGCTACGCGCCCAGCCACCGCATCCGCGAGGGGCTGGTGGAAGCCATGGACTGGTACGTCAACGACCTGAGCGGACGTGGCGGCCGCTGACCCGGCCCGGAATCGGCCCTCCCCGCGCGGGCGGGCATCGCGCGGAGTGTTGCTGGCAGCGCTGCTGTCGGCGAGTACCGCGCAGGCGCAACTGCCCGAGCCGGTGGCCCTGGCCCTGACGCAAGCCGGCATTCCGGACACCCACCTCGGCGTGGTGGTGGCGGAACTCGGCAGCCCCGCGCCCCTGCTGGCGCATGGCGAGACGCGTTCCCTCAACCCCGCCTCGGTGATGAAGCTGGTCACCACCCTGGCCGCGCTGGAACTGCTCGGGCCGGCCCACACCTTCCGCACGCGGGTCGAGGTGGAAGGCGAGATCCGCGACGGCGTCCTCTTCGGCAACCTGATCCTGCGCGGCGGCGGCGATCCGGCGCTGACGCGGGAACGCTTCTGGTCGCTGCTGCGCGAGGTGCGCGC
>VGVT01000061.1 GCA_016873935.1 Betaproteobacteria bacterium | reverse complement strand
TGGCCGCGTTGCCGTTGTTGACGGGCTTCATCGTCGGACAGCTGGCCTGGATGGCCGCCAGTCTGGGCCCACGTGAGAGAACTTGAGCATGGCTGCTGAAGCGCATACTTCGTCGGAATACATCAAGCACCACCTGCAGAATCTGACCTTTGGCCAGCATCCCGACGGAACCTGGGGCATCGCCCAGTCCGCCGAGCAGGCCAGGGAAATGGGATTCTGGGCCGTCCATCTCGACACCCTTGGCATGTCCATCCTGCTCGGCGCGCTGTTCCTGTTCCTGTTCCGCAAGGCCGCCGCTGGCGCGACCGCGGGCATCCCCGGCGGCTTGCAGAACTTCGTCGAATGGGTGGTGGAGTTCGTCGACAGCAGCGTGAAGGGGTCCTTCAGTGGCCGCAATCCACTAGTCGCGCCGCTGGCCCTCACCATCTTCATCTGGATCTTCCTGCTCAACCTCATGGATCTGGTACCCATCGACTGGATACCGGGCCTCATGGCCGCGCTGGGCGTGCCCTATTTCAAGCTGGTGCCCACCACCGATCCCAACGCCACCTTCGGCATGGCCATCGCCGTGTTCTTCCTGGTCCTCTACTACAGCATCAAGATGAAGGGTGTCGGTGGATTCGCCGCCGAGCTGTCGCTGCAGCCCTTCGGCAAGTGGGGCCTGCCCGCCAACCTGCTGCTGGAAGGCGTCAACCTCATCGCCAAGCCGATCTCCCTGGCCCTGCGTCTGTTCGGCAACCTGTATGCCGGCGAGATGATCTTCATCCTCATCGCCCTGATGTTCTCCGGTGGCGCCGTGCTGTTCCTCACCGGCGGTATCCTGCAATGGGCGTGGGCGGTGTTCCACGTGCTGATCATCACCCTGCAGGCCTTCATCTTCATGACCCTGACCATCGTCTATCTCGACATGGCGCATCAGGAACACCACTGACCGATTCGTTGTACTTGCTTCGTTAAACAGGAGAAACCAGATGGAACAAGCTCTTCTTTACATCGCCGGCGCCATCATGATGGGCCTGGGCGCGCTCGGCGCCTCGGTGGGCATCGGCATTCTGGGTGGTCGCTTCCTGGAGGGCGCCGCCCGCCAGCCCGAGCTGATTCCCATGCTGCGCACCCAGTTCTTCATCGTCATGGGTCTGGTCGACGCCGTGCCGATGATCGCCGTGGGCCTGGCCATGTACGTCCTCTTCGCGGTCGCCGGCTGATTCGGAAGTTCGCCACCCCGACTATGCATAACCCGAAAGAGGTCCGGGCATGAACATCAATCTGACCCTGATCGGCCAGTCGATCACCTTCGCCGTCTTCGTGTGGTTCTGCATGAAGTTCATCTGGCCGCCCATCGTCAACGCCCTCGATGCGCGCAGAAAGCAGATCGCCGACGGCCTGGCCGCCGCCGATCGCGGCAAGCACGAGCTGGAACTGGCCGCGCGGCGCGCCAGCGAGTCCCTGCACGACGCCAAGCAGAAGGCCGCGGAAATCATCGCCCAGGCCGAGAAGCGCGCCGCCCAGGTGATCGACGAGGCGAAAACGGCCGCCAAGGAGGAGGGGGATCGCATGATCCTTGCCGCCAAGGCTGAAATCGTCCAGGAAAGCCACCGCGCCCGCGAGGCGCTGCGCGGCGAGATCGCCGGCCTGGTGGTGGCGGGCGCCAGCAAAGTCCTGCGCCGCGAGGTGGACGCCAAGGCGCATGCCGATCTGCTGGAAGCCGTGAAGAACGAACTTTGACCATGGAACGCGCGACCCTAGCCCGTCCTTACGCCGACGCGGTGGCCAAGCTGGCCGCCGAGAGCAATGCCTGGACCGCCTGGTCGGAACGGCTCGCCCTGCTCGACATGGTGCTTGCCGACCCGCAGATCCGGGCCCTGGCGGAAAACCCCGGCGTCTCCTCCGACCGCCTGGTGCAGGTGCTCCTGGCCGTATGCGGCGAGCGCATCGGTGCCGAAGGCGCCAATCTGCTCGGTGTGCTGGCGGACAACAAGCGCCTGGCCCTGCTGCCGGAAATCATTACCCTGTTCGAGGCCGAGAAGGCCGCCCGCGAGGGCGTGCTGGAGGCCCACTTCACCACCGCCTTCGAATTGAGCGCGGAGCAGATGTCCGCCCTGGTCGCCAGGCTGGAGTCGCGCTTCAGCCGCAAGATCGCCGCCAGCCAGAGCGTGGACAGCGCCCTCATCGGCGGCGTGGTGATCCAGGTGGGCGACGAAGTCATGGATGCGTCGGTGCGCGGCGGGCTGCAAAGCCTCGCCGTCACCCTGAAAGCTTGATTGGAGAATCGGAGTAGCTATGCAACTCAACCCGTCTGAAATCAGCGAGCTGATCAAGAGCCGAATCCAGAACATGGAATCCGGCTCGGAGCTGCGCACCCAGGGCACGGTGGTATCCGTCACCGACGGCATCGTCCGCATCCATGGCCTGTCCGAGGTCATGCAGGGCGAAATGCTGGAGTTTCCCGGCAACACCATGGGCATGGCCCTGAACCTGGAGCGGGACTCCGTCGGCGCCGTGGTGCTGGGCGAATACGAGCACATTTCCGAGGGCGACACGGTGCAGTGCACCGGCCGCATCCTGGAAGTGCCGGTCGGCGAGGCCCTGCTCGGCCGCGTGGTCGACGCCCTGGGCCGGCCCATCGACGGCAAGGGCCCGGTCAACGCCAACGCCACCTCCCCCATCGAGAAAATCGCGCCCGGCGTCATCGCCCGTCAGTCGGTGTCGCAGCCGCTGCAAACCGGCCTCAAGTCCATCGACGCCATGGTGCCGATCGGCCGCGGCCAGCGCGAACTGATCATCGGCGACCGCCAGACCGGCAAGACCGCCGTCGCCGTCGACGCCATCATCAACCAGAAGGGCACCGGCGTGGTGTGCATCTACGTGGCCGTGGGGCAGAAGGCCTCCTCCATCGCCAACGTCGTGCGCAAGCTCGAAGAGCACGGCGCCATGCAGCACACCATCGTCGTCGCCGCCACCGCTTCCGACCCGGCGCCGATGCAGTACATCGCGCCTTATTCGGGCTGCTCGATGGGCGAGTATTTCCGCGATAGCGGTCGCGACGCCCTCATCGTCTTCGACGACCTCACCAAGCAGGCCTGGGCCTACCGCCAGATCTCCCTGCTGCTGCGCCGGCCGCCCGGCCGCGAGGCCTATCCCGGCGACGTCTTCTACCTGCACTCGCGCCTGCTGGAGCGCGCCTCCCGCGTCAACGCCGAGCATGTGGAGCATCTCACCCAGGGCGCGGTGAAAGGCCAGACCGGTTCCCTCACCGCCCTGCCCATCATCGAGACCCAGGCCGGCGACGTCTCCGCCTTCGTGCCGACCAACGTGATTTCCATCACCGACGGGCAGATCTTCCTGGAGACCGACCTGTTCAACGCCGGCATCCGTCCTGCCATCAACGCCGGCCTCTCCGTGTCCCGCGTCGGCGGTGCCGCGCAGACCAAGGTCATCAAGAAGCTCGGCGGCGGCGTCCGTCTGGCGCTGGCCCAGTACCGCGAGCTGGCGGCCTTCGCGCAGTTCGCCTCCGACCTGGACGACGCCACGCGCAAGCAGCTTGACCGCGGCAAGATGGTCACCGAGCTGATGAAGCAACTACAGTATTCGCCCTTGTCCGTGGCGCAGATGGCCGTCACCCTGTTCGCCGTCAACCGCGGCTACATGGATGACGTCGAGATCAAGCGCGCGCTGGCCTTCGAGGCCGCCCTGCAGTCCTACCTGCTGGGCAAGTACGCCGCGCTGATGGACAAGATCCAGGGCAGTGGCGATCTCGATGCCGAGGCCGAGAAACAACTCGCCGCCGCCATCGACGACTTCAAGGCCAACGCGGCCTACTGAGCGGACAGGAAGCAGACATGGCCGCCGGCAAGGAAATCCGCAGCAAGATCAAGAGCGTCGAAAGCACGCGCAAGATCACCCGCGCCATGGAGATGGTGGCCGCCGCGAAGATGCGCAAGGCGCAGGAACGCATGCGCCACGCGCGCCCCTATGCCGAGAAGATCGGCCGGGTGGCGGCCCATTTCAGCCAGGCCCACCCGGAATACCGCCACCCCTTCGTGGTTTCACGTGAAACCATCAAGCGCGTCGGCCTCATCCTCATCACCACCGACAAGGGCCTGTGCGGCGGCCTCAACACCAACGCGCTGCGCCTGACCCTGGGCAAGCTGAAGGCCTGGGACGAGCAGAAGATCGAGGTGGACGTCTGCGCCATCGGCAACAAGGGCATGGGTTTCGTGCAGCGGCTGGGCGCCAATGTCGTCTCGCATATCGTCGGCCTCGGCGATACGCCGCACATGGAGCGTTTCATCGGGCCGCTGCAGGTCATGCTGGACGCCTACAAGGAAGGCCGCATCGACGCCCTTTACCTGGTGTTCAGCCGCTTCTTCTCGACCATGAAGCAGGAGCCGGCATTCCGCCAGCTGCTGCCGCTGTCCGGCGAAGACGCGATGGAAAAGGCCGAGCACCATTGGGACTACATCTACGAACCGGAGGCGCGGACCGTGGTCGACGGCCTCATGGTGCGCTACATCGAGGCCATGATCTACCAGGCCGTGGCGGAGAACATGGCCTGCGAGCAGTCCGCCCGCATGGTCGCCATGAAAGCCGCGTCCGACAACGCCAAGAGCGTGATCGAGGAACTCAAGCTGGTCTACAACAAGACCCGCCAGGCCGCCATCACCCAGGAACTTTCGGAGATCGTGGCCGGCGCGGCCGCGGTGTGAGCTCCACGAATTCGCTATCAGAGACTAGGAAACAACCATGACCGAAGGAAAAATCGTTCAGATCATCGGCGCGGTGGTGGACATGGAGTTCCCCCGCGGCTCCCTGCCCAAGGTCTACGACGCCATCAAGATGGACAATCCGCCGCTCACCTTCGAGGTGCAGCAGCAACTGGGCGACGGCGTCGTGCGCACCATCGCCATGGGCTCCACCGACGGCATCCGGCGCGGCTCCACGGTGCGCAACACCGGCGCCGCCATCTCCGTTCCGGTCGGCAAGGCCACCCTCGGTCGCATCATGGACGTGCTGGGCCAGCCGGTCGACGAGATGGGGCCGGTCAACGCCGAGCAGTCCATGCCCATCCACCGCAAGGCTCCCGCCTATGCCGATCAGGCCCCCGCCGTCGAGATTCTGGAAACCGGCATCAAGGTCATCGATCTGGTCATGCCCATCGCCAAGGGCGGCAAGGTCGGCCTGTTCGGTGGCGCCGGCGTCGGCAAGACGGTGACCCTGATGGAACTCATCCGCAACATCGCCGTGGAGCACAGCGGCTTCTCCGTGTTCGCCGGCGTCGGCGAGCGGACTCGGGAAGGCAACGACTTCTATCACGAGATGAAGGAAGGCGGCGTGCTCGACAAGGTGGCCCTGGTCTACGGCCAGATGAACGAGCCGCCGGGCAACCGCCTGCGCGTGGCCCTGACCGGCCTGACCATGGCCGAGTTCTTCCGCGACGAAGGCCGCGACGTGCTGCTGTTCATCGACAACATCTACCGCTACACCCTGGCCGGTACCGAGGTGTCGGCGCTGCTCGGCCGGATGCCCTCCGCCGTGGGTTACCAGCCCACCCTGGCTTCGGAAATGGGCGCCCTGCAGGAGCGCATCACCTCCACCCGCACCGGCTCCATCACCTCCTTCCAGGCCGTCTACGTGCCCGCCGACGACCTGACCGACCCGTCGCCGGCCACCACCTTCGCCCACCTCGACGCCACCCTGGTGCTGTCGCGGCAGATCGCCGAGCTGGGCATCTATCCCGCCGTGGATCCCCTGGATTCCACCTCCCGCCAACTCGACCCCCTGGTGGTCGGCGAGGAGCACTACACCGTCGCCCGCTCGGTGCAGTCCACCCTGCAGCGCTACAAGGAACTGCGCGACATCATCGCGATTCTCGGCATGGACGAACTCTCCCCCGAGGACAAGCTTGCCGTGGCGCGCGCCCGCAAGATCCAGCGTTTCCTGTCGCAGCCCTTCTTCGTCGCCGAGGTGTTCACCGGATCGCCGGGCAAGTACGTCACCCTCAAGGACACGATCGCCGCCTTCAAGGCCATCGTCGCCGGCGAGTACGACCATCTGCCCGAGCAGGCCTTCTACATGGTGGGCACCATCGACGAAGCCGTGGAAAAGGCGAAGACGCTTCAGTAACCATGGGAAAAGGGTGAAGGGTAGAGGGTAATGGGTGAGTAGCGGTCCCCATTCCCCTTCTCCCTTCTCCCTTCCCCCTTCACAGGGTTAAACGAAATGGCCATGACCATCCATATCGACATCGTCAGCGCGGAGGCCTCCATCTACTCCGGGCTGGCCGAGTTCGTGGTGGTGCCCGCCGAAATGGGCGAAGTCGGCATCTATCCGCGCCATACCCCCATGCTGACGCGCATCAAGCCGGGCTCCGTGCGCATCAAGTCGCCGGACAAGGCGGAAGAGGACCTGATCTACGTTTCCGGCGGCATCCTCGAGGTGCAGCCGGGAGTCATCACCATCCTGTCCGACACCGCCCTGCGCGGCGCCGACCTGGACGAGGCGCGCGCTCTCGAAGCCAAGCGGGCGGCCGAGGACTCCATGCGCAACCGCACCTCGTCGATGGATTACGCCCGCGCCCAGGCGGAACTGGCCGAGGCGGTGGCGCAACTGGCGGCCATTCAGAAACTGCGCAAGATCAAGCACTGAGAGCGTGCACGCCGATCCGGGAACGGCAGCCTGCGCGGGCTGCCGTTTTGCATTACGCGCATCGGACAGCGACGGACCGGCTGTTTATACTTACGCGCGATCCGCCTAACGTCACGCCCTGTCCACCCATCCGACCATGAGCGCACCCCTCAACGTTGTCATCCTCGCCGCCGGCAAGGGCACGCGGATGCAATCCGACCTGCCCAAAGTCCTGCATCCCCTCGCCGGCCGCCCCCTGCTTGGCCACGTGCTGGCCGCCGCCGACAGCCTGTCGCCGGAAAGGATCTGCGTGGTCTACGGCCATGGAGGTGAAACCCTCCCGCAGGTGATTGGCCGCACGGAACTCGCTTGGGCGAAACAGGAACCCCAGCTTGGCACCGGCCACGCCGTGCAACAGGCCGTGCCACACCTGAATCCTGATGCCCTCTGCCTCATTCTCTATGGTGATGTGCCGCTGACCCGCCCGGAAACCCTGCAGGAGATGACGCTCATCGCGCGCGAAGGCGCCATCGCCCTGCTTACCGTGCGTCTCGCCAACCCCTCGGGTTACGGCCGCATCGTACGCAACGCGCGCGGCCAGGTGGAACGCATCGTCGAGCACAAGGACGCGAGCCCCGAGGAACTGGCCATCGAAGAGGTCAACACTGGCATCCTCTGCCTGCCCGCGGGCAAGCTGGCCGGCTGGCTGTCACGCCTGACCAACGAGAACGCGCAGGGCGAGTATTACCTCACCGACGTGATCGGCATGGCCGCCGCCGAAGGCGAGCGCGTGATTCCCTGTCACCCGGCCGCCGCCTGGGAAGTGCTGGGCATCAACAGCCGCCAGCAGCTGGCCGAGCTGGAGCGTACCCACCAGCGCAACCTCGCCGAGGCCCTCATGGCGCGCGGCGTGACCCTCATCGATCCGGCCCGTCTGGACGTGCGCGGCAGCCTGGAATGTGGCCGCGACGTCCTCATCGACGTCAACTGCGTGTGCGAAGGCCGCGTCATCCTGGGTGATGGCGTGAAAGTGGGCGCTCACTGCGTACTCAAGGACGTGGAAATCGGTGCCGGCGTGGAGATCAAGCCCTTCTGCCATATCGAGTCCGCCAGGCTGGGCGCGCGGGCGATCATCGGCCCCTACGCGCGCATCCGCCCCGGCACGGTGCTGGACGAGGAGGTGCACGTGGGCAACTTCGTGGAACTGAAGAACGCCCAGGTCGGCTTCAATTCCAAGATCAACCACCTGTCCTACGTCGGTGACGCCAGCGTCGGCCGCAAGGTGAACATCGGTGCCGGCACCATCACCTGCAACTACGACGGTGCCAACAAGCACCGCACGGTCATCGAGGACAACGCCTTCATCGGCTCGGACACGCAGCTGGTAGCTCCGGTGACCGTGGGGGAAGGCGCCACCCTGGGCGCTGGCACCACCCTGACCCGGGACGCGCCCGCGAATCAGCTCACCGTGTCACGGGCCAAGCAGGTCAGCCTGCCCGGCTGGCAACGGCCGGTGAAGAAGCGGTGAGGCGTGAGGCGCGCAGCCCTCACTTTGGAGGCAGCATCTTGAAGCTTGAACATCGTATGGCAGGGATGAGGAAGTCGGAGGTCTGCGCCTCACGCCTCACGCCTTGCACCTCACCCAAACCGGAGCTTTGAACATGTGTGGCATCGTCGGCGCAGTCGCCCAACGCAACGTCGTTCCCATCCTGCTGGAAGGCCTGCAAAGACTCGAATACCGCGGCTATGACTCGGCCGGTCTGGCGGTGCGCCAGGCGGATGGCAATCTGGCGCGCATCCGTGCGGTGGGCAAGGTGGCCATGCTCCGTCAGCTCCAAGAGAGCAATCCCATCCTGGGTGACCTCGGCATCGCCCACACGCGCTGGGCGACGCACGGCATGCCGGCGGAACGCAACGCCCACCCGCACATGAGCGGCGAGAAGGTGGCGGTGGTGCACAACGGCATCATCGAGAACCACGCCGAGCTGCGCGAGGAATTGAAAGCCAAGGGCTACTTCTTCACCTCGGAGACCGACACCGAAGTCATCGCCCACCTGCTCGCCCATCTGTTGGAAAGTGAACCGGACCTGCTCAAGGCCGTGCAGAAGGCGGTCAAGCATCTGGTGGGCGCCTACGGCCTGGCGGTGTCCTCCCCCGACGAGCCCGACCGGCTGGTGGTGGCGCGCGCCGGCAGCCCCCTGGTGGTGGGCCTGGGCGTCGGGGAGAATTTCATTGCCTCCGACGTCTTCGCCCTGTTGCCGGTCACCCAGCGTTTCGTCTTCCTGGAGGAAGGCGACATCGCCGAGATCCGCCGCGACGGCATCCGCGTGTTCGACGTCGCCGGCAACCCCGCGCAAAGGCCGGAACGGATTTCCCAGATCTCCGCCTCCACCGCCGACAAGGGCCCCTACGCGCACTACATGCTGAAGGAGATCTTCGAGCAGCCCTCGGTCATCGCCGAGACCCTCGAAGGCCGCATCCACAAGGGCCGCCTGCTCGAGGAAAGTTTCGGTCATGAAGCACGCGCCCTGTTCGACAAGACCCGCGGCGTGCACATCATCGCCTGTGGCACCAGCTATCACGCCGGCCTGGTGGCCCGTTACTGGCTGGAGGAGATCGGCATCCCCTGCGCCGTCGAGGTGGCCAGCGAATACCGCTACCGCAAGGTGGTGGTGCCCGAGGGCACCCTGTTCCTGTCCATCTCACAGTCCGGCGAGACCGCCGACACCCTGGCCGCCCTGCGCTTCGCCAAGAGCGCCGGCTACGTGGGCTCCCTGACCATCTGCAACGTGCCGGAAAGCTCGCTCACGCGCGAATCCGACGTGGCCCTGATGACCCGCGCCGGCCCGGAGATCGGTGTGGCCTCCACCAAGGCCTTCACCACCCAGCTCACAGCCCTGCGCCTGGTCACCCTGGCGCTGGCGCGCCGGCGCGGCCTCGCCGCCGAGGACGAGAAGCGCCTGGTTGACGAGCTGCACGCGCTGCCGCGCCAGGTCGAGGTGGTGCTGGAACTGTCCGAGGCTATCCGCGCCATGGCCGCCGCCTTCGCCGACAAGCAGGACGCCCTCTTCCTGGGACGCGGCGCCTTCTATCCGATCGCCCTGGAAGGCGCGCTGAAGCTCAAGGAAATCTCCTACATCCACGCCGAGGCCTACCCCGCCGGCGAACTCAAGCACGGCCCGCTGGCTCTGGTGGACGCCAGCATGCCGGTGGTCTGCGCCCTGCCCGACGATCCCCTGCTCGACAAGGTGCTGTCCAACCTGCAGGAAGTGCGCGCGCGCGGAGGCGAGCTGTTCCTGTTTAGCGACCAGAAGGTGAAGATCGAGCTCGACCGCTACCAGAACCTCACCCTCGCCGACATCTATCCGAGCACCGCGCCCATCGTCTACAGCGTGCCGCTGCAACTGCTGGCCTACCACGTCGCCGTGCTCAAGGGCACCGACGTCGACCAGCCCCGCAACCTGGCCAAATCGGTCACCGTCGAATAGGGACGCGAACATGGCAGTCATCGCGGTATTCAACCAGAAGGGCGGGGTCGGCAAGACCACCACCACGCTCAACGTCGCGGCCTCCCTCTCCCTGCTGGAGCGCAAGCCGGTGGTGGTGGACCTGGATCCCCAGGCCCACGTTAGCCTGGCGCTGGGGGTCAGGCATCCGCCCAGCGCGGCCACCCTCGCCGCCTTCTTCCGCGAGAAGACGCCGATGGACCGGCTGGTGCGCCGACTCGCCAACGGCATCCGGCTGTTGCCGGGGCATCCCGACCTTTCGAAGATCGACGCCCTGCTCGGCGCCACCCCGGGCGTCGCCGCCACCCTCAGGCGCGGCCTGGAGGCGAGCGCCATGGCCTGGGACGACGCGCCCATCCTCATCGACTGCGCGCCGGCCCTGGGCGTGCTTTCCCTCAACGCCCTGTTCTCCGCCGACCGGGTGCTGATTCCCGTCACCGCCGATTTCCTCTCCGTGCAGGGGCTCAATCGCCTGGACCTGGCCCTCAACGTCCTCGAGGGCCCGCTGCGCCGCCGCATCGAGCGCCGCGTCGTGCTCACCCGCTTCGACGAGGGCAAGGCGCAGTGCCGCGAAACCCTCGCCAGCCTGAAAAGCCGCTATGGCGAGAAGCTGTGCGAAACGCGCATCGCCGACGATCCGGCCCTGTCCGAGAGCCCCGCGCATGGCATGGACATCTTCGCCTATTCGTCGGACTCCCCCGGCGCCCACGACTACCGGCTGCTGACCATGGAGTTGCTGTCCAAGGGCTTCTTCCAGTAACGCTGCGACACCCCTCGCCCCCGGGCGGGAAAGGGGTCTGGGAAAAGGAAACCCGTCTTGGCGACCGAAGGTTCTGGCAACAGCGACTGGCTGACCCGCTCGCGGGTCGCGCTCTGGCACCCCTGCACCCAGATGAAGCATCTGGAACGGGTTCCGCCCCTGCCCATCGCCCGCGGCGAAGGGGCCTGGCTGATCGATTTCGACGGCCGCCGTTATCTCGACGCCATCTCCTCCTGGTGGGTCAATCTGTTCGGCCACTGCAACCCGCGCATCAATGCCGCCCTCATGGATCAGCTTGGGCGACTCGAGCACGTCATGCTGGCGGGCTGCACGCATGCGCCCGTGGTCGAGCTCTCCGAGCGTCTGGCCGGCCTCACCGGCCTGGGCCATGCTTTCTATGGCTCCGACGGCGCCAGCGCCACCGAGATCGCCCTGAAGATGAGCTTCCAGTTCTGGCGCAACGTCGGCCAGCCCGCCAAAACCGGCTTCGTCAGCCTGGAAAACGGCTACCACGGCGAGACCCTGGGCGCGCTCTCGGTCACCGACGTGGCCCTGTTCAAGGATACCTACGCCCCCCTGCTGCGCCCCAGCCACCAGGTCATGAGCCCGGACTGGCGCCGCGCCGAGGACGGCGAATCGGCGGAGGCCTACGCCCTGCGCGCGGCCGCCAGCCTGGAGGACTTCCTCGCCGAATGCGCCGACACCACCGCGGCGGTCATTCTCGAACCCCTGGTGCAGGGTGCCGCCGGCATGGCCATGTACCACCCCGTCTATCTGGCCAGCGCTCGGGAGAGCTGCGACCGCCACCGCGTCCACCTCATCGCCGACGAGATCGCCGTCGGCTTCGGCCGCACCGGCACGTTGTTCGCCTGCGAACAGGCCGGCATCACCCCGGACTTCCTGTGCCTGTCGAAGGGCATCACCGGCGGCTATCTGCCCCTGTCCTGCGTGCTCACCACCGACGCCGTGTTCGCCGCCTTCTACGACGACGCCACCGCGCGCGGCTTCCTGCACTCCCACTCCTACACCGGCAACGCCCTGGCCTGCCGCGCCGCCCTGGCGGTACTGGATCTCTTCGAGGAAGACGACGTCCTGGCCAGCAACCAGGCGAAGGCCGCGCGCTTGACCGAACTCCTCGCCCCCGTCGCCGCCCATCCCCGGGTCCGCCACTTCCGCCACACCGGCATGATCTGGGCGTTCGACGTGGCCGGCGCGCCGCCCGGCTTCAGCGGCGAATTCCATCGCCGCGCCCTGGCGCGGGGTCTGTTCATCCGCCCCATCGGCGGTACGGTGTATTTCATGCCGCCTTACGTCATCGGCGAAGCGGAAATGTGCCTGATGGCGGAAGTCACCCTGCAACTGCTGGACACGGTTTGATCAGCCTCCCCGGCCGCGTGCAAAACAACCAGTTCGCATCGGCAATTCCTACCAATTTGTGCAAATGGCGGTAAACATCGTCAACGTCAGTGTCCGTCCTGGCGTTAATTGCCTGCCGGAGATAGTCCAAATTGATGAGTTGATGGCTATTTTCAGTATCCAGGCTGTCCAGTAACATCCCCGACGCAACGTGAGTTGCCTTTTTCGCAAATAAGGAGAGTTAGCATGAAAGCAATCGTAGTTGCCGCAGCTGCCGCCCTCGCTCTTTCCGCCGGTG
>VGVT01000060.1 GCA_016873935.1 Betaproteobacteria bacterium | reverse complement strand
AACATGGCCATGGTGATCACCTCTTAAACCCCCGCCCACAAAACAGGCAGGGTAGGTTGAACACCCTGGTCAAAATTCAACGCGCATAACCGCGTTTACATGGTCAATCTTCGGCGCGCATCAACAACCACCTCTTCGCTTCCGTCTCGAAAACGCTTTTGCACACGGTTCGGGACACTACCCGAAAAGCCTTGCACCTCAATGCCTTAACGGGGTGTGCGAGTGCCCTGACCTGCCGCGCCCGGCCGATTTCTGTCCAATAATGGATGTGTCGGGAACGGCGCCCCGCATGTTCATCCCGACAGGCCGAAACGAGACGGGGGTGCATATGGCCAGCGGCAAGCGAATCTTCATCAGCGATCTCCACCTTTGCACGGAGCGGGCGGTCACCCAGACAGCACCCCTCCACAACTACGGCTGGACCCGGAAGAACACCCGGCATCTCGGCCGCTTCCTCGGCAGCCTGCTGCAGCGGGAAGATGTGGCCGAACTGGTGATCCTGGGCGACCTCCTAGATGACTGGGTACTGCCCGCCTCCTTCGATCCCGATCCTGGCCCGGACTTCGAGAATACCTTCGAGGCCATCCTGCGGGCCAAACAGAACCGGACCGTCGTCGCCAACCTGAAGACCCTGGCCAGCAACCAGTGCCCCATCCAGGTCAGCTACGTGCCGGGCAACCACGACATGGCCGTGGAGAAAGGCTTCCTCGAAGCGCACTTCCCCGGCATGCGCTGCGTGGGCCAGTACAACCCCGGTCTCGGGGTCTACCAGGCGGATGGCATCCGCGCCGAGCACGGCCATCGCTTCTGCCTCTTCAACGCCCCGGACGATCTCACCGGCTCGCCCGGCTTCCTGCCCCTGGGCTACTACGTCAGTCGCTGCGATGCCCAGGAATGGCTGCAGGATGGGGATGGCGCCGAATTCATGAGCCTGCTGGCCTGGGCCATCAAGAAGTGGTTCGCGGAGGGCGGCAACCCGCCGGCCGTGGTCCTCATGGCGATCGCCGCCGAAGCCGGCATGAAGCCGGGCAGCCGGTTCAGGATGCCGGCCGGCATGGATTCGCCCAGCGTGGCGCAGGTCCGGAACCGCTTCCAGAACCTGATGGCGCAATGGGATGCCTCCCCCCAGCACGCCGAGGTGTCCGCCCAACAGGCCCTCTGGGCCGATGCCGGCATCCTCGAGGACGTCATCTGGCAAGTCTACGGCAGGCCTTCCCGGAAGCCGCGCATCGTGGTCTGCGGGCACACGCACAAGTACGCCCTCTACGCCTACAAGCACGGCGCCAAGTTCAACCTGGCGCTGTCACCCGACCAGGAAACGCCGGATGGCGGCTACGATTTTCTCTATGCCAATGCCGGCACCTGGGTGGACCAGGTGAGCCTGCGCACCTACGTGGAGACCGAGGCGGACGCCGAGCAGGGCCGGCATCATCTCCGGGTCATGAAATACAGCGCGGACGGCACTCCGGTGGTGATGCTGGAGAGCCATGTCGGCTTGCGGTGAGGCCGGCCGACCCCCTCGGTGCATCGAAATATACGTATCTCTTAAAGTGCTTTCACACCTGTCGGCATGAACTACTTCAGCCGAAACGGACTTTCCGGGTTGTCCACCAGAGCTGTGGATAAGTCTGTGAACAAATCGGCACGAAACCGTCATAAACGCTTACGCGACACGGGCTTGTCGCGCCCGCCCAGAATTTATGCGGATCATTACACTCGATAAAACAATGGGTTAGGAAGCATGCCCCGGATGTGTGGCCTACGCCCGGTTTTGTGGCCTGTCAAGGGGTCTGTTGTGCATAAGTACCTCCTGATTTTGCAGGGCGGCAATACCGTTTGAGACTTTTGCCTCCCACCGTTGGCGCGTGCTATCTTGAATTACGTAACAGCTATCAGGAATGCGCCATGTCGAGCCACGGTGGCAAACGCCCCGGTGCCGGTCGCAAGCCCGGGCCGGAGCCCAGCAAGGTCGTCCGCATCCCGGTGAGCCGGGTGGACGAGGTCAGGGCTTACCTGACGCAGCCCCGCATCCGCGCCTGGGGCGACATCGAGCCGGTGGGGGCGCCGGACAGGCGGATGAAGCTGGCCCTGCCCCTGTTCGACGGCAGCGTGCCCGCCGGTTTCCCCAGTCCCGCCGAGGACTATGCCGAGGGCAGCCTGGATCTCAACCAGTACCTGGTGGAGCACGAGGCGGCCACCTTCTACGTGCGGGTGAAGGGCCATTCCATGACCGGGGCCGGCATCCTCGACGGCGACATCATCGCCGTCGATCGTGCCCTGGAGGCCCGCCATGGCGACATCGTGCTGGCGGTGATCGACGGCGAACTCACGGTCAAGCAACTGGCCATCGACAACGGCTGGGTGCGCCTGCTGCCCCATCACCCCGACTATCCGCCCATCGACCTCAAGACCGGCCAGGAACTCACCATCTGGGGAGTGGTGAAGGGCGTGGTGCGCAAGCTGCGCTGAAGGCCCTGCCATGGCCCGCACGCCCCACCTGTATGCCCTGGTGGACGGCAACAACTTCTACGTCTCCTGCGAGCGGGTGTTCGATCCCACGCTCGAGGGCCGGCCGGTGGTGGTGCTGTCCAACAACGACGGCTGCGCCGTGGCGAGGAGCGACGAGGCCAAGGCGCTGGGCATCAAGATGGGAGAACCCCACTTCCAGATCCGCGACCTGCTCAAGCGCCACGGTGGGCTGGCGCTGTCCTCCAACTACACCCTCTATGCCGACATGAGCCGGCGCATGATGAGCGTCATCGCCGGCTACAGCCCGGAGCAGGAGGTGTACTCCATTGACGAGTCCTTCCTGCGCTTCAACGGCTTCAGGCATTGGGACCTGACCGAGCACGCCATGCGCATGCGCCACCAGGTCAGGCAGTGGACCGGCATTCCGGTGGGGGTGGGCATCGGCCCCACCAAGACCCTGGCCAAGTTCGCCAACCGGCTGGCGAAGAAGCATCCCGACTTCAAGGCCTTCGGCGTGTGCAACCTGGAGGACCTGCCGCCGTGGCGGCAGGTGCGTTACTTCAGCGAGGTGGACGTCCAGGATGTCTGGGGCATCGGCCCGCGCTGGGCGGCAAAGCTGCGGGAACTGGGCATCCGTTCCGCCCAGGACCTGAAGATGGCGGATGCCCAGACGCTGAGACAGCGCTTCAGCGTGGTGCTGGAGCGGACCATCCGGGAGCTAAACGGCATCGCCTGCATCCCCCTGGAGGAAGCGCCGCCGCCCAAGAAGCAGATCGTCTCGTCACGCAGCTTCGGCCACTTGCTCACGACCAGGGCGGACCTGCTGGAGGCGGTGTCCACCTATGCGGCGCGGGCGGCGGTGAAGCTGCGGCACGAGGGGCAGGCGGCCGGGGGTATACAGGTCTTCGTTTCCACGAACCCCTTCATTCCCGGCGAGCCGCAATACCACCCGGCGGTGTTGGTGAGTTTCTCAAGCCCCACGCATGACACGGCGCGGCTGATCCAGGCGGCCAGAGGGGGGCTGAACCGGATCTTCAAGGCCGGCTTCCGCTACAAGAAGGCGGGCGTCATGCTGGTGGAGTTGGTGCCGCGGACGGTACGGCAGGGAGAATTGTTCGGGCTGGAATCGGCGCCGGACGACGACCGGCGGAATCGACTACTCGCCGCGCTGGACAGCATCAACGCGCGGATGGGGAAGGGCTCCCTGCTCTTCGCGGCCGAGGGCAGCAGGCCATCCTGGGCAATGCGCAGGGAGAGGCTGACACCCGGGTATACGAGCGAGTGGGAGGGGCTGGTTGTGGGCAAGGCCTAACGCGGCGGGGCCGCCGTAGTCTCCACCGCAGGGGTCAATCCCGGCTCGGCGTCGACGCCGGTGTGCGCCACCTGTGCGGCCTCGCTGCGCTTGATCTCCGAAATCGTCAGTCCGTCACGGTGGTGCAACCGCCGGACTCGCCCAGGACCGGCACATTCCCGGATACCGCTTGCACGTTGCCGATATAGCCAGTCGGCGCCGCCGCTGGGATAAAATACGCCTCTTTTCAGCGCATTCCGGAGTTCGCAACATGTCCATGGCCGACCGCGACGGTGTCATCTGGTACGACGGCAAAATGGTTCCCTGGCGGGAAGCCACTACCCACGTCCTCACCCATACCCTGCACTACAGCATGGGCGTGTTCGAGGGCGTGCGCGCCTACGAAACTCCTCAGGGTACGGCCATTTTCCGCCTGCGCGAGCATACCGACCGGCTGTTCAATTCCGCCCATATCCTGGGCATGAAGATGCCCTTCGACAAGGCCACCCTCGTCGCCGCCCAAATCGCGGCAGTGCGCGAGAACAGCCTCAAGTCCGGCTACATCCGGCCGATGGCCTTCTACGGCGCCGAGGCCATGGGGATCTCGGCCAAGACCCTGAATGTTCACGTCATCGTCGCGGCCTGGCCCTGGGGCGCCTACCTGGGCAAGGAGGCCCTGGAAAACGGCATCCGCGTGAAGACCTCGTCCTTTGCCCGCCATCATTCCAACGTCACCATGTGCCGGGCCAAGGCCAACGGCAACTACATGAACTCCATCCTGGCCCACCGCGAGGCCGAGATGGACGGTTACGACGAGGCCCTGCTGCTGGACGTGGACGGCTTCGTCGCCGAGGGTTCCGGCGAGAACGTGTTCATCGTGCGCGACGGCAAGCTCTACACGCCCGACCCCAGTTCGGCGCTGATCGGCCTGACCCGCGACACCATCATCCAGCTCGCGGGGGAACTGGGCATCCCGGTCATCGAGAAGCGCATCACCCGCGACGAGGTGTACATCGCCGACGAGGCGTTCTTCACCGGCACCGCCGCCGAAGTGACGCCCATCCGCGAACTGGACAACCGTGTCATCGGCGCCGGCAGGCGCGGGCCCATCACCGAGAAGCTGCAAGCCCTGTACTTCGACTGCGTGCAGGGCCGTTCCGCCGCCCACGCGGGCTGGCTCACCCATGTCTGAGGCGGCCATGAGCAACAACCAGCGCATCGTCGAGGTCAGCGCGGCCGATCTTCCCCTGCATTGCCCCATGCCGGGGCAACAGGCCTGGTGTTCGCATCCGCGGGTGTTTCTCGACGTGGAGGAAAAGGGAGAGGCGCTGTGTCCCTACTGCGGCACCTTGTACAAGCTCAAGGGCTGGAATGGCCAGCCCCGTCGTGGTCATTGAGGGAGTGAATCCGTGAATAAGTCCGTCTTGCCCTTGCTGTTGTCGTGCCTTGCGTTCACCGCTCACGCCCAGCAGCCGACCGCCGCGCCCACGCCCGAACAGGCCATGCAGATGCAGGCGGCGATGGCCCGGCAGATGCAGATGATGTCGGTGATGTTCGACCTGAAGAAATCGAAACTCGGTTTCGACGAGACCGTAAACGCCATCCGCGCCGGCGCGCAGAAGCGTGGTTGGAAACTGGGCGACACCCAGGACATGGGCGCGGCGATGAAGGAGGCCGGCGCCAAGGACGCGGCGCGCATGAAGGTGATCTCCCTGTGTCCGGCCGGGGCCGCCGAGAAGGTCGCCAAGGCTGGCGCCGGCAAGGTGCCGGCCTTGCCCTGCCGCGCCACGGTGTTCGACGGCAAGGACAAGAAGGTGTACGTGATGCGCATGAACCTCGCCAACGTGGCGAAGACCCTGCAGGGTGACGTGGCGAAGGCGATGGCCGAGGTGGCGGCGGAAGAGGAAGCCCTCTACAAGGACTTCACCGAGTGACGCGCTGACCGCGCCAGTCAGAAACGCCGGCGATGCCGGCGTTTTTTTATGCCGTGCGCGAATAGCGCGGCTGATCGGTGGACTGTTGCTTCAGGTAGGCGTCGAAGCACATGGCGATATTGCGCAGGAACAGCCGGCCCAGGTCGGTGACCACGATCCTGCCCGGTTCCAGGCGGATCAGGCCGTCGTCGGCGAGGGGCGGCAGATCGGCCAGGCCCTCGGCGAAATGGCGATCGAAGTCGATGCCGAATTCCCGGCCGAAGGCGGCCGTATCCATCTCCAGATCGCACATGATGCGGGTGATCGCCTCCCGGCGGATGTGGTCCTCGCGCGTCAGGCGCAGGCCCCGTTCCACCGGCAGATGGCCGGCGCCGACGAGTTCCTGGTACTTCTTCAGGTTCTTCTCGTTCTGCATGTACACCTCGGGCGTCTGGCTGATGCTGGAGGCGCCGAAGGCGTAGATGTCGCATTCCTTGTGCGTGGTGTAGCCCTGAAAGTTGCGCCACAGGGTCTTGTTGCGCTGGGCCTTGACCATCTCGTCTTCCGGCTTGGCGTAGTGGTCCATGCCGATGTTCAGATAGCCGGCGGCGCCGAGGCGCTCGTGGATGAGCTGTTGCAGGTCCAGGCGGGTGGCGAAGGCGGGCAGGTCGGCCTCGTTGATCAGCTTCTGGTGCTTCTTCATCCAGGGCACGTGGGCGTAGGCGAAGATGGCGAAGCGGTCCGGCGCCCAGACCAACACCTTGTCCAGGGTATGGGCGAAGCTGGCGGTGTTCTGGTGCGGCAGGCCGACGATGAGGTCCATGTTGATGCTCTGGAAACCCAGTTCCCGCGCCCAGCCGTAGACCTGCGCGATCATCGCCTCGGGCTGCACCCGGTTGACCGACTTCTGGACTTGTTCGTCCAGGTCCTGGACGCCCAGGGAAAGCCGGTTGAAGCCGGATTCGCGCAGCGCGACCAGATGTTCCCGGGTGAGTTCGCGCGGGTCGGCTTCGCAGCCCATCTCCGCGTCCGGCGCGATGTTGAAGCGGGCGCGGATCATGCCCATCAGCTTGCGGATGTCGTCGGGCTTCAGGTAGGTGGGGGTGCCGCCGCCCCAGTGCAGTTGCTTCACCTGGCGGCGAGGGTCGGTGAGTTCGGCGGTGCGCGACATCTCCTGTTCCAGATAGCCCAGGTACTGGGTCGCCTTGCCGTACTCGCCGGTGGCCACCATGTTGCAGCCGCAGTAGTAGCAGAGGGTGTCGCAGAAAGGGATGTGGACGTAGAGGGAGAGGCCGCGTTCCGGCGACTGCGAGGTCCGCAACTCCTCGCGCCAGTCCGCTTCCTTGAAACCGGTGTGGAAATAGGGCGCGGTGGGGTAGGAGGTATAGCGTGGCCCCGGCTTGCTGTATTTCTCCAGAAGGGCGGTGAATGCGGACATGGTCTCGATCTCTGACGGGTTGCGCATTGTAGGCGGGCCGCGAAAAACCGGGCAAGGACGCAAGCTGATCGCGGTCAAGTCCGCGTCGGAGGAGCCGCATAGGCCGAAAAGACTAGGTCCGGATGAAAAAAACAGGATGCAATCCACGTAAGCTTGATATATCTTTCGTTATAGAGATCGACGCGGACAACCCGCCGGAGTCCGGTCGATCGGGAGCACGCTCTCCCCATCCAACCTCCCTGACCGCCGCAATGGCGGTTTTTGAAGCGGCATCGGTTTCCGATGCCGCTCTTTTTTTGTGCAATGCGTCACCGGCCCGCGCCGCGATCGCCGATAATCGCCGGCGTCCCCCGGAGCCGCCATGCCAGACATCCCCGCAGAGTTCTTCAAGGCCTATGACATCCGCGGCGTGGTCGGCGCCGGCCTCGACTCCGCGAGTGTTCGCCGGATCGGCGCGGCGATCGGCGTCGAGGCGCGCGCGCGCGGACAGGGGGAAATCGTCGTCGGTCGCGACGGGCGGCTTTCCTCCCCCGGCCTCGCCGACGCGTTGGCGGGCGGCCTTGCGCAGGCCGGCATGCGTGTCGTCGACCTCGGCCGCGTCACCACGCCCATGGCCTACTTCGCCGCCCACCATCTGGGCTGCGGCAACGCGGTCATGGTCACCGGCTCGCACAATCCGCCCGAATACAACGGCCTGAAGATCGTCCTCGCCGGCGAGGCCCTCTGCGGCGAGGCCATCCAGGCCCTGCGCCGGCGCCTGGACGAGGCGCCGGCGGCAAGCGCGACAGATGAGGCGAGCGCGGAGGAGGCGGGCCGCGTCAGCCATCGCGACATTGGCGCCGACTATCTGGCGCGCATCACCGGCGATGTCCGCCTGGCCCGTCCCATGTCGGTCGTCGTCGATGCCGGCAACGGCGTCGCCGGGGCCGTCGCGCCGGCGCTCTACCGCGCCCTCGGCTGCCGCGTCGAAGAGTTGTACTGCGAGGTGGACGGCCGCTTTCCGCACCATCATCCGGATCCCTCGGTGCCCGCCAACCTCACCGCGCTGATCGAGCGCGTGCGCGCGTCGGACGCGGAGATCGGCCTCGCCTTCGACGGCGACGGCGACCGCCTGGGGGTGGTGGCCAAGGACGGCCGCGTCATCTACCCGGACCGCCAGCTCATGCTGTTCGCCGACGAGGTGCTGGCGCGCAGTCCCGGCGGCGTGGTGATCTTCGACGTGAAATCGAGCCGCAACCTGGATGCTTGGATTCGCGCGCGCGGCGGCCACCCGATGTTGTGGAAGACCGGCCATTCCGTGATCAAGGCGCGCATGCGCGAGACTGGCGCCGTGCTGGCCGGCGAGATGAGCGGCCACGTGTTCTTTGGCGACCGCTGGTACGGTTTCGACGACGGCGTCTATGCCGGCGCGCGCCTGCTCGAGATCCTCTCCCGCCAGGCCGATTGCCAGGCCACCCTGCGCGCGCTGCCGGATTCCCTGTGCACGCCGGAACTGCACATACCCCTGCGCGAGGGCGAGCCGCGCCGCTGCATGGAGGAACTGGCGCGCTTCGCCCGTTTCCCGGAGGCGCTGCGGGTCGTCAGCCTGGACGGCCTGCGCGTGGAATACGCGGACGGCTTCGGCCTGCTGCGCGCCTCGAATACCACGCCCAGCCTGGTGCTGCGTTTCGAGGCCGACGACGCGCCCGCCCTGCGCCGCATCCAGGAGGATTTCCGGCGCCTCCTGCTGGCCCACGCTCCGAATCTGCGCCTGCCGTTCTGAGGAATCCGGGGCACGGCGGATGCCGGCATCCTTTTGTTGCCGTTGCCGCCCCCTTATCATGCGAGCCTCTGTTTCCACAGGATCGCAGCCATGACTACCCTGAAGGGCGTGAATCCCCCCCTGGTCGGCCTCATCATGGGCAGCGTGAGCGATTGGGAAACCATGCGCCACGCCGCCGAACTGCTCACCCAGTTCGACATCCCCTACGAGCAGCGCGTGGTTTCTGCCCACCGCACGCCGGATCTGCTGTTCGAGTATGCCGGCTCCGCTGCCGATCGCGGCCTGCGCTGCATCATCGCCGGGGCCGGCGGCGCCGCGCATCTGCCCGGCATGGTGGCGGCGAAGACGCCGCTGCCGGTGCTGGGCGTGCCGGTGATGTCGAAGTTCATGACCGGGCTCGATTCCCTCCTGTCCATCGCGCAGATGCCCAAGGGCGTCCCGGTCGCCACCTTTGCCGTCGGACCCGCCGGCGCCGCCAACGCCGCCCTGTTCGCGGCCGCTCTGCTGGCCAACGAGTTGCCGCGGGTGCGCGAGCGGCTGGTCGCCTTCCGCCAGGCGCAAACCGAATCCGTGCTGGCCATGACTCTGCCCGAGCAGCCATGAGTATCGCCGCGCCGCTGCTGCCCGGCGCCACCCTCGGCGTGCTCGGCGGTGGCCAACTGGGCCGCATGTTCACCCTGGCCGCCAAGGTCATGGGCTACCGCGTCGTGGTGCTCGACCCGGACCCGCTCAGCCCCGCCGGTCAGGTCGCCGACACCCACCTGAAGGCCGATTACCGGGACGCCGTCGCCCTCTTGCGCATGGGCGGGCTCTGCCAGGCGGTCACCACGGAGTTCGAGAACGTGCCGGCGGAAAGCCTGCGCACCCTGGCCAAGCATTGCCGCGTGGCGCCCGGCGCCGACGCCCTGGCGGTGGCGCAGGACCGGCTGACGGAAAAGACGCGCGCGCGCGAACACGGTTGCGAGACCGCGCCCTTCGCCAACATCGAGACGGAAGCCGATCTCGCCGCGGCCTGGCGGGCGGTGGGCGGCCCCGCCCTGCTGAAGACGCGCCGCCTCGGCTACGACGGCAAGGGCCAGGCGCGGGTGGACAGCCTCGACGATCTGGCCGCCGCGTTCGACCGGCTTGGCCGCGTGCCCTGCCTGCTGGAAGGCTTCCTGCCCCTGCAACGGGAGGTATCCGTCGTGCTGGCGCGCAACCCGGCGGACGAGATCGCCTTCTTTCCCCTCGCCGAGAACCGGCACCGCAACGGCATCCTCGATCTCAGCATCGTCCCGGCCGGCGTCGCCGACAGCGTTACCGACGCCGCCCGCCGCATGGCCGCCGGCCTGGCGCGGGGGCTGGATTACGTCGGGGTCATGGCAGTGGAGTTCTTCGTGCTGGCCGAGGGCCGCGTGGTGTTCAACGAAATGGCGCCGCGCCCCCACAACAGCGGCCATTACACCCTGGATGCCTGCGCCACCGACCAGTTCCAGCAGCAGGTGCGCGCCCTCTGCGGCCTGCCCCTGGGCGACCCGCGCCTGCTCTCGCCGGTGGTGATGGTCAACCTGCTGGGCGACGTATGGCGGCCCGAGCCGAACTGGCTGGAACTGCTGCGCCATGCCGGCGTGCAACTGCACCTGTACGGCAAGGCCGAGGCGCGGCCGGGCCGCAAGATGGGGCATTACAACTGCCTGGCGGCGACGCCGGAGGCTGCCCTGGCCCTCGCCGAGAGCACCCGTGCCGCCCTCGGCATCGGCTGCGACTGATCAGTTTTCCAGGCGTGTCAGCCTGAGGTCGGTCACCCGGCCCTTGGTGTCCTCGGTGCGAATGCGCACCGGCAGCCAGTGCAGATCGGGCGCCAGCCACACTTCCAGGTTGCCCTCGAAGGCGCGGGTGCCGCGCAGATGCAGGGTTTGCAGTGCCTTCCCGCCCTGCTCCAGGGTTTCCCTGCCGACCTGGACGAAGCGATAGCCTTTCAGCATGCGGCCGTTGGTCACCGGCTGGATCCAGGCCGTGTCCTCCTCCGCGATGGTCATGGCCAGGTGGAAGGGGAAGCTGAGCAGGTCCTGGGTGTGGTCGCGCAGGGCAACCACTTCATCCTTGGGCAGCAACAGGCGCCGGCCTTCCCAGTCGAAGCGCGCCGAGTAGTGGCGCTTGCGGTTCCTCTCCATGGAAAAACGCTCGGGCATCAAGCCCGTCGGGCCGAGGCGCCCCTCGCTGGACTGGACGATGCGCGCCTGGGTGAAAAGCGCGGTCAGCCCGGTGGCCTCGGCCACGCTGTCGAGCGCGTAGCGGTCGCCGGTGACGCGCCAGGTATAGGTGGCCTGGCCCAGGCTGAAACCCTCCTCGCCGGATCTCACCTCGTAGCGCAGCACCAGTTTTTCCGGCAGCTTGCGCACCGTGCGCATCGGCGTGGATTCCGGTTCCGGCGCGGGGGTCTCGACGGCGGGCGCGGGGGATGTCTCCGGCGTGGGTTCCGGAGCCATCGCGACCGATTCCGCGGGGATCGATTCCTCTCCCGGAGCGGCTTGCACGGGCGCCTCCACGACCGCCCGCGCCGGCGCTGGCGGCAGTGGTCCCGGGTCGGAGCGGACTGCTACCGGGGCGCGTGGACGCGGCGGCTCGGCGCGGGGCGGCGGCACGGGCGCGGCGCTTGCCGTGGCGGGGGTCAGCAGGGCTTCGATGGGAAAGGCGAGTTCCGTCGCCGGATTGTGCCAGGGCATGACCGTATTGCCGGCGAGCAACAGATGCACGCCCAAGGAGAGCAGCAAGGCCACCGCGAAGACGCGCCTGCCGCCGTCCATGCCTCTATCCGGTCGGCGAGATCAGCGCGTCGTCCACGTCACCGTCGCGCGCCGGCAGCAGCGCCGTGCCGCCGTCCTCGCGCAGGCGCACGCGGCCCTCGGCCAGCCAGCGCACGGCCAGCGGGAAGAGGCGGTGTTCCTGGCGCAGCACCCGCGCCGCCAGGGTCTCGGGGGTGTCGTCCGCCAGCACCGGCACCGCCGCCTGGGCGATGATGGGGCCGGCGTCCACCTCGGGGGTGACGAAGTGCACCGTGCAGCCGTGCAGCTTGACGCCCGCCGCCAGGGCGCGGGCGTGGGTGTCGAGGCCGGGAAAAGCGGGCAGCAGGGCGGGATGGATGTTCACCAGCCGGTTGGCGTAGTGGCGCACGAAGTCCTCGGTGAGCACGCGCATGAAGCCGGCGAGGATGACCAGGTCGGGCGCGTGGCGGTCGATCTCTTCCGCCAGCGCGGCGTCGAAAGCCGCCCGCCCGTCATGTTGGCGATGGTCGATGACGACGGTGGGAACGCCATGCCGCGCCGCGATGGCCAGGCCGGCGGCCTCCGGCCGGTTGCTGATGACGCAGGCGAAATCCACCGGCAGGCCGGCTTCCAGCAGCGCCTGCATGTTGCTGCCGCGGCCGGAGATGAGGATGACGGCGCGCATGGTCATGGACGACGCGTTAGCGTCGCGCGACGCTCCCCTCGCCCCCTGGGAGAGG
This sequence comes from Betaproteobacteria bacterium, assembly GCA_016873935.1. Classification (GTDB taxonomy): domain Bacteria; phylum Pseudomonadota; class Gammaproteobacteria; order Burkholderiales; family Thiobacillaceae; genus PFJX01. Next base: position 245 of record VGVT01000060.1, on the reverse strand, counting down.
GGCTGGGGGTGAGGGAACGGGCTGGGTGCCACATAAACCAGGGACTCGGACTGTTCCAGCCCGTCTTCAGACGATGATGGCCTGTTCCTGCCCTGCTTCGCGGGCGCGGATTTCGCCGAGCAGGTAAACGGTTTCGCCACGCGCCTGCAGGAAGTTGCCGGCGGCCTCGGCATCGCCGGCGTCCACCACCAGCACCATGCCGATGCCGCAGTTGAAGGTGCGGTACATCTCGTCGCGTGCCACGT
>VGVT01000059.1 GCA_016873935.1 Betaproteobacteria bacterium | reverse complement strand
ATCAGCTCGGGGGGTACATCGTGCTTCAGTACGGTCATCATCGCTCCTGGCAATGCGGCAGTTTCCTGCCGGGGGACCGTTTACACAAAAATTCTTACACCCTCCATCGGGGTTCCATGGAAATAGCCAAACTCCTCCTTGCTGCGCCGAAAAACCGTTTCAACGGTTCCTGCCAGGCGATCCGCCCATTCGGTGGCAATCTCTGGCGTAGCACACAGTTCACCCCAGTAATCCGCCAGGGATTCGATGTAGGGGACCTGATCATCGGCATGAGCCTGGTAGAGTGGATAGGGAGGTTGATATGGTCATGGCTGAAATTCCACAAATAAACCTTAAAGCAAGCAAACGTTGAGCCAGATGGTCGGGAAGCGTTAGCATATCGCCGTCATTGACTACATACTGTGCCCCTTCATGTTTGCAATCGTTATCGCCCTTATCGTCTTGGCCATCGCCATCGGCGCCATTTACCTGATCCTCAAGAACATGGGCGAGGAGGGTATCGAAGTCGCCGCGCCGGGCAGTTGCAAGAGCGGGAGATGTGGTGTCCGTTGCGCGCCCGCAACCAAAGAGCGTGATGAATTGGCTGATGAGACAGAAGCGGGCAGGCAGAAAGTTGCTTGAACGACTTGAGAGTTACCGATTACCTTCATGCCTACACGTAAATGATGGTTCGTAGCAGGCCCATTTGCTGGGTAGATCAGTTGCAAGAGAAAATGGTCGGATGAAAGATTTTGCTTCAGTCTGAATATACAAATGGCATTTCCGAAATGGTCGTGTAACTATATGATTTTATTGGGGTGCAAATAGTGAATTATTGCCTATCTTGGTTGGCTGTGTAATTAATGTAACGTATTGATATATATGATTAAAACAAGAATTTTGTTCGTGTGCATGGGCAACATCTGCCGCTCTCCCACGGCGGAGGGGGTATTTCGCCATCTGGCGAGGGAAGGCGCTCTAATCGACAAACTGCGCATCGATTCCGCCGGCACGCATGACTACCACGTCGGCAAACCGCCGGATGCCCGCGCCCAGGAAGCGGCGCGTGGGCGTGGTTACGATCTGTCCGCGCTGCGCGCCCGCCAGGTGTCCAGCCGGGATTTCGAGGAGTTCGACCTCATCCTGGCCATGGATCAGGAGAATCTGGCCAACCTGCGGAGACTTTGCCCGCCGGAGCATCGCTGCAAGATTCGCCTGTTTCTTTCCTTCAGCCGCCAGCATGCCGATCAGGAAGTCCCCGACCCCTATTACGGCGGCCGCCAGGGCTTCGATCACGTGCTTGATCTGGTGGAGGACGCTTCGCGCGGCCTGCTGGAGTCGCTGGCTAAAGCCCAGGCATGAAAAAAGCCGGCTCACGCCGGCTTTTTTACTGAGGCGTGCCCTGCTTCAGGTGGGAGAGGCCTCGTTGCCGGAGGACGACTTGGTTTCCACCATGACCAGGGGTTCGGCGGCAGCCTGCTCCTCGGCCTTGGGCCGCGCGCGCCGGCGCGGGTTGGAAGGCGGCCCCCAATCGGCCGGGGTTTCCGCTGGCGCGGCCGCAGGAGCGGCATCCGAAGACTTGGTTTCCACCATGACCAGTTCTGTCGCCGGCTCCGCGACGGTCGAGGTACCGGGACGGCTGCGCCGGCGGCGGGCGGGTGAAGCCGCATCGCTTGCCGGGGCCGGGTTGGCCTCAGCCGGAGCGGAGCTGGTTTCCACCATCTGCAGGCCGGCGGCCTGCAGGTCCGCCTCCACCGGTTTGGCGGGCGGCGGAGCCGGTGGCGTGTAAGCCGGCACCTCGGGCTGCGCGGCTGCAGACGGCGCGGCGGCGGGTTGCGCGACTTGCACCACCAGCGGTTCCGCGTCGGTGGCCGTGGCTGCGCTGGCTACCACTGCACTCTCATTGACAGTCTCGCTGACGGTCTGCCCGGTGAGGGCCTCGGCGGACTCAGGACGACCTTCTCCGCGACGGCCGCGCCCACCGCGGCGACCGCGACGACGGCTGTCGGATTCCTCGCCAGCGGCTTCGGGGGCCGTATCGATCACCTGAGCGGCGGGGAGGGCGGCCTGTTCGGCGCGCGGTGTCTCTGCGGGGCGCTCGCGCCGCTGGCGTTCGGGCTTCTCGCCACGCGGCTCGCGCGGTTCACGCGGCTCCCGAGGCTCGCGCGGCTCACGTGTCTCCTTGGCCTCGCGTTCACGGTTGCTGCGGGGCTCGCGAGATTCACGCGGCTCCGGACGCTCGCCACGTTCGGCCTTCTCGCCGCGTTCTCCGCGTGACCGGCGTTCACCGCGAGCTTCGCGTTCACCTCGGGACTCTCGTTCGCCGCGGCTGTCGCGGCCGCGACGGGGTTCCCGTTCACGGCGCGGCTCGGACTTCTTCTCCGCTTGCGGGGCGGCGGCCTCCTCGGCGCTGTTGATGCCGCGCAACCAGCCGAAGATGCGGCCAAACAGGCCGGGTTTGCCGGTTTCCGGCGTGACCGGGGCGCTCGGCATCGGCGCCGGCTGATTCGGCGTGATGCCCTGCACCACGGGCTGGGATCGCTCGGGCTTGGCGGCGGCGCCGTTGCGCGGCTGGGCCTCCTCTTCCTCGGCGGGCTTTTCCACCATGCGGTAGCTGGGCGCCAGAGGCTCGCTCTGGTTCAACTGGTCGTGGCGGAAACGGGCCAGCGCGTAGCGCGGGGTCTCGAAGTGCATGTTGGGGATCAGCACCACCTCGACGCGATGCCGCGCTTCGATGGCCAGGATGTCGTGCCGCTTCTCGTTGAGCAGGAAAGTGGCCACGTCCACGGGCACTTGCAGGTGCACGGCGCCGGTGTTGTCCTTCATGGCCTCTTCCTGGAGCATGCGCAGCAGATGCAGGGCGAAGGATTCGGTGCTGCGCACGTGGCCGGTGCCGGCGCAACGGGGGCAGGTGATGTAGCTGGTCTCGCCCAGGCTGGGTTGCAGGCGCTGGCGGGAGAGTTCCAGCAGGCCGAAGCGGGAGATCTTGCCGGTCTGCACCCGCGCCCGGTCGTAGTGCAGGGCGTCGCGCAGACGATCCTCCACTTCGCGCTGGTTCTTGCCGCTCTCCATGTCGATGAAGTCGATGACGATGAGGCCGCCCAGGTCGCGCAGGCGCAACTGGCGGGCCACTTCCTCGGCCGCTTCCAGGTTGGTATTGAAGGCGGTCTGCTCGATGTCGCCGCCCTTGGTGGCCTGGGCGGAGTTGACGTCGATGGCCACCAGGGCCTCGGTGTGGTCGATGACGATGGCGCCGCCGGAGGGCAGGGTGACCGTGCGGGAATAGGCGCTCTCGATCTGGTGCTCGATCTGGAAGCGCGAGAACAGGGGCACCGGGTCGGTGTACAGCTTCACCTTGTTGACGTTGGGCGGCATCACATGGGCCATGAACTGCTTGGCCTGCTCGCAGATGTTGGGCTCGTCGATGAGCAGTTCGCCGATGTCCGGGGTGAAGTAGTCGCGGATCGCGCGGATGACCAGGCTGGATTCCTGATAGATCAGGAAGGCGCCGGACTGGCCCTTGGTGGCACCGTCGATGGCGGTCCACAGTTGCAGCAGGTAGTTTAGGTCCCACTGCAATTCCTCGACGCTGCGGCCGATGCCGGCGGTGCGGCCGATCAGGCTCATGCCGGCGGGGACTTCCAACTGGGCCAGGGCGTCGCGCAGTTCGTTGCGCTCCTCGCCCTCGATGCGGCGGGAGACGCCACCACCGCGCGGGTTGTTGGGCATCAGCACCAGGTAGCGGCCGGCCAGGCTGACCTGGTTGGTGAGCGCCGCCCCCTTGTTGCCGCGCTCGTCCTTCTCCACCTGGACGATGAGTTCCAGACCTTCCTTGAGCACGTCCTGGATGCGGCCCCGGCTGAAATCGCCCTTATCGGCGCCGGGAATGGCGGAACGTGAGATTTCCTTGAACGGCAGGAAGCCGTGCCGTTCGGCGCCGTAATTGACGAAACAGGCTTCCAGGGAAGGCTCGACGCGGGTGATGACGGCCTTGTAGATGTTGCCCTTGCGTTGTTCCTTGTTGGCGGACTCGATGTCGAGGTCGACCAGTTTCTGGCCATCGACAATGGCGACGCGGAGTTCCTCCGCCTGCGTCGCGTTGAACAGCATACGTTTCATGTTCTACCCCTGCGCGAAGCGCGTCCCGGGGTGATAAACCCCGCCGCGGCTGACAAAGCGGCGGCGATGCGAGGCAGGGGATCAGGCGGCGTCTTGGTGTGGGTCGCTGAACGGCTGGTGCATGGTTGCGGTTTATCCTTCTAGCCGCCGGCATGCCGGCGGATCTGTGTCCGGGAACGGGTCGCGCAAACAAATTGCGTTACCATCGCTACTTGCCTGGGGGCGCGGGTCTCGGGTGCTCTGAATTCGCTACGGGCCGGCTTGGCCGGAAACCGTGGAACAGGGAGAACACCGGGCGGGCGCCCTTCGCCGGTGAGCGGAGACAACCGGCGCTCATCGTGGGTGCGCGGGCAGGATCTTCAACGCCCCTTTGCACGCTTTTTGAGCATCGCGAGTATATACGCTAATGGAATCCCCCGGCAAAGTCGCTGTAACAAAAGTCAGGATCGGCGCCGAGGAAGCCGGACAGCGCCTGGACAATTACCTCTTCCGACGCCTCAAGGGCGTACCCAAGAGCCGGGTGTACCGGATGCTGAGGGAAGGCGAGGTGCGCATCTCCGGCCGCCGGGCAAAGCCCGATTACAAGCTGGAAGAGGGTGACGAAGTGCGCATCCCGCCGGTTCGGGTGGCGGCACGAGAGGAAATCCCGGCTCTGCCCGGGATCGGTCAGCCCCTGCTCGAGCGGGTGATCTACCGCGACGACAGCCTGCTGGTGATCGACAAGCCCCCCGGCCAGGCGGTCCACGGCGGCAGCGGCGTCAGCCTGGGCATCATCGAGCAGTTGCGCCTGGAACTTCCCGACGCACGCTTCCTGGAACTGGCGCATCGCCTGGACAAGGAAACCTCCGGTGTCCTCATCCTGGCCCTGAAGCGTACCGCCTTAGTGGAATTGCATCGCATGCTGCGCCTCGGCGAGACCCGCAAGACTTACCTGACCCTGGCCAAGGGCCCCTGGCGAGACCCGGTGCGTCACGTGAAGCTGGCCCTGCACAAGTACCTGAACGAGGAGGGTGAGCGCAGGGTGGTGGCGAACGCGGATGGTCAGCGCGCCCACACGATTTTCCGCCTGGTCAGGCAGGCCGGAGACTACGCCCTGCTCGAAGCCGAACTGAAGACAGGGCGCACGCATCAGATCCGCGTGCACCTGGCCTCCATCGGCCACCCCATCGCCGGAGACGACAAGTACGGGGATTTCGAGCTCAATCGAGCCCTGAAGAAGCGCGGCCTGAAGCGCATGTTCCTGCACGCGCGGCGGCTGGAGATGGCGCATCCGTTGACGGGAAAGCCGCTGTGCCTGGAGGCGCCGCTGCCGCGGGACCTGGAGGCGTTTCTGACCGGTCTGGACTGATTGCTCCCTGCATGGGGAGGATGTCTCGGTAAAGGTTAGAATCCCCACGCCATCGTCCTTCCTTCCGTTCGCACCCGACTCTCCCGATGTCTCCACCCCGTTTCGTCCACCTGCGCCTGCACAGCGAGTATTCGATCGTCGACAGCATCCTGCGGGTGGATGATGCCCTCGGCGCGGCGCGGGCCGATGCGATGCCGGCCCTGGCGCTGACCGACCTGGGCAACGTCTTCGGTCTAGTGAAGTTCTACGCGGGCGCGCGCAAGCAGGGGATCAAGCCGATCGCCGGTTGCGACGTCTGGGTGGCGCCGCCGGAGTCCGCCGACAAGCCGGCGCGCATGCTGCTGCTGGTGCAGGACACGGCGGGCTGGCGGCTGCTCTGCGAACTGCTGACGCGCGCCTACCGAGGCAATCTGCACCGCGGTCGGGCGGTGATCCAGCCGGCCTGGTTCGACGAGATGGGCACGCAAGGCCTCATCGCGCTGTCCGGCGGCCATCTCGGCGACGTCGGCGGCGCCCTGGTCAACGATTCCCTGGATACCGCGCGCAGCCTGGCGAGCGCCTGGGCAGCGCGCTTTCCGGATCGCTACTACCTGGAACTGCAACGCGACGGACGCCCGCAATGCGAGTTGCAGGTGTTTCGCGCCCTGGCGCTGGCGGAGGAGTTGGGCCTGCCAGTGGTGGCCACGCATCCGGTGCAATTCTTGCGTCGCGAGGATTTCACCGCGCACGAGGCGCGGGTGTGCATCGCCGAGGGCTACGTGCTGGCCGACCGGCGCCGACCGAAGACCTTCACCGAGGAGGATTGCTTCAAGACGCAGGCGGAGATGCTGGAGCTGTTCGCCGATATTCCCGAGGCCCTGGAAAACAGTCTGGAGATCGCCCGCCGCTGCAACCTGACCCTGGAACTGGGCAAGAGCCGTCTGCCCGACTTTCCCACGCCCGGCGGCCTGCCCCTGGACGAGTACCTGCGCGATCAGGCGCGCGAGGGCCTGACCCGGCGCATGGCGGTGCTCTACGCGGACGCGGGTGTGCGGGCGGAGAAATACCCGGAATATGCCGCCCGCCTGGAACTGGAGCTGGACACCATCATCCAGATGGGCTTCCCCGGCTACTTCCTCATCGTCGCCGACTTCATCAACTGGGGGAAACACAATGGCGTGCCGGTGGGTCCAGGCCGCGGCTCCGGCGCCGGCTCGCTGGTGGCCTACGCGCTCGGCATCACCGACCTCGATCCGCTGGCCTACGCCTTGCTGTTCGAGCGCTTCCTCAACCCCGAGCGGGTCTCCATGCCGGACTTCGACGTGGACTTCTGCCAGGACAACCGCTGGCGCGTCATCGAGTACGTGCGCGACAAGTATGGCGCCGAGGCGGTCTCGCAGATCGCCACCTTTGGCGCCATGGCGGCCCGCGCGGTGATCCGCGACGTCGGCCGGGTGCTCGACCTGTCCTACAATTTCTGCGACCAGCTGTCGAAGATGATCCCCTCGGCGCCGGGCAAGAACGTCACCCTGGACGAGGCCCTGCAGCAGGTGCCGGAGCTGAAGGCGCGCTACGAGCAGGAAGAGGAGGTCAAGGAACTCATCGATCTGGCGCGCAAGCTGGAAGGACTGACGCGCAACGTTGGCATGCACGCTGGCGGCGTCCTCATCGCCCCGGGCAAGCTCACCGATTTCTGCCCGCTGTATCAGGCGGACAGCGCCGAAGCGGCGCCGGTGTCGCAGTTCGACAAGGACGACGTGGAGAAGGCGGGCCTGGTGAAGTTCGATTTCCTCGGCCTGCGCAACCTCACCATCATCGACCTGGCGGTGAAGTACATCAAAATGCTCGACCCCGCCTGGGACGTGAACCTGGAGACCCTGCCCCTGGACGATCCGGCGGCCTACGAGATCTTCAAGACCGCCAACACCACGGCCATCTTCCAGGTGGAATCGGAAGGCATGAAGAAGCTGCTGGTGAAGCTGGCGCCCGACCGCTTCGAGGACATCATCGCCGTCCTCGCCCTCTATCGGCCCGGCCCCCTCGGCTCGGGCATGGTGGATGACTTCATCCTGCGCAAGAAGGGCAAGCAAAGCATCGACTATTTCCATCCGGACCTGAAGGAATGCCTGGCACCCACCTACGGCGTCATCGTCTACCAGGAACAGGTCATGCAGATCTCCCAGATCATCGGCGGCTACACGCTGGGCGGCGCCGACCTGCTGCGCCGGGCCATGGGCAAGAAAAAGGCCGAGGAGATGGCCAAGCACCGCGACACCATGCGCGAGGGGGCCAAGCAGAAGGGCTACGACGAGGCCCTGGCCACGCAGTTGTTCGATCTCATGGAGAAGTTCGCCGAATACGGCTTCAACAAGTCGCACACCGCCGCCTACGCGGTGGTGTCCTACCAGACCGCCTGGCTCAAGGCCCACCACGCCGCCGCCTACATGGCCGCCACCCTGTCCTCCGACATGGACGACACCGACAGCGTCAAGATCTTCCACGACGACGCGGTCAAGAACGGCCTCACCATCCTGCCGCCGGACATCAACCAGTCTGTCTACCGTTTCATCCCGGTCGATCGCAAGCACGTGCGCTACGGCCTGGGCGCGGTGAAAGGCACGGGGGAGGGGGCGGTGAACAATATCCTGGCGGCGCGGCAATCCGGCGGCGCCTTCACCGACCTGTTCGATTTCTGCAAGCGCATCGACCGCCGCCTGGTGAACCGCCGCGCCATCGAGGCCCTGGTCCGCGCCGGCGCCTTCGACGGCTTGCACGCCAACCGCAACGCCACGCTCATGAGCGTCGGCCTGGCCATGGAGTGGGCGGAGAACCAGCAGGCCAACGCCGCGCAGAATTCCCTGTTCGGAGACGCCATGGCGGAAGCACCGCCGGATCGGGTGGAGGTGCCGGAATGGCCGCTGAAGGAGCGGCTGGCGCAGGAGAAAGTCGCCCTGGGCTTCTATTTCTCCGGCCATCCCTACAGCGCCGACCGGGCCGCCCTCAAGGGCCTGGTGGACAAGACCCTGAAAGACATCCGGCCGCAGCCCGGACCCCAGCTCATGGCCGGCGTGGTGGCCTCGGTGACCACGCGCATGTCGCGCCGCGGCAAGATGGCCAGCGTGGTTCTGGACGACGGCGACTCGCGGGTGGAAGTTACGGTGTTCAACGAACTGTTCGAGGCCCACCGCGCGCTGTTCAAGGAGGACACGCTGCTCATCGTCGCCGGCCGGGCCAGTCACGACGAGTATTCCGGCGGCATGCGCGTCACCGCCGACGAGATCATGGATCTGGACGGCGCCCGCACACGCTTTGCCACGGGCCTGCGGCTGGTCCTCGACGACGGCCCGGATGCCCGCAAGCTCATCGCTGCCCTGGCGCCGCACCGCCTCGCCAACGGCTGCGCCGTCAGCCTGGCCTACCGCAACGACAGGGCGTCCTGCGACCTGTTGCTGGGCCCGGCCTGGCGCGTGCGCCTGTCCGACGACCTGTTCGCCGCCCTGAGCGCTTTCGGCAAGACGCAGGCGAACTACGCGGTGGTGTTGAAGAGCGGCCGCGATCGGGAAGGCGCCCGGCCGGGCGTGCGGGTGGCGGCGTGACGCACTCCGCGGTCATGCAACAGGCGTATCTCATTCCCCCCTTTCATAAAGGGGGGGTAGGGGGGATTGTTCCATGGCGCGATAAGCGGGCCACATCGAAATCCCCCCCAACCCCCCTTTATGAAAGTGGGGGGGGGCGGGGTGGCCAGCCATGACCGGCGCCGACGAAGTCCTCGACCCCGCCGAGGCCATCGAGCAGGCCGAGGAGGAGGTGCGCCACCTGGCGCGGGTGCAGGGCGAACTCTGGACCGACCTGCCGGTGGACCTGTACATCCCGCCCGACGCACTGGAGGTCATCCTGGAGGCCTTCGAGGGCCCGCTGGACCTCTTGCTGTGGCTGATCCGCCGCAACAACCTCAACGTGCTGGACATCAACATGACGGCGCTCACCCGCCAGTACATGGACTACGTCGAGGTCATGCGCCGGCGCCGCCTGGAACTGGCCGCCGAATACCTGGTGATGGCGGCCATGCTCATCGAGATCAAATCGCGCATGTTGTTGCCGCGCCAGGAGAAGGTGGATGAAGGCGAGGAGCGCGATCCGCGCGCCGAACTGGTGCGCCGACTGCTCGAATACGAGCAGACCAAGATTGCGGCCCGCAACCTCGACGCCTTGCCGCAACTGGGCCGAGATTTCCAGGCCATCAGCGTGCACATCCCGCAACTGCTGGCCAAGCGTCTGCCACGAGTCGACGGCGCCGACCTGCTGGAGGCCTGGGGCGCCATCCTCAAGCGCGCCGCCATGAACAGGCACCATCGCATCGGCCGCCAGGAGCTGTCGGTGCGCGAACACATGAGCCGCATCCTGAAACGCCTCCAGGAAGCCGCGCAGGCCGGCGCCGCGCGCCTGCTCTTCGAGGAACTGTTCGATCCGCAGGCCGGACGTTCGGCCCTGGTGGTAGCCTTCCTCGCCCTGCTCGAACTGGTGCGCGAACGTCTGGTGGACATCGTCCAGAACGAACCCTTCGCCCCGATCCATGCCCAACTCGCCGTCGTCGAACACCATGCCACAGCCTGACGTATTTCCCCCCTCTCCCGCGGGCGGTAGTGGGGATGGGGCAGAGGGAGCCGCCGAAGCGGCGACGAGCACTTTGCCCCCTCCCTCCGATTCCCCTCCAACCGGGGAGGGCCACCCCCTCGCCGAGATCAAGCGCATCCTGGAAACCGTACTGCTCGCCAGCGCCGCGCCGCTGTCGCTGGCCGAGTTGAAGAAGGTGTTCGATAGCGAACTCTCCAACGACTTCCTGCGCCGCGCCCTGGAAGAGCTGCGCGCGGACTGGCAGGGCCGCGGCGTCGAGCTGATGTTCCTCGCCGACGGCTGGCGCTTCCAGACGCGGGCCGAGTACCAGCATTACCTCGACCGTCTCAATCCGGAAAAACCGCCGCGCTATTCGCGCGCCACCCTCGAGACCCTGGCCATCATCGCCTACCGCCAGCCGGTGACGCGCGGCGACGTCGAGGAGATCCGCGGCGTCGCCGTCAACAGCCAGATCATCAAGACCCTGGAGGAACGCGGCTGGATCGAGGTAGTCGGGCACAAGGACGTGCCCGGCCGTCCCGCCCTGTTCGCCACCACCCGGCAATTCCTCTCCGACCTGGGACTGCGCGCCCTCGCCGAACTGCCGCCACCGCCCGAACTGGCAAGGGACCTGATCGAGCGTGCGACAAACGAAGGCTTGCCCATGGAGCCGCCGCCGCCAGAGGAATAACATCGTTTTCCCGCGACGCGGGACCCCCCAACCCCCATAGAGAGAAAAACATGCCCAGATATTCCTACATGGGCCGCCCCCTGAAGGCGCGGCCCGAAGAACTGGAAGCGCAGAGCGAGCGCCTGCACAAGGTCCTGGCCGGCGCCGGCCTAGGCTCGCGCCGGGACATGGAGCAATTGATCCTGGAAGGCCGCGTCAGCATCAACGGCCAGCCAGCCCAGGTGGGGGACAAGGTCAAGCCCGGCGATATCGTCAAGCTCAATGGCAAGATCGTGCGCCTGGCCTGGAAGGCCCAGCTCCCGCGTGTCCTGATCTATCACAAGCCGGAAGGCGAGATCGTCTCGCGCGACGACCCGGAAGGGCGTCCCTCGGTGTTCGACAATCTGCCGCCAATCCGCGGCGGCCGCTGGATCACCGTCGGCCGTCTTGACTTCAACACCGAGGGCCTGCTCATCTTCACCACCGACGGCGAGTTGGCCAACCGACTGTCCCACCCGCGCTACGAGGTGGAACGCGAATATGCCGTGCGTCTGCTGGGCAGCCTCGACGCGGAGAAAATGGACGCCCTGATCGGCGGGATCGAGCTGGAGGATGGCATCGCCAAAGTGGAAAGCATCGTCCCTGCCGGTGGCGAGGGCGTGAACCAGTGGTATCGCCTGGTCATCAAGGAAGGCCGCAACCGCGAGGTACGCCGCCTCATGGAACACCTGGGACTCACCGTCAGCCGCCTGATCCGCGTGCGCTTCGGCCCGGTCGCCATGCCGCCCCGCCTGAAGCGCGGCATGAAGGAGGAACTGGCGGAGGAAGAGGTGGGCGCCCTGCTGCAGTGGTGCGGACTCGACAAGTCCGGCGGTGGCAAGCGTGAGACGGCCGGTGGCGGCCCGGATGCCGGTGCCGGTGCCGCCACCAAGGTCGGCCACCCCTACCGGCGGCGCCTCAACAGCAAGGGCGAACGCCAGGACTAAGAGCCAATTTCAAGTAGGGCACATGCCCCGCGTTGAGACCTGCAATGGCTGGTTTTACCGTGTGCGATTTAAGGAAGCTCTGCACAGCCGGGCATTTCAGGGGGTACGAGTGGCGGTAAATCAGTTGCCGAATCTCGTGGCCCAGTCTGGGTTTCGAGATTGCTCAATGAATGAGCAATCTCCGGTTCCAATCGCCCGGTTACAGGCCGATATCCGGCCATTGGGCGCTTCATGAGCGCACCCCTTCCATGAGCCCCAACATGAGATGCCGTGCTTGGAACAGATTGGCCAGGGTAAACAGCGTAGCGATCTGCCCGGTGTTCTTCCACAGGCCCCGGTAACGGGTCTTCAGGAAACCGAACTGACGCTTGAGGATGTGGAAGGGATGTTCCACCTTGGCGCGGAGACTGGCCTTGACTTTCTCGATCTTGTCCACCAGTTGGCCCCAAGGCGTATTGGGCAGCGTCTTGCGCTTGCCCGGTTTCATGGCCACATGCCAGGTGACCGCCTTATCCTGATTCTCTTCCCGCTTCGCCACTCCCTGGTAGCCGACATCCCCAAACACGTCGGCCTCTTCCCCATTGCATGGGCTAGTCACTGAGGAATCCGAATCTGCGATACGCCTTCTGGACCGTGAGCTCTGATCATGACTGCCAAGAATATCAGCATGTATCCCCCTCAGCCCCCTTGTGCTAGTTTTGAAGCAGACACTCTTATCCAGATAGCTGGATTGAAGTGTTTTCGAGATCAATTAGGTACCGTCCATGAGTCTGTGAGATCAGCTGAAGTTCAACGGCGGATGGATTCATAAAATTGATCGGGCTGATCAGTCTATTTGAGGCTAGAAATGTTGCGTGAGTTTCGGCTCGTTGTGCTATTTCTCTTGCCGCTAATAGGCTGCGTAGTGGGTGGCGTTAACGCCACCGAAACGCCAACGCTTGAGCAGCGCATCCGGGCTAGCAAGATTTTCAGGGGTTTTCCCGAGATTAATCGGGAAACCGCCGTCGCAACGTGTGCGCCGGGCATGGCGCGTTACTTCGTCGGTGAAAGTCCGATGGCCAGGTATTGCAGAGCCGAAGGCAAGGAGAAGGGCAAGGGCGTCGTCGCGAGGCGGGGTCTGAAGGAAGCCCGATCCGAAACGGCGGGGCGATGAACAAAAACCGGATATGAGGCGTGATGCATCCGGGACGAGTGGGCACGTGACCACGAAGTCCTCCATCTGCGAAGGGGTGCATTTTGTAAATCCGGCGTCTATGCCGCGAAGGTAACGTGTCTTACCCCGGGAGATCTCCCCGGTGCTTCGAGAGATCGAAGCTGGGCGCCTGGAAACGGGCGCTGAATGCCGTGGAGAAGTCAGCAGAAGGCATAGTATGTCGACGCGCGTTGAATTCTGACCACTGGTGCGCGTTGAATTTTGACCAGGGTCTGAAGCCGGCCTTTTAAAGGCTGGTTGTGGATAAGTGTAGCGGACTGGATGGAGCCGGT
>VGVT01000058.1 GCA_016873935.1 Betaproteobacteria bacterium | reverse complement strand
TGGCCATCTCGGCTTCCAGCGCCCTCTCGACTACCAGCTTGGTGAGTTGCTTGAGCAACCCGTTCTCGCCAATCAGGTCTTCCGGCTTTCGGTAATTCGCTAACAGGCTATCTATCAGCTCGGGGGGTACATCGTGCTTCAGTACGGTCATCATCGCTCCTGGCAATGCGGCAGTTTCCTGCCGGGGGACCGTTTACACAAAAATTCTTACACCCTCGGTGATGGGGTTGAGCTTGCTGAAATTGAATTCCAGGGCCTTCGGCGAGAACACCCAGCCGGACACCATCAGGTTGGCCACCACGGCCGCCACCACCACGGCCGCGGCCAGGGGCAGGAAGAGCAATACGCCATCCATGCCGGCCTCCATCAGATTGCGCCCCATCATGGCGGGTGTGGATACGTCGATGGCGTTGAACGTTAATGTGCTGTGCATCACCCCGTACAAGCCGCGCAGCATGTGCAGGCCCATGAAGGCGATCATGCCGACGCTGGCGAGCAGCACCGCCAGGGTGGCCAGCTCGCGGGAGCGGGGCACATTGCCCTTTTCCCGCGCCTGTTCCAGCTTGCGCGCGGATGCTGGTTCCGTGCGTTCGAGGTCACTGTCTTCCGCCATCCCCGGGTCCGGCGGCGAGCCGGCGCAAGGTTATGAAATGCGCGCGAGTTTAGCACGCCAGCCGCGGCCGCCCGGCCGGTGAATAAAAGCAAAAGGCCGCCCGCGGGCGGCCTTTTCAAGGCATCGGAAACGCTCAGTGCGCCTGCACGCCGGGCCCGAAAAAGCGATAACCCATGCGCATCTGGCGGCTGCGCTCGAAACGCTTGCGGTCGGCTTCCGCGGTGAAGCTGGCGGCGATGCCGGCGTAGGCCTTCTCGGCCCAGGCACCATCGAGCAAGAGGTCAGCCACGCCCTCGGCCCAGCGCAGCTTGTCGCCCGCGTTGCCCAGGCGGCCGCCGCAGGCGTTCATCAGCGGCGCGATTTCGGAAGCCGGCAGTTCGTAAGCCTTCAAACGGGTGGCCAGTTGCACGCACTGGTCGCCATTGGCGCAGGCTTCGACGGCCTTGGCGAACAGGGCGTTGGCGGCGGCGTGGTCGCCGATGTCCCGGTACAGCTTGGCGGTGTGGGCCAGGGCGTAGTGGTCCTTCGCACGGGACGCGGCGTCGTTCAGCAGCTTCGCGGCCAGGGCGGAGTCGCCCAGGGCGGTCTGCACAGTCTCGGCCATCTTCGTGTAGTCGTAGGCGGAATCGCCCAGGGCGCGGCCCTCGGCATAGGCGCGGGCGCGGGCCTTGCCGTAGTCGGCGTCCTTGAGCTCGGTGGCGCAGGTCATGACGATCTCGCGGAACCAGACGAAGTCGGTGGCGTTGGCCACGCTCTCATCGAGCAGCTTGCCCAGCCAAGTCTTGTCGCCCAGGCGGTCCACGCCCAGGATCAGGGACTTGAAGCGGGCGAAGTGGAAGGCGCCTTCCTCGCGCATCTTGCCTTCGGCGATGCCCAGCACCTTGCCGGCGTAGGCGGCGTCCTCCAGCTCGGCCATGATGCGGTCAGCCAGGGCGATGAGCTGCTTGATGGTGGTGCACTTGCCTTCTTCGTTCTGCAGGGCCACGTACTTGGCCTGGTTGGCTTCCCGCTTGGCCAGCTTGGCCTTCACGCGCTCGAGGCGGGCGGCATCGCCGGCGGCGTATTTCTCCACCGCCTCCACCACCTTGCGCATCTCGTCCAGGTTGGCTACGGCCTCCTCCGACTTGGTCAGCATGTCGGTGACGCCTGTGGCATCGCCCAGGTCGGCGTAGACGCCGGCCAGCTGGATCAGCTCGCCGCTCACCGTGGCGACGGCGCCGGCCTTGGCCAGCACGGTCTTGGTGAAATCCGCGTTGCCGGCGGCGGAAGCCAGCACCTGCATGAGGGCGGTGAAGTCCTTGGCGGATTCCAGGGCCTTGTCGTAGAGGGCGCCGGCGGCGGCCGGGTCGATCTCGTTCATGGCGCCGGACAGCGCGATCAGGTCGGCGGGGCTGCCGTACTTGGCGGCGCCTTCGTTGATGGTTTCCACCGCGCGGGCCTTGTCGCCGCCCTTCGCCAGCAGCTTGGCCAGGCGGGCGAAGTCGCCGGCGCGGCCGGCCTTGGCCTTGATCTTGTCGGTCACCTGGCCGAACAGGGTGGCGTCATTCAGCTCGGCCACCACACCGGCCAGGCCGTACAGCTCTTCGGTGGCAGAAACTTCCTTCAGCGCCCCGGTCAGGGCCTTGGCCGCGGCGGCCGCATCCGCCAAGGCCAGCCACTGGCCCATGCCCACCGACACCTTCTCGCCACCGTCCATGGCGAAGTCGGCGCCCTGCCCCAGCATCTCCTTGGCCTTGCCGGCGTCGCCCAGGGCCGCGTAGCCGATGGCCAGGGTGACGAAATCCTTGGTGAACATGGCGTCGCCCGCCACCTTGTCGAGGGCTTTCCTGGCATCGGCATCGCCGGTGAAAGCGGCGGCGGTCAGGATGTCCTTGGCGTAGGCCATGTCCGCCGGCTCGTCGAAGCACTCGCGGGCGAGGGCGAAGAGATCGGCCGCCTTGGCGGCCGTGGCGACTTTGGGTTCGAGGGTGGAACGGTTGGCCATGGAAATCTCCGGAAAATAAGGAAATCAGAAACTTGCGAAGTTTACAGGGGCGAGGCCCTGTGGGTGTGTGGGGTTTTTTTATTGCGGGATAAGGGAATTTTTCAAAGCACGTAGCGCGCAAGATCCTCGCTGGCCGCCAGGGCGGACAGCCGGGCATCGACGTAGGCAGCGTCGATGGCCAGGGTCTCGCCGCCGCGCTTGTCGGCGTCGAAGGAGAGCTCGTCCAGCAGCCGCTCCATGACGGTGTACAACCGGCGGGCGCCAATGTTCTCGGTGCGCTCGTTGACGCTCCAGGCGATCTCGGCCAGGCGGCGGATGGCGTCGTCGCTGAACGCCAGCTTCACCCCTTCGGTTTCCATGAGGGCCTGGTACTGGCGCGTCAGGCAGGCGTCGGTGCCGGTGAGGATGCGTTCGAAGTCGGCCACGGTCAGGCTTTGCAGCTCCACGCGGATGGGGAAGCGGCCCTGCAGCTCGGGGATCAGATCCGAGGGCTTGGACAGGTGGAAGGCGCCGCTGGCGATGAACAGGATGTGGTCGGTCTTCACCATGCCGAACTTGGTGGAGACGGTGGCGCCCTCCACCAGGGGCAGCAGGTCGCGCTGCACGCCCTGGCGGGAGACATCCGGGCCGTGGCCATCCCGGCCGGCGATCTTGTCGATCTCGTCAAGGAAGACGATGCCGTTGGATTCGACGTTGCGCAGGGCGGCGAGCTTGATCTCCTCCTCGTTGACCAGGCGCCCGGCCTCCTCGTCGGCGAGTTGCTTCATGGCCTCGGCGATGCGCAGCTTGCGCTTCTGCGTGCGCTTGCCACCCAGGTTCTGGAACATGCCCTGCAACTGGTTGGTGAGCTCCTCCATGCCCGGCGGGGCGAAGATTTCCATGGCGGCGGGGTTGGCGGCCAGGTCCAGCTCGATCTCCTTGTCGTCCAGCTGGCCCTCGCGCAGCATCTTGCGGAATTTCTGCCGGGTGGCGGATTCCTCCGGCTTGGCGTCGGCCTGCCAGGCGTCGCGGGCGCCGGGCAGCAGGGCATCGAGGATGCGCTCCTCGGCGGCCTCCTCGGCGCGCAAGCGCACCTTGCGGGTGGCCTCCTCGCGGGCCTGCTTGACGGCGATCTCGGTGAGATCGCGGATGATGCTGTCGACGTCCTTGCCAACGTAGCCCACCTCGGTGAACTTGGTGGCTTCCACCTTGATGAAGGGGGCGCCGGAGAGGCGGGCCAGACGGCGGGCGATCTCGGTCTTGCCGACGCCGGTGGGACCGATCATGAGGATGTTCTTGGGCGTGATCTCCTGACGCAGACCGTCGGCCACGCGCATGCGCCGCCAGCGGTTCCTCAGGGCGATGGCGCAGGCACGCTTGGCGTCGTTCTGGCCGACGATGTGCTTGTCGAGTTCGTGGACAATTTCCTGGGGGGTCATCTGGGTCATGGCGTCACGCGGTGCGGATGGGCGGGCTGCGGGACGATCCCGCTCTGAAGGGAAGCGCCCCGCCGAAAGCGTTACTATATTTCTTCTTGCCGGCCATGGACGAGGAGGAGGACATGATTACACGCGCTTTGCTGCTGGGCATCGCCGTCGGATTCGCCAGCGCGACGCTCCAGGCGGGTGAAATCGCCCGGGCCGGCGATCTGGAAATGCATTGCGCCGCGCTGCCCAGCCTGGAACTCACCGCCGAAGCGGCACGCGAGCACAACGTCGAGCCGCGGCCAGGACGCGGCCTGCTCACCGTCAACCTCTACCGCAAGAACCGCGCGGGCGGCATGGTGTCGGTGCCCGGCCAGGTCTATGCCGGCGCCATCCACCAGAGCAACCGCCTGTCCAGCATTCCCATCCGCGAGGTGCGCCGTGGCAACGAGGTGTATTACCTGGGCGAATACCAGCTCGACGGCCCCGACACCCTGCGCTTCCTGGTCAACGCCAACGTGCTGGGGAAACCCCTGAAAAGCGAGTTCACGCGCGTCTTCAACACGCCCTGACGCTCAGGCCCCGCCGCGCGGCAGGAGCAGGGCCAGACCCCAGACGCCGATGCCCGCCACCAGCAGGCCGGCGACGCGGCGCGCCCAGGGGTTGTGGGTGAAGCGGCGCAGGCTTTCGCCCGCCCAGCCCATGAGCAGCAGGTTGGGCAGGGTACCGAGCCCGAAGGCCAGCATCAGCAGCCCGCCGCGCACGGCGTCGCCGGCGGCCAGGGCGGACACCAGCACGCTGTAGACCAGCCCGCAGGGCAGCCAGCCCCACAGCCCGCCGGCCACCAGGGCCTGGCCCAGGCCGCGGATGGGCAGCAGGCGGGCGAGCAGGGGCTGCAGACGACGCCAGAGCACGCCGCCCATGCGTTCCAGCACCAGCACGGATTGGTTGAGGCCGGCCAGATACAGGCCCAGCAGGATCAGCACGACCTGGGCCAGCGCATAGAGCCCGTATTGCACGGGCAACAGATGCTCGGAGAGAAAGGCCGCCGAGCCAAGCAGCCCGGCGAGGATGCCGGCCAGGGTATAACTGACGATGCGACCGCCGTTGTAGGCCAGGTGGAAGGCCAGCGGACGCCGACCGCCGGGGCGCGCGTCAGCGCCCGGCTGCAGGGACATGGCGGCGACGATGCCGCCGCACATGCCGACGCAGTGCACGCCGCCCAGCAGGCCGGCGAGGAAGGCGGCGAATAGGGAAAGTTCGGGCATCGAGGTAGTGGCGAGTAGCGAGTGGGGAGTGGGCGGCAGAGCTTGCGCCTACTTTCCCTTCCCCATTGCCCATGGCTTCATTCGCACAACATGCCGCCCTCGATCCAGGCGCGCACGTCACGCACCCATTCCTCATAGCCACCGGGCACGGTCGGAAAGCGCCCGGCCGGCGTCATGCCGCTGTCCAGAGCCCAGCGGATGCGGCTGTCGTGCAGCAGGTGCTCGATCAGGCGCGCGGGCGCATCGACCACGCCCATGTTGCGCTGGATGAAGCGACAGGTATCCGCAGCGTCCAGGCCGGTGTAGTCGAGCTTCTCCGGCGGCGCCATCCAGACGCCGCGACCGAGGCCGGTGATATGCCGGGTATGGCAGTTGTCGCACAGATACCGCGAGCGGTGGCTGCCGTAGCCGCGGCCGTTGTGCTTTCTGCTGCCGAACTGGTGGCACTGCAGGCAGCGCTCGTGGTGGAACTTCTTGTGCAGCGCATCGCCAAAAACGACCGGCGCGGCACCCCAGGCGGGCATCGCCAGCAGACCCAGGGCGAGCAGGAGCGGCGCCAGACTCATGCGCCGTCGGGCTCCGCCGCGACGAAGATGGCCTGATAGGCGGCATAGGTGGAGGTAAGGGTCCAGGGCACGAACACCAGCAGGCCCAGACCGAAGGGGATCATCACCGCCACCACCCCGACCAGGCCCAGGATCAGGCTGTAATAGAAGATGGCGCGCCAGTTCACGCCACAGGCCCACAGGCTCCACCACATGGCGCGGCCGGCCGGGAAGCGCTCGAACAGCGCCAGACCGGGGGCGAACCAGGTAGCCATGAGCAGCGGCGCGAACAGCAGCGTGCCGAAGCCCAGCGCCGGCATGGCCGTGGCCAGCAGGCGTTCCGCCTCCTCCGGCGTCATGGCGGCGGGGTTCTGGGTCTGCCGCACCATCTCCTCCAGATCGGCGCCGGTGAGAAAGCCGACCAGCTTGAAGATGAACAGGGTCGCCAGCATGTATACCGCGCCGATCACCAGCAGGGGAAAGCGGCTCTCGCGCCAGCCCGCGCCCAGATAGAAGAAAGTGACCGGTTCGCCGCCGCTGCCACCCCGGCTGGCGGCGAGGAAGCCGGCGACGATGAAGGGGGACAGGGCGTGCACCAGCACGCCGCCGACGACCGGCAACAGGCTCAGCGCCATCAGCACCAGGAAGACCAGCGCCGTCATGCCGGTCCAGGCCACCGGAGCGAGCTTGAACAGTTGCCAGCCTGCCTTGATCCAGGCGAGGCCGGCGGCGGCGGGGAGTCGGGCAACGGTCAGGTTGGGCATGGCAACTCAAACGAAAACCGCCGCGGGCGCGGCGGCGAGGTGGTTGTGGAGACGATGGCTCAAAATTCGAAAATGACCCACATCGGCACCATCAGGCTGGGCGTCACACCCTCGAAGCGCGACATCTGGCCATCGCCCAACTGGTCGATAAGGTAGTAGGGCCGGCCGTGCGGCGGCGTCACCTTCATCATGTAAAGCCGGCCCTTGAGGCGGAACTCCTCGACCCGGTCCTCGCCGCGCTGGACGATGGTGATCTGCGGCTCCAGGTCGGCATCAACGATGCCCGGCGGCGGCGGAATCTCGGGCAGGGGCTGCAATCCGGCCGGCCGGTCGGCGGCCTGGACGACGGGCGCCGCGAGCAGGCAGACGATAAGCAAAGGGGCGAGGCGCATGACGAAAATCTCGGGTTGGTTGATCTGATTCTAGCAGCCCGGCCCGCACTCAGAGATTCAGCAGGATTTCGCGTTCCTGCGCGGAAGGCTGGAAACCGCGGCTCTCGTAGTGGCGGAAAATGGCCTCCACCACCTGATCCGGCTCGTCGATGACCTGGATCAGGCCCATGTCGACCGCGTCGATCATGCCCTCCCGCACCAGCGTGTCGCGGAACCAGTCCACCAGGCCACCCCAGAACGCGGATTTCACCAGGATGATGGGAATGCGCCGGGTCTTGCCGGTCTGCACCAGGGTCAGCGCCTCCATCAGCTCGTCGAGGGTGCCGAATCCGCCGGGCATGACCACGTAGGCACTGGCGAACTTCACGAACATCACCTTGCGCGCGAAGAAGTGGCGGAAGGTCTGGCTGATGTCCTGGAAGGGGTTGGCGCGCTGCTCGTGCGGCAGTTGGATGTTGAGGCCGACGCTGGGCGACTTGCCGAAGAAGGCCCCTTTGTTGGCCGCCTCCATTACCCCCGGCCCGCCCCCGGACAACACGGAAAAGCCGGCGTCGGAAAGCTTCCTGGCGATCGCTTCGGTGAGCATGTAATAGGCCGAATCCGGCTGGATGCGGGCGCTGCCGAAAATGCTGACGGCCGGGCGGATGGGCGCCAGCCGCTCGGTGGCCTCGACGAACTCGGCCATGATCTCGAACATGCGCCAGGACTCGCGCGCGGAAAGCCGCGCCTCGTCGCTGCCGCCGGGGTCGGAGAGGTCGGGTAGCTTGGGTTTGCTCATGGCGGTCCGGGTCGGAGGGGACGCCTGGATTGTAGCCGGCGGCGGACGGACAACCGAATACAATGCGACCTCCCCCGGAGGCCCCATGTCCCGCATCCTGCTCCTGGTGGACGGCTCGTCCTACCTGTACCGCGCCTTCCATGCCCTGCCCGACCTGCGCAGCGCCGACGGCTTTCCCACCGGCGCCATGCATGGGGTCATCGCCATGCTGCGCAAGCTGCGCCGCGACTATCCCAGCGCCTACGCCGCCTGCGTGTTCGACGCCAAGGGCAAGACCTTCCGCGACGACTGGTACCCCGAATACAAGGCCCACCGCCCGCCGATGCCGGAAGACCTGGCGAAGCAGATCGCCCCCCTGCACGAAGCGGTGCGCGCCCTCGGCTGGCCCCTGCTGATGGTGGAGGGCGTGGAGGCGGACGACGTCATCGGCACCCTGACCCGCCAGGCCGAGGCGGCCGGCATGGAAGCGGTGGTGTCCACCGGCGACAAGGATCTGGCGCAACTGGTCACGGGCAAGGTGCGCCTCATCAACACCATGAGCAACGAAGTGCTGGACGAGGCCGGCGTGCTCGCCAAGTTCGGCGTGCCGCCGGCGCGCATCGTCGATTACCTCACCCTCATGGGCGACTCGGTGGACAACGTGCCCGGCGTGGAGAAGGTGGGGCCCAAGACCGCCGCGAAATGGATCAACGAATTCGGCGATCTGGACAGCCTGATTACCCGCGCCGGCGAGGTGAAGGGCGTGGCCGGCGAGAACCTGCGCCGCGCCCTGGACTGGCTGCCCCTGGGGCGCAGGCTGGTGACGGTGAAGACGGACGTGGCGCTGGACGTGCATCCCGACGATCTGGCTTGGAAGGATGAGGACACGGAGGCGCTGCGGGCGCTGTTCACCCATTACAGCTTCCGCACGTGGTTGAAGGAATTGAGTGGAGAGGGGGGCACACCCCCACCCCAACCCCTCCCCCTTCGAGGGGGAGGGGCTCCTCAAACCCGCTCCTCCTTGACGGGAGAGGGGGAGGATGGGGCACTTGAAGCCCCATCCCCCTCGAGGGGGGAGCACCCTGAAGGGCATAAAGGCGGCGGAGGGGGTGGCGGCGTGGCAAACGTGGAACGCCACTACGAAGCCCTCCTCGACTGGACAAGCTTCGAAAACTGGCTCGCCCGGCTCCAATCCGCCGATCTGGTCTGCCTGGACACGGAAACCACCAGCCTGGACCCCATGCGGGCCAAGCTGGTGGGGATGTCCTTCAGCATCGAGGCCGGCGAGGCGGCCTACCTGCCCCTCGCCCACCATTACGCCGGGGCGCCGGACCAGTTGCCCCTCGCGGATGTACTCGCCCGCCTGAAGCCCTGGCTGGAAAATCCCTCCCGCGCCAAGGTCGGCCAGAACCTGAAGTACGACTGGCACGTGCTGATGAACCATGGCGTTCATCTCGCCGGCATCGCCCACGACACCCTGCTGCAAAGCTACGTGCTGGAAGCGCACGAACGCCACGACATGGACACCCTGGCCGCCCGCCATCTGGGGGAAACCACCATCAAGTACGAAGAGGTATGCGGCAAGGGCGCCAACCAGATCGGCTTCGACCAGGTCGACGTGGAACGGGCCACCGCCTACGCCGCCGAGGACGCCGACATCACCCTGCGCCTGCACCGCGCCCTGCATCCGGCGCTGGTGGCCACGCCCCACCTGGAGGCCGTGTACCGGGACATGGAGATGCCCCTGCTGCCCATCCTGGCGCGCATGGAGCGCACCGGGGTCAAGCTGGATGCCGACCTGCTGCGCCAGCATTCCGGCTTCCTCGCCGGCGAGATGCTAGAACTGGAAGCCAAGGCGCACCAGGCCGCCGGCCAGCCCTTCAACCTCAACTCCCCCAAGCAACTGGGCGAAATCCTGTTCGGCCAGCTCGGCCTGAAGCCGAAGAAGAAGACCCCCGGCGGCGCCCCCTCCACCAACGAGGACGCCCTGCAGGAACTGGCCCTGGACCACCCCCTGCCAAAACTCATCCTGGAATACCGGGGCCTGGCCAAGCTGAAGTCCACCTACACCGACAAGCTGCCGGGCATGGTCAACCCCGCCACCGGCCGGGTGCACACCACCTATTCCCAGGCGGTGGCGGTCACCGGCCGGCTCGCCTCCAACGACCCCAACCTGCAGAACATCCCGGTGCGCACGGTGGAAGGCCGCAAGATCCGCGAGGCCTTCATCGCCGAACCCGGCTGCGTCATCGTCTCCGCCGACTACTCGCAGATCGAACTGCGCATCATGGCCCACCTGTCCGGCGACCCGGGCCTGCTGAAAGCCTTCCACGAGGACGCCGACATCCACCGGGCCACCGCCGCCGAGGTCCAGGGCGTGCCCCCCGACCAGGTCACGGCGGACATGCGGCGCATGGCGAAGGCGGTGAACTTCGGCCTCATCTACGGCATGTCGGAGTTCGGCCTGGCCCAGCAGCTCAACGTGGAGCGCACGGTGGCCCGGGCCTACATCGACCGCTACTTCACCCGCTATCCCGGTGTGCTGGACTACATGAACCGCACCCGGGAGCAGGCCCGATCCCAGGGCTATGTGGAAACCCTGTTCGGCCGCCGCCTGTACCTGCCCGAGCTCGCCGGCGGCGCGCCAGCGCGGCGCCAGGGCTCCGAGCGGGCCGCCATCAACGCCCCCATGCAGGGCACCGCGGCGGACCTCATCAAGCTGGCCATGATCGCGGTGCAGGGCTGGCTGGACGCCAGCGGGCTGAAATCGAAACTCATCATGCAGGTGCACGACGAACTGGTGCTGGAGGTGCCGGAAACGGAACTGGAATCCATCCGGACCGGATTGCCCGAGAAGATGTGCGGCGTCGCCAAGCTCGCGGTCCCCCTCAAGGCGGAGTTGGGCGCGGGTCCGAACTGGGAGGCGGCGCATTGAATCCATGTGCCGCCCGCCTCAGATAAGCGAAAGTCGTGTGGGCGAATTGATTCGCCCCCACAGGACCTAGGAGCACCACCATGACCCACACCCCGGAAACACACATCCGCAAGGGCCTCAGCGCCGGCCATGCGCTGTTCTACGTGCTCTGCCAGGAAGAAGCGCGGCTGGAACGCATGCTGGCGGACATCAGCGCCGGCCATTACGGCGACGACCGGCCGCTGGTGGTCTGGACCGCCGCCGCCGGTTTCCGGGCCGGGGATGCCGATCCGCGGCCGATCACCGATCCCCTGGAGGCCGTGCGCCACGTCGCGACCGGTCAACACGAGGCCTTCTTCCTGATGGAGGACCTGCCGGCCTGGTTCGACAGCCGTCCCGACCTGGTGCGCGCCCTGCGCGACCTCGACAAGGCCCTGGCGGGCGGACCCAGCCATGTGTTCCTCTCCCACCCGCAGCTGCTGCTGCCGGAAACCCTGAAGCACCAGGTCTTTCCCGTCGAACTCGGCATGCCCACGGAAGACGAGATCGCCGCCTACCTGCGGGGCGCCATCGCCGGCGGCGTCATCCCCGCGCAGACCGAGGAATGGCTGTCCACCTGCGGCGGCGCC
This sequence comes from Betaproteobacteria bacterium, assembly GCA_016873935.1. Lineage (GTDB taxonomy): Bacteria > Pseudomonadota > Gammaproteobacteria > Burkholderiales > Thiobacillaceae > PFJX01. Next base: position 1,951 of record VGVT01000058.1, on the reverse strand, counting down.
ATGCGCGGCATGAGCCTGTACGAGATCGGCCACCTGCTGCGCCGCCTGGCGCGGGACAAGCGGCTGCGCCTGGACGATGCCCTACCGGAGATCATCGAGGCCAAGTCCGCGGTGCTCATGAAGGAAGGCTGCCTCAAATACATCGGCGAGTGCGCCGACATCGCCCACCTGGGCGGCCTCGACAACCTCAAGGAGTGGGTGCTCAGCCGCAAGCCGCTGTTCACCCGCCAGGCCATGCAATCGGGCCTGCCCCTGCCCAAGGGCGTGCTGTTCATGGGCGTCAGCGGCTGCGGCAAGAGCATGGCGGCGAAGATCATCGCCGGCACCTGGAACCTGCCACTGGTGCGCCTGGACATGAACCTGGTGCTCTCCGGCGCCTTTGGCGCGCCCGAGTACGCCTTCGACCGCGCCCTGCGCGTGGCCGAGCAGATCGCGCCGATGGTGCTGTGGATCGACGAAATGGAGAACAGCTTCGGCTACGACGTCGGCGCCACCGGCGGCAACACCAACATCTTCTCCAGCTTCCTCACCTGGATGCAGGAGAAGCCGGATTCGGTGTTCGTCGTGGCCACCGCCAACCGCATCGAAAAACTGCCCGCCGAGGTCATCCGCAAGGGCCGCTTCGACCAGCTCTTCTTCCTGGACCTGCCCAGCGACGAGGAGCGCAAGATGATCTTCCGCATCCACATCGCCGCCTTCGGCCTCGACGCCGACGTCTTCAACCTCAACCTGCTGGCCGCCGCCACCCGCGAATGGAGCGGCGCCGAGATCGAGCAGGCGGTGAAGGCGGCGCGCATCCGCGCCTACACGGAAGGACACCCCTTCAGCCAGAACGACATCATCTGGAACACCGCGCGCATGGTGCCGCTGTCGCGCACCATGGGCGAGCAGATCAAGGCCTTGCGCCAGTGGGCGCAGACGCGGGCGACGCCGGCCTCGAAGAAGGCCGAGGCCTGAACCGTTTCAAGGGTTCCAGCGCGCGGCGGCCTGATCGTCGGATTCCCGCGCGTCCACCCATTTTTCCCCGTCCGGCGTCGCCTCCTTCTTCCAGAACGGCGCCCGCGTCTTCAGGAAATCCATGATGAACTCGCAGGCGGCGAAGGCGTCGCCGCGATGGCCGGAGGCGACGGCGACGAGGACGATGGGGTCGGTGGGCCGCAACGGGCCGACGCGGTGGATGACGGTGGCGTCCAGCACTTCCCAGCGCGCGCCGGCCTGTTCGACGATGTCGGCGAGGGCTTTCTCGGTCATGCCGGGGTAGTGTTCGAGGGTCATGGCGGACACCTCCTGGCCCTCGTTGACGTCGCGCACCAGGCCGAGAAAGCTGGCGACGGCGCCAACCTTCGGGTTGGCCTGATACAGCGCCTGGATTTCGGCTTGGAAATCGAAGGCTTCGGCTTGCACGGAGATTTTCATGGCAGGCGGCTTGCGTTCATATTTTGTCCATCAGATAGCCCAGGCCGCGCAGGGTGCGGATGGTCACCCCGGCGGGCTCCAGCTTGCGGCGCAGACGGTGCACGTACACCTCGATGGCGTTGGCGCTGACTTCCTCGCCGTAGCCGCACAGGCTCTCGATGAGCTGGTCCTTGCTCACCACCTTGCCCTGGCGGAACAGCAACGACTCCAGTACCGACACCTCGCGCTGCGACAGTTCCAGGGCTTCGCCGGCGACGCTGGCGCGGCGGCCGACGGTGTCGTAGTCGAGGGCGCCGCAGGTCAGATGCGGACTGCCGCCCTGGCCGCGGCGCAGCAGGGCGCGGGCGCGCGCCTCCAGTTCGGCCAGGCTGAAGGGTTTCGTCAGGTAATCGTCGGCGCCCAGGTCGAGGCCTTTCACCCGGTCCTCGACGCCATCGCGGGCGGTGAGGATGAGCACCGGCGTCAGATGGCCGGCGGCGCGGTGGCGGCTGAGCACCTGCAAACCGTCGAGGCGGGGCAGGCCGAGGTCGAGGAT
>VGVT01000057.1 GCA_016873935.1 Betaproteobacteria bacterium | reverse complement strand
GCGGCGAATTCCTTGCCCAGCTCGTACAGCCGTTCCGCCAGCACCGCCTTGTCCGGCAGGGTACGTTCGAACACCCGCTTGCCGAAGGCCTTGGCCTTGATCTCCTCCACCCGCTTGTATTCGCCGTCATCCTCCCATTGCACGCCGGGAAAGACGCGCAGCAGTTCATTCATGTCGACCATGCCGTCGAAGGTGGACAGTTCGCCGTCGTGGATCATGCGCTGGATCGCCGAACGGGACTGCCCGACCAGGCGGGCGACACGGGAAACGGGGAGGTAATGGGCCATGGCCGGCATAATAGCCAGCGACATTGCCCGCACAAAACAGCGACCGCGAATATTTGAAGATGCTGAATCTGGCCGTCCGTCCCTGCCCACAAGCCGCCTGCGAGGCCCTCCGCCTGGCCGGCCTGCCGCCTCTGCTGGCGCGGCTCTATGCGGCGCGCGGCATCGACGCGGCGGATGCGCTGAAATACCGGCTTGGCGAACTCCTGCCCTACGCCACGCTGAAGAATGCCGAAGCCGCGGCCTGCCGTCTGGCGGACGCCATCGCCGGCGGCGAAAAGCTGCGGGTGGTGGCCGACTACGACGCCGATGGCGCCACCGCCTGTGCCGTCGCTCTGGCCGGCCTCTCCGCCCTGGGGGCCAGGGTGGACTACCTGGTACCCAACCGCTTCGAGTACGGCTACGGCCTGTCGCCGGAAATCGCCCGTTTGGCCGCCGAGGGCAAACCCGACCTGCTCATCACCGTCGACAATGGCATCGCCGCGAATGCCGGCGTGGAGGAGGCGCGGCGGCTGGGCATGGAAGTCCTGGTCACCGACCACCACCTGCCCGGCCAGACCCTGCCGGACGCCCTCATCGTCAATCCCAACCAGCCTGGATGTACCTTTCCCAGCAAGCATCTGGCCGGCGTCGGCGTCATGTTCTACGTGCTCATGGCCCTGCGCGCCGAGCTGCGTCGGCGCGGCGCCTTCGCCACCCGGCCCGAACCCAACCTGGCCGCACTGCTCGATCTGGTCGCTCTCGGCACCGTCGCCGACGTGGTGCGGCTGGATGCCAACAACCGCCTGCTGGTTTCGCAGGGCCTGACCCGCATCCGCCAGGGCAAGGCCCGGCCCGGCATCCAGGCCCTGTTCGCGGTGGCCGGCAAACCCATCCAGCGCGCCAGCGCCGAGGACCTGGGCTACAACATCGGACCGCGCCTCAACGCCGCCGGCCGGCTTTCCGACATGGGCCGGGGCATCGAATGCCTGGTCGCCGCCGACCGCGCCCATGCCTTCGCCCTGGCCGGAGAGCTGGACCAGCTCAACCGCGAACGGCGCGGCATCGAAGCCGAGATGCAGGAACAGGCCATCGCCCTGCTGGATGGCATCGAAATCGCCGACGGCGCCAGCCTGGTGCTCTTCGACCCGACCTGGCACCAGGGTGTGGTGGGCCTGCTGGCCTCCCGCCTGAAGGAACGCCACCACCGCCCCACCCTCATCTTCGCCGACGCCGGAGAAGGCCTGCTGCGCGGTTCCGGCCGGGCGATTCCGGGGCTACACCTGCGCGACGCCCTGGACGTGGTGGACCGCCGCCTGCCCGGTGTCATCCTCAAGTACGGCGGCCACGCCGCCGCCGCCGGCCTCACTCTGCGGCGGGAACATCTGGACGCCTTCACCAACGCCTTCGAGGCCGTCGCCCGGGAAAGCCTGAGCGAGGCCGACCTGACCCGGACCATCGAAACCGACGGCGAACTCGCCGCCGAGGAGTTCACCCTGGAAAACGCCGAGACCCTGCGCAACGCGGTCTGGGGCCAGGGCTTTCCCACCCCCTGCTTCCATGGCGATTTCATCGTGCAAAGCCAGCGGCTGGTCGGGGAGAAGCACCTGAAACTGCGCCTGGCCGGCCCCGGCTTCTGCGCCGAGGCGATGTGCTTCTTCCAGGACACCCCCCTGCCCGATCGCATTCAGGCGGTGTATCGGCTGGAGGTGAACGAGTGGAACGGCAACCGTTCCCTGCAACTCAATCTGGCCCATTGGGCCACGCCGTAGCTTCGCTTTACATCGCCGTGGCAAGGGCCTCCGAGCCAGGCTACTTCACCATTCCCCAACCCTGCAGCCGGCTGTAGGCGTGTTTGGCCTGGTTGCCCTGGCGGGTCATCTGCAGGTAGCGGTAATACTCTTCCGCGGCGCCGCGGCGGTTCTGCATCTGCTCCAGGGAAAAGCCCTTGAGGAAGGTGGTGTTGGGGTTGCCCGGCAGCAGGCGGTCGTATTCCTGGAAGGCGGACAGGGCACGGTCGGGCTGCTTGAGTTGCAGGTAGCTGACACCGGTGAGCTGGCTGGCCTGGGCCTCGGTGGGATAGATCGCCTTCGCTTTCGCCAGGTAGGGCTGGGCTTCCTGGGGTTTCTTCATGGCCATCTGCGTCTTCGCCATCAGCACCAGGCCGGGGTAGTCGTCCGGGGCCAGAGTCAGGGCCTGACGCAGATGCCCTTCGGCCGTCTCGAACTTCTTCTGGTTGAGCATGGCCTCGCCCTTCTGCTGCTCGGCGATGGCCGGTCGCAGGGACCGCACACGCGCGGTGTGGTCCATGTAGCGCTCCTTCTGGCGCGGCTTGGCGGCGCTGTTCCGATAGGTGGTCTGCAAAGCCTGTTTCGTATTCGCCAAGCGTTCCGAACTCATGGGGTGGGTGGAGAACATGAGTTCCAGGGCATTGGGCTTGGACTTGGACTGGCTGTTGAGCATGTCCATCAGGTCGGCCATGCCCTCCGGGTTGTAGCCGGCCTTGTTCATGTACTCCAGGCCCAGGGCGTCGGCTTCGCGCTCGTTCTCCCGGCTGTAGTGGGCCAGCAGGGCGCCGCCGCCGACGCTGCCGATGAGCTGGGCCAGTTCGCCGTACTGGGGCTTTTTCGACGCGGCGGCGACGGTGGCGGTGGCGGCGACGATCTCCAGCAGCGTGCCCTGGGCCTGGCGCTCGGCGAAATGGCGCGCGTTGACGTGGCCGATCTCGTGGCCCATGAGGGCGGCCAGCTCATCCTCGCTTTCCACTTCCAGCAGAATGCCGCGGGTGGCGGCGATGGTGCCGCCGGGGAATGCGTAGGCATTGACGTAGTTGGCGTTGACGGCCTGGAAGCGGTACGGCATGTCCGGCCGGTGCGACTTGCCGGCCATGGCGTTGCCCACGTCGGCCACATAGCGGTTCAGCGCCGCGTCCTGGCTGACGCCGTAGTCTTCGGAGAACTGGTGCGGCGAATGTTGCTTGTCGAGGGCGATCTCCTGCTCCTTGCCCATCATCACCATGGTCTTCTTGCCGGTGACCGGATCGGTGGCGCAGCCGGTCAGCCAAACCGAAGCGCCGAGGCCGGGCAAGGTCCAGATGAAGTCACGTCTATTCATAATATTGCCTCTTGTTTTTCACGTAGTTTGAAAGATTTCCTTGGGCGCTCCTCCAGCTTGCGCGAGGGCGGGACAAGCATCCGGCCGGATCGTCAAGCAAGTGAAAATCCCTTCGCCGCTCATGATGCACGCGACGCCGGGATAATCCCAATGCGGCAAGCCGCAAGCCCATATTCTCATCACATCACGGCGCGATTCTCCTTGTCTGTGAGGATCGGCACGGCCGCCGAACCCGGGAACGAGCCGGTCGCCTCGCGCAAGTACCCGGGCGACGGAGACCAAGGATCATTGCCTATACTTCGGATATCTTCATCCTGAGAGGGAAGGAGTGTCCCGTAAAGGGGGAAGCGATGGGCCTGGGCGGCAACGTCAAGAGAACAGCGGCGCGATGGTTAGCGCTAATTTTAACCAGCCTGCTGGCGGCCCCCGTCTGGCCCGACAGCCAGCCCCCTAGCACGCCGGACGCCACCTACGTGGCCCTGGAAAAAACCATCCGCGAGACCCCCATCGAGGCCATGAACGAGGCCTGGATCATCGACCGGATCTACAAGGCGACACCCGAGCCACAGAAATACCTGAAGCTGATCCTGGGCGACCCGGACCTGGCCGCCAAGAACGAACGCATGGCCCGCCTGCGGCAGGCCTACGACCTGCGCTTCTGGTTCGAGCAGGCCCGCACCCGGGGCTGGATGATCGAGCTCACCAACCAGGGCAAGGCCAACGGCCACCGTAGCGACCACGACCAGACGGGCTGGATCATTGCCGGCCCGGCCGCCAACAAGCCGAAGAACTTCGCCGAGGTCCAGCGCCTGTGGGAGTCCTACCACGAGGGCAAGGGGGTGAAGCCCGCCCAGCCGGACATGAGCCTGTTCAACGGCGACCAGTTCCTGCCAGACCCCAAGAATGCCCGCCTGGGCAGCGACGAGTTCATCACCCGCATGGCCGGCATCGTGTTGGAACTGCGTGCCGACAAGGAGGCCTACTACGTGCCCGGCGCCAACAAGGAGCAGGTGCACCGCCGCGCCCTGGCCGAAGGCAAGACCCTGCACATCGCCTGGGACCATGAACTTGGCATGCCGGTGCTCAACGGCAAGCCCTTCGACATCGACGCCTTCATCGCCGGCAAGACCCACATCACCTATCTGCGCACCAGCGACATCGCCGCCCGCTACCGGGGTGTGCACCCGGACGCCCCCTGGCGCATGGCCCTGGGCAACCTGGCCCAGAACCTGAACAACTTCCTCACCCACCTCACCGACCCCATCAGCCGGCAGAAATACGCCAACCGCATCCTGGACGCGGCCTTCTCGCCCCTCCTGGGCGTGACCTACGGGAAAAAGCCAGACGGCCCGGACCAGGGCTCCGAAGTACTCAAGAAATACAGGGAACTGGCCCCGGCGGAAAAACGCCACTTCATCCTGCAGATGTACGGTGACAAGACCCCGGCGGCCCGGGTGGACGAACTGGTCAAACTGTTCGACCTCTCCGCCCGGATCGAGATGGACAAGGTCACCGGCAGCGCCCCCTACGACGCCGCCCGCTACTACAAGGACTTCCTGCCCGAGGCCGAGGCCAGCCTGAGGGCACGCAAGCCGGATCTCTCCGGCGAGGAGCTGCGCAAGCGCAGCGTGGAGGAAGCGGAGCGCATCTTCATCCAGAAACAGCTCCTGGCCTATGCCGAGGGCGCCAGCCAGGTCCTCAGCCATGCGGTCATGATGGACTTCGACCAGAACAGTGGCCTCGTCAACCGGCGCCGCTTCGTGGGCAGCAAGGTGGAATATGAGGAAGTGGTGAAGCGCCAGGCCGAGCGCCAGGTGGAGATCGCCCTGCTGTTCGAGGTGGTGGAACGTATCGACGACGGCAGCGTGCGCGCGCGCCTCAGGGGAGACCTCATCAACGCCTCCGGCAACGTGCCGGGCCTGCACCGGATGTTCACCCAGTTCTCCGAACTGGCCCAGGCCGGGCGCGAGGCGGTCGACGACTGGCTGGCGGAATCGTCCCGCAAGGGCCGCATCGCCGATCCCACCGCCTTCTACAAACGCATCGGCGACAAGGTTGAACGCATCGTCGGACCCCTGGATGCCGCAGCAGCCAGGCAGCCCCGGGAAATCTCCCTCACCCGCACCCGGGCCATGGCCGCCGCCGCCGACGGCCCCGCCGCCGCGAGCCGCCGCGCCCAGTTCGTGGGGGTCCTGAAGGCGGCCAAGGCTGGTGCCACCCAGTACGCCGGCGAATACTGGGACGACTTCGTGGACGGCCTGGACTTCTTCTTCGTCGCCGACAATGCCGTGAACCTGCTGCGCAGCTACGAGCGCAACTGCCTGGACGGTCGTCTCGCCCCCGCGGCCTGCGGCCAGCGTCTGGCTATCGACACCGCCAGCAACCTGCTGTGGAACCTGCCCCTCATCGAGAACTATGCCGGCATGGTGGGCGGCGTCATGGCCGTCAGCCAAGGTGATGCCGGCGGCTTCCTGTCCTTCACCGTGGCCCTGGCGCCCAGGTTGGGCGTGGGTGCCGGCGTGCTGCCCATCTACACGGTCTACGGACTGGCCGCCGGCGTGTACGAAGTCACCTACAGCTATGTGGTGGAAACCCTCGACAACGACCTGCTGGAGCAGGCCCTCAAGTCACTCCCGGAAAGCGGCAAGCGCGCCCAGCGGTGTGGCGACGCCAGCACCTTCCGTGCGGACACGCCCGAGTTTCCGCTCTTCGCGGGCCCCGGCGGCATTGCCACCGACGCGGACAAGTGGGACGCCGCCACGCGCATGGGGGCGGCCAGGGCCCAGTTCGGTCCCGCCGCCGACCAAGCCCTCCTGGCCCGGGGCCTGAAGCCCGGCAACGCCGCCTGGGATACGGCCCGGGAAGCGGAACTGCGCCGGTTCGCCTGCGAGCTGCCCTACCACCAGCGCATGGCCCGGCTCTACCCCCACCTGAAGGGCGAGCTGCAACGCTACATCGATGACGCCGCCCGTCGGGGCAAGGACATGGACGACATGAGCTTCCCGGTCATGGACAGCTGCGTGGAGCGGGAGAACAAGGCGCGGGGGGACGCCCGCAAGGCCGCCGAGGCCAAGGGCAGGGAAGCCCTGGAGGACTGGCTGCTGGAGGAAGCGGAGAAGCCCTCCCCCATCGTCCTCTGCCTGCCCAAGGGGGTGGAGGCGGCCAGCGCCGTGCTGCGACCCTTCATGACCAAGCAGGTGCATGACTGGCTGGGCCGCCAGCCCACAGGCTACCAGGACGAGTTTTCCACCACCGTGGAACGGGCCACGGAAGGCAACCGCATCATGAATGACCTGCGCCGCCTGGGCAGCTTCCTGGGCCTCACCGACTCCACGCCAACCCGCAGCAAACTCATGGACCGGCTCACCGACGCCATGACCAGGGAATACGTGCTCAGCCAGTACAACCACGAGCGGCGCGAGGAGCAGAACCGGGAACTGGCACGCCAGTTCGCGGGGCTGGCCGTTCGGGTGGCCGGGGCGGAACGCCTGCTGCGGGCCATCGGCGCGGGCGAGAACGACCTGGGCAAGGACTTCGTCCAGGCCACGGCCCGGGCCGCCGCCGACATCTACACCAAGCCGCCGCCGGAAATCCGTCCCACCCTCAAGCTGCGCCTGCCCACCACGCCCATCCGCCTGGGCGAGGAATACATCCTGAGCGCCGGCGTGCGCGGCGAGTACGCCCCCGGCGACGATGCCGCCCCGGCCAATGACTGGAAGATCGACTACACCGTCAACCTGCTGCCGGACGTGAAGGAGGAAGTGCCCGCCGGCCTGGTGGTCACCCCCGGTCTGGCCAAGGCCCTGCAGGTGAAGGGCAACGCCGTCTACACCCTGCGCGCCAGCGTGGTGGCCCGGCTGAAGGACCAGGGCGGCGCCGGCCGGGTCCTGGCCGAGGACAAGGGCGAACTGGTCTTCTTCGACGTGCGTGCCAAGCCCGCCAAGGCCGACCAGCCCCATCAGACGCCGTCACCAGCCGCCGTCCCAGACCTCAAGGACATCCTGGACGGCATGCGCCAGGCCGAGAACGATGCCGCCGCCGCGGCCCGTGAGGCCCGCCAGCGCTGCGACGACGCCGCAAGGCAGGTGAAGCAGGCGGACACCGATCTCCAGGCCCTCACCCGCACCATCAACGAACTGGGTGATGGCACGAACAAGCTCCAGGCCTGGCTGGACCAGGCCAAGTCCGCCTCCGACACGGCCGAGCGCCAGTCCCGCCAGGCCTATGCCGCCGGCGAGGACGTGGCCGAGGCACGCAAGCGGGCCGACTTCGCCGCCGCTGCGGCCTGCGACGGCGTGCCCCAGGTGCAGCGGGCCACCACCGAGGAGGCCCGCCGCCAGGCCCTGCAAGGCATCGTCGCCGCCGTGCAGCGCTGCAAGGGCGAGCTGGATGCGGTGCGCAAGGCCGAGCAGGCCGCCCGCCAGGCCGCCGCCGACTGCGACCAGGCCCGCCAGAGCCTGCCACCCCAGCCCCTGCCCGCCGCCACAGACGACACTGCACGCAAGAAAGTGGAAGCGGCCCAGGATAAGGTGAACACCCGCCTCACCGGCGTGCACGGCGCCCAGGACCAGGCCCGGGCCGGCATCGCCCGCGCCGGCCAGTCCCGCGACAAGGCGGGGCGCCTGGCCGACGAGGGACGCAAGCGCCTGGAGCCTGTCAAGGAAAACAAGGACGGACGCAAGCTGATGGCCCAGATGGACGAGATCCTGAGCCGCATGGACCAGGTACGCCGGGGCGTGGAGGGCTGCCCCGACGCGGTCACCGATGCCCTGACCCGGGCCGAGGCCGCCGCCCGGGCCGCCGCCGAACGGGCGCAAAAGGCCGAGGACCAGGCCGGCAGGATGGAACGGGCCGTGACGGAGGGCCGGGACCTGAAGGCCGCGGAAGCCTCCTGCAATGCGGCCCGGGCCTCCGCCGACACCGCCGCCCTGCTGGCCGAATCGGCCCGGGTGATGTGCCAGGACGCCGCCACCTGCCAGGCCATCGCCGAGGACCTGGCGCGCCAGCCCCTGGTGACCCGGGTGCCGGACGTGGCGGGTCTGCCCCTGGCCGACGCCCAGGCACGCATCGCCCAGGCCGGGCTGCGGGCCGGCGGCGGCCCGGCAGGTGACCCGGCCCCGACGGTGGACCGGGAAGGCACGGTGCAGTCCCAGGCCCCCGGCCCCGGCCAGGAAGTGGCCAAGGGCAGCGTGGTCAGCCTGCGGGTGTGGGGTCCGCCGGATCGCAACACCCTGCTGGCCGCCACCGATTGTTCCTGGCTGGCCGGCGGTGTGCCCATGTGGGACACCCAGACCAACCAGCCCGGCTGCGGCTGCCCCTCCGGCACCATCCCCAGCAACCAGCAGGCGGCATGCCTGGATTGCGCGGAACTGGAAATCCGCTTCGCCGCAGCCTTCAACAGCCGGCAGGTGCAGCTGGCCCAGGCCATCCTGGCCGAGGCCGCCGGCTGCCCGTGGACCGGCCGCGCCGCCGCCGCCCTGCAGAACGCCCAGCAGCAGGACCTGGACTGCATGCGCATCGAGAACGACATCCTGGGTGCCCTGGTGGCCGGCGACCTGAATGCCGCCCGGGGCCTGCTGGGCCAGGCCCGGCAGATGGGCTGCAACATCGACCCGCGCACCCTCCAGTCCATGCAGGATGCCGAGGACATGCGCCGGCAGCAGGACGCTCTGCGGCAACAACCCGTGCTGCCGCCCTTCCCCAACATCTTCGGGCCCTTCACGCCTCAGCCGGTGCCCGGCGGCACACCCCAGCCCTCCGGCCCGCCCCGGCAGGTGGCCTGCAACGACACGGCCAAGCAGGGCGGCAACACCCCCGAGACCCTCGTCGTGGACCTGGGTCGGCCTTTCGGCAGCTTCCGCTTCGACTTCGACATGTACACGGTGCCGGACCGCATGATCGTGCACTATCCCGGTGGCACCTACGATACGGGCTGCGTGGGCAGCAAACTGGGCGCGGGCCGGGGCAAGGGCTCGGTGACCCTGCGCTACAGCGGCGGCACCCAGGTGACCGTCCAGGTGCAGCCCGCCTGCATGGGCGAATCCACCCAATGGCAGTTCGTGGTGCACTGCCCGAAATGAGGAGTGATGCGATGAAGAAACCCTGGCGCCTGTTCCTGCTTGGCCTGGTCGGCCTCCTGGCCCTGCCGGCCCTGGCCGCCGTCGAGGCGAAGGTGGCGGACACCTCCGGCGGCCGGGTGGTGCTGGATTTCAACGCCGAGCCCGCCTTCGCCGTGGGCGACACCGTGGAACTCACCTACCAGGCCGGCTTCATGGACATGCTGCTGGGCAGCTACTCGATCCGGGACCGCCAGGGCAACCGTCTCATCCTGTCCACCCTTTCCACCGGCAACCCGCCCAGCCAGGGCATGCGGGTACGGGTCAACCGGGCCGCACCCTTGCAATTGCCAATCCCATCGGCCTCTTCACCCCCCTATTCCCCGGTTCCCGCCGCCGGCCAGGTGCCGGGCGAGGGCCGGGTGGTGAACGTGAGCGGCAATAGCGCGGAAGTGGAATTCCCCACCGGCACCGCCGTGAAACTGGGCGACCGCTACACCCTGGCCTACGAGGCGCCCCGGATGGGCCGGATCAACATCGCCGGCACCTGGCGGGTGAAGCGCGTCACCGGCCAGGCAGCCCAGTTGGAGGCCGAGGGTGTCGCCGGCCAGGCCAAGGTGGGCCAGGTGGCCCTGCCCCAGGCCCCCGCCTCGACGCTGGCTCCCCCTTCCCCCGCCGAGCCCGGCGGCCTGTTCCCCAACCCGCCGCCCATGAGCTTCGAGGAATACCTGCGCCAGACCCAGCCGGCGCCGGCAACAACAGCCACGCCCCCGCCTCCTGCTTCCGGCCCCATGCCGGTCCCCGCCGCCCAAAGCTGGGTGGGCCTGCAGATGCAGGGCCTGTCGCCGGAACTGGCCCAAAGTCTGGGCATGCCCGCCGATACCGCCGGCATCCTGGTGGCCGACGTGGCCCCGGGCAGCCCGGCGGAACGGGCGGGTCTGAAGCCCGGCGACGTCATCCTCGACGTGGACGGCCGCGGCATGGCTCCCCACCAGCTGGCCGACCGGGTGCGCCAGTCCCCGCCCGATATGCTAATCCGCATGCGCATCCTGCGGGATGGCAGCAAGATGTTCGTCGTGGTGCGCACGGCGGCCAAACCGTGAACACGCCGCCGTGGCAACGTTGGGGCCTGGCCCTGCTGACCGCTGCCGCCCATTGGACCGGCGCCTTCGCCCTGGTCACCCTGGCCCGGCTGTGGGCGGGCCTCTATGCCGACATGGGCGGTGTCCTGCCTGTACCCGCCCAGCTGGTAATGGATGCGGCCCGCTCCCACATCCCTTGGGGCGTCGCCTTGGCGGCAACGCTTCTGATCGCTTACCTGGCATGGCGCCGCAGCAGCCTACTTGCCCCGACCTGCGCCCTGCTCGCTGCCCTCGGCCTCATCGCCCTGGCCCTGGCCGCCGTGGGCCTGGCCCTGCCCGTCTCGAAATGCGGAGTGCTGTGGCCGGCCTGGCCGGGGACGGATTGCCAGCCCTAGTCAGAACAGGCCGATCTGTCCGCCCAGGCCCGGCGGCCGGAACCTGCCGCAATCCAGGGGCGGCAAGCCCCCGTCCAGGCCCAGGCGCTTGCGGGCCACGGCCACCCGTCGGGACAGCAGATCGGCGAATACTCCCGTGCCGCGCTGGCGCAGGCCGAATTCCGAATTGTTCTCCCGCCCTTCCCGCATCTGCCGCAGCAGGCTCATCACGTGCCCGGCCTTCAAGGGGTGGTGCACCTCAAGCCAGTCCTGGAACACCTGCTTCAGCTCGTGGGGCAGGCGCAGCAGCACGTAGCCGGCGGTCTTCGCCCCCGCGTCCCGGGCCGCTTCCATCACCCGCTCCAGGTCGGGGTCGGTCAGCCCCGGGATGATCGGCGCGGTGAGCACCGTGCAGGGAATGCCCGCCCCGGCCAGACGCTCCAAGGTCTTCAGGCGGCGGGCGGGGCTGGCGGCGCGGGGTTCCAGGCGCCGGGCCAGATCGGCATCCAGGGTGCAGACGGACACTGCGGCATGCACCAGACCGTCCCGGGCCATGTCCGCCAGCAGGTCCAGGTCCCGTTCCACCAGGCTGGACTTGGTCACCAGGGTCAGGGGATGGCGGGTCTCGACCAGTACTTCCAGCACCTGCCGGGTAATGCCCAGCCCCCGTTCCGCCGGCTGCCAGGGATCGGTGTTGGCCCCCAGCGCCAAGGGTGCCGGCCGGTAGCCGGGCCGCGCCAGTTCCCTCCGTAGCCGCTCGGCGATGTTGGGCCGGACGATGATCCTCGTCTCGAAATCCAGCCCCGGCGACAGGCCGTGGTAAGCATGGCTGGGCCGGGCGTAGCAGTACACGCAGCCGTGCTCGCAGCCCTGGTAGGGGTTCACCGAGCGATCGAAGGGGATGTCAGGGGAATCGTTGCGGGTCAGGGCGGTACGGGCCAACTGCTCAATGAGTTCAGTGTCCGGCGGGGCGGCTTCCTCCTCATCCCTGGCCCAGCCGTCATCCTCCGCTTGGCGGCCCAGCGATTCGAAGCGGTGGGCGGGGTTGGAGACGGCACCGCGACCATGAATGGGAGAGGACATGGTTGGTATTGTGCCGCCTGCGTATGCACACGCCACATCGAATCGTTCGCCACTGGGCCGCATCGCGTAGGCATGCAGGGAAATCAGTCCAGGCAATCAGGCACACCATGTTCCTTTTGACGGATTCCGCATACGGAAAATGTTGAGCCATGATGGACTCGTTCACCTGTCCCGACACAAAACGGCTGTTCCACAGCATGGCCGTAGCAAGGTTCCGAAGCATCGAGGGTGTCTATGTAAGTGAGCATGTGACCAACTGCCTCCTCTTGTCGCCGGACAAACAGGCACCGGAGAGCCGCCCGCACATATACCCTGCCCCGCGGGTGTTTTTGGACTATGGGAGACCGTCCGCCGCGTGGCTACACTGCGCTCCGGTTCGAGACCCGGAGTACCCGCCATGCCCCAGCAGCCCCCTCATCGCCGCCTTGCCAGCCTTGCCCTGGGCCTGGCCCTTGGTGCCTGCCTGCCGGCGGCGGCGCAGACCGTCTGGCAGGCGCCCCAGGGCGGCTCTTTCATGGTGCCCGCGGCGCCGCCCCTGAGCGCCCACGCCCAGGGCCTGCTGGAAGAGGTCAACCGCCGCATCGTCAACCTGGATTCCGCGCAACTCCAGGCCATCCTGGGAAAACGGCCGGAGACGGTGGTGATCGACGTGCGCACCCCGGCGGAGCTCAACCAGCTCGGCGGCCACATCGAGGCGGCGCGCTTCCACAACCTCACGCGCGGCTGGCTGGAATTCCAGATCGAAAGCCTGGTGCCGGATAAGGCCACGCCCATCGTCGTCTACTGCGGCGTCAACCAGCGCAGCCCGCTGGCGGCGGACACTCTCATGCGCATGGGGTACCGCGAGGTGTACAACCTCGCCGACGGCTATTTCACCTGGCGCGAGCGCGGCCACGCCGTGCGCTACCCGGACCGGGCGCCGCAGTCGCCGCTCTACGCCCTGCCCCAGGAGGTGGCGCCCGGCGTCTGGTCGGCCATCGGCGCCACCGCCCCCGGCACCTATGAAAACGGCGGCCACAACAACAACCTTTCGTTCATCGTCACCGACGCGGGCGTGGTGGTGGTCAACGCCGGCGACAACTGGCTGCTGGCCGCCAGCCTGCACGACGAAATTCGCAAGGTTACTGACAAGCCGGTGAAGTACGTCGTCCTGGAAAACGGCCAGGGCCATGCCATGCTGGGCATGAACTACTGGCAGGCGGAGGGCGCGAAGATCGTCGCCCACCGCGACACCGCCGCCCACATCGAGAAAAACGGCCACGAGATCCTGGAGAGCATGCGCCGCCGCGCTCGCGACAAGGCCTTCCGCACCGAGCTGGCGAAGCCGGACATGGTCTACGAGGAACGCCTGGACCTGTCCATGGGCGGGGTGAGGATCGAGGTGCTGCACCTGGGCAACGCCCACCACCACGGCGACACCATG
>VGVT01000056.1 GCA_016873935.1 Betaproteobacteria bacterium | reverse complement strand
GGTCGGAGGTGGCTGCCGACCTGAAGCGCATCTACACCAGCAGCACCGCCGACGAGGCCGAACAGCGGCTGGGTGAGTTCGAAGCCAAATGGGATGACGCCTATCTGCCGATCAGCCAGTCCTGGCGCCGAAACTGGCGGAATGGAATGGCGTGCTGCCAAAGAGTTACGACTGCGGCGCCTACCGGTAGTAACAGTTCCAGAAGCTAAAGGTGTCCGCATTGCATTGCGGAGAGGCTTTTCCAGTCGAGCCGTGCGCGGTGCATGCCACAGATTGCGGCGCGCCTGCTGGATCTCTTCCTCACCCATGCGCCTGAACGGACGTGGGGGATGCGATTGTCAGCTTCGCGGTTGCGACATCATCCCAGTCAGTGTCGCTTAAGGGTCGGTAGTTCGCATTCGGCGAATCGGAGTGCTGACCTTCGATGCCTCGCATTCCTCACGGTCCACTAACCGCCAATTACCCGTCACCTTTCGACGTCTGTCGTCCGACCGCTTCGGCCGATTAGCCGCCTTTGCCATCATCCATTCGTGCCCTTCGCCGGTTCTGAACCGTTTGGCTGTGTCGGGTCCGGCCACGCTCAGGCCACGCAATCCACGAAATACCGCACGTGGCCATTGGTCTTGTCCTTGACCAGGCCGTGCACGTCGGTTTCGAAGCCGGGGAATTTCTCGTTGAAGTCGCGGGTGAACTTCAGGTAGCGGACGATGGTGGCGTTGAAGCGCTCGCCGGGGATGAGCAGGGGGATGCCGGGCGGGTAGGGGGTGAGCAGGATGGAGGTGATGCGGCCTTCCAGGTCGTCGATCTCCACCCGCTCGATGTCGCGGTGGGCCATGCGGGCGAAGGCCTCGGCCGGGCGCATGGCGGGGACCATGTCGGAGAGGTACATCTCGGTGGTGAGACGGGCGACGTCGTGGCTCTTGTAGACCTGATGGATTTCGCAGCACAGGTCTTTCAGACCGACCCGCTCGTAGCGCGGGAACTTGGCGACGAAATCGGGCATGACGCGCCATAGCGGCTGATTGCGGTCGTAGTCGTCCTTGAACTGCTGCAACTCGGTCACCATGGTGTTCCAGCGGCCCTTGGTGATGCCGATGGTGAACATGATGAAGAAGGAATAGAGGCCGGTTTTCTCGACGATGACGCCGTGCTCGGCCAGATACTTGGTAAGCACGGCGGCGGGGATGCCGGAGTCGGCGAAGTCGCCGGTGACGGACAGGCCGGGGGTGATGACCGTGGCCTTGATCGGGTCGAGCAGGTTGAAGCCCTTGGCCAGCTTGCCGAAACCGTGCCACTTGTCGCCGGTCTTCAGGGTCCAGGCGTCGCGCTCCTCGATGCCCTCCTCGGACAGATCCTTGGGCCCCCACACCTTGAACCACCAGTCGCTGCCCAGCTCCGCGTCGACCTTGCGCATGGCGCGGCGGAAGTCGAGCGCCTCGGCGATGGATTCCTCCACCAGGGCGCGGCCGCCGGGTTCCTCCATCATCGCCGCCGCCACGTCGCAACTGGCGATGATGGCGTACTGCGGCGAGGTGGAGGTGTGCATGAGGAAGGCTTCGTTGAACACATCCCGGTCCAGCTTTCGCGTCTGCGAGTCCTGCACCAGGATCTGCGAGGCCTGCGAGAGTCCGGCCAGCAGCTTGTGCGTGGACTGGGTGGAGAACACCATGGATTCCTTGCAACGCGGCCGGTCGGCGCCGATGGCGTGGTAGTCGCCGTAGAAATCATGGAAGGCGGCGTGCGGCAGCCAGGCCTCGTCGAAGTGCAGGGTGTCGATCCTGCCGTCCAGCATGTCCTTGATCTCCTCCACGTTGTAGAGGATGCCGTCATAGGTGGACTGGGTGATGGTCAGCACGCGCGGTTTGGCGTCCTTGTTGGCGAAGGGGTGGTTGGCGATTTTCTTCTGGATGTTCTTCCACTCGAACTCGGACTTGGGGATGGGGCCGATGATGCCGTAGTGGTTGCGGGTGGGCATCAGGAACACCGGGATGGCGCCGGTCATGATGATGGCGTGCAGCACCGACTTGTGGCAGTTGCGGTCCACCACCACCACGTCGCCCGGGGCCACGGTGGAGTGCCAGACGATCTTGTTGGAGGTGGAGGTGCCGTTGGTGACGAAGAACAGGTGGTCGGCGTGGAAGATGCGCGCGGCGTTGCGCTCGCTGGCGGCCACCGGGCCGGTGTGGTCGAGCAACTGGCCGAGTTCCTCGACGGCGTTGCAGACGTCGGCGCGCAGCATGTTCTCGCCGAAGAACTGGTGGAACATCTGGCCGACGGGGCTCTTCAGGAAGGCGACGCCGCCGGAATGGCCGGGGCAGTGCCAGGAATAGGAGCCGTCCGCCGCGTAGTGGGTCAGCGCGCGGAAGAAGGGGGGCGGCAGGGAATCCAGGTAGGCCTTGGCCTCGCGCACGATGTAGCGGGCCATGAACTCCGGCGTGTCCTCGAACATGTGCAGGAAGCCGTGCAGTTCGCGCAGCACGTCGTTGGGGATGTGCCGCGTGGTGCGCGTCTCGCCGTAGAGGAAGATGGGGATGTCGGCGTTGCGCAGGCGGATTTCCCCGACGAAGGTGCGCAGTTCGGCGATGGTCTGCTCGGCCTCCTTGCCGGCGAACTCCTCGTCGTCCACCGACAGGATGAAGGCCGAGGCGCGACTTTGCTGCTGGGCGAAGGAGGACAGGTCGCCGTAGCTGGTCACCCCCAGGATCTCCATGCTCTCGTCTTCCAGGGCCTTGGCCAGGGCGCGAATGCCCAGGCCGGAAGCGTTCTCGGAGCGGAAGTCCTCGTCGATGATGATGACCGGGAAATGAAAGCGCATGGCCCCTCCTCGGGATGGGCGGATTAAGGGAAAAACTGGCGCGGATTATAGGAAGGTGGGTTTGCCGGTGTGCGATTTCGGCGCGCTTGCGCCGATTAAATCTTGGGAAGCGTTACACCGGTCTGGCCCTGGTACTTGCCGCCCCGGTCGCGGTAGGAGGTCTCGCATACCTCATCGGACTCGAAGAACAACATCTGGGCCACGCCCTCGTTGGCGTAGATGCGCGCCGGCAGAGGCGTGGTGTTGGAGAACTCCAGGGTCACATGGCCTTCCCACTCGGGTTCCAGCGGGGTGACGTTGACGATGATGCCGCAGCGGGCATAGGTGCTCTTGCCCAGGCAGACCACCAGCACGTTGCGCGGAATGCGGAAGTACTCGATGGTGCGCGCCAGGGCGAAGGAGTTGGGCGGGATGATGCAGGAGTAGCCCTTCACCTCGACGAAGCTATTGGGGTCGAAGTGCTTGGGGTCCACCAGGGTGTGGTTGAGGTTGGTGAACACCTTGAATTCGTCGGAACAGCGCACGTCATAGCCGTAGCTGGAGGTGCCGTAGGACACGATCTTGTGGCCGTTCGATTCCTTGACCTGGCCCGCTTCGAAGGGCTCGATCATGGCGTGTGCCGCCGCCATGCGGCGGATCCACTGGTCGGATTTGATGCTCATAGGTCAGTTTGTAGCGGGTAGCTGGTAGTGAGTAGCGAGTAGCGAGTAGTGAGTGGGAAAACAAAACCGCGCCCTCGGGCGCGGCCTCTATGCTACTAGCTACCGACTACTGGCTACCAGCTAGCTGTTCTGAATCACGATGCTGGGGAACTTGGCGGAGTGGTCGACCGCCAGGTCGCCCACCTTCACCGCCACGCGGCGAGCGATCTGCCGGTAGATCTCGGCGACGCGGCTGTTGGGGTCTGCCACCACGGAGGGCTTGCCGGTGTCGGCGTCCTCGCGGATGCGGATGTCCAGGGGCAGGCCGCCCAGGAACTCGACGCCGTAGTCCTTGCACATGCGCTCGCCGCCACCCTCGCCAAAGATGCGCTCCTCGTGGCCGCAGTTGGAGCAGATGTGGATGGACATGTTTTCCACCACACCGAGGATGGGCACACCCACTTTCTCGAACATCTTAAGGCCCTTGCGCGCGTCGATGAGGGCGATGTCCTGCGGCGTGGTGACGATGACCGCACCGGTTACCGGCACGCGTTGCGCCAGGGTGAGCTGGATGTCGCCGGTGCCGGGCGGCAGATCCACCACCAGGTAGTCGAGGTCCTTCCACTTGGTGTTGTTGAGCAGTTGCTCCAGGGCCTGGGTGACCATGGGGCCGCGCCAGACCATGGGCGTTTCCACGTCGATGAGGAAGCCGATGGACATGGCCTGCAGGCCATGGCCAAGCATGGGTTCCAGGTTCTGGCCGTCGGGGGATTCCGGGCGACCGTGGATGCCCAGCATTGTGGGCTGCGAGGGACCGTAGATGTCGGCGTCGAGCATGCCCACCTTGGCGCCCTCGGCGGCCAGGGCCAGGGCCAGGTTCACCGCGGTGGTGGACTTGCCGACGCCACCCTTGCCGGAGGCAACGGCGATGATGTTCTTGACGCCGGGCACAAGCTTCACGCCCTTTTGCACGCTGTGCGCCACCACTTTCCAGGTGACGCCGGCGCTGGCGCTCTCGACGCCGGGGACGGTCTTGATCTTGGCCTCGATCATGGCCTGGATTTCGCCGGAGACCATTTTCGCCGGATACGGCAGCACCACGTCCAGGCTGACCTTGCCGCCGTCGACCTTGATGTTCTTCGCCGACTTGGTGGTGATGAAGTCCTTCTGGGTATTGGGATCGATGAGTTCTTTCAGTGCCGCTTGCACTTGCTGTTCGGTAACCGACATGTGGGGCCTCGATATGGATGGGTAGGAAATCTGTTGCCGCGCGGGCGGGCAAGGCGGTGCTTAGATGAAGACGGTGGGCGCGATTTCAAGCCGCCCTTACTTGAGTATTTTGCTCGGAATAGGCAGGGCTGTGGATAACCCGGATGGGTAGCGGGGGCGCATCGCCCCCATCAAGGACAGACGTCCAGGCGACCATCCTTCCAGCAGAGCTTGCGCGGTTTGCCGGCTGGCTTGCTTGTTGCAGGTTTGCTGGCCGGTTTGGTAGCGGGCGTTGTTACCTTTTTTGCTGCCGGCTTCGCCGCGACGGTTTCCTGGGAGCCGGGCAGGGGAACGGCTTCCACGGTGGGCAGGGGAGCGGGGGTGACCGTCACGACGGGGGGCTTGCCCGACACGGCGGCTTTCGCCTCCCCGACGGGGGCTGCGGGGATCGGTGCCGGCACGGAGAGCGTTGGCGCGCTTGCCGGAACCGGCGCAGGCAAGGCTGTCGGAGCTGGGGCGGTCACGGGTTGAGCGGCCTGGATGGCGGGCGCGACCGGCGGGACTGCGACGACAGGAGGCGCCGGCGTGGAGGGGGTGTCGACGGGGGCAGAGGAAGGCAGTGCTGGCGCGGGCAGGGGGACGGGAACAACAGGCTGGAGTGGCTTCGATGGCGAGACCTCCGGCACGGGTGCTGGGCTGGGGGCCGCCGCTGGAACCTGGCTGGTCCTGGCATCCGGGGCAGCGGACGGTGCGGGTGCCGCAGCGGGAGGTGTGGTGACGGGAGGTGTGGCCGGCCGCACAGGCGGCGGCATGCCCCAGGGCTGAACCGGCCACAACCAGAAGGGGGTCGGGAAGGGCGCCGGGGCGCCGGGGCCGCTCATCGGCACGGGCACCAGCCAGACGGGAACGACCTGGGGCTGCTGGGCCCAGGCATTGGACTGGGCGAGAGCGCCCAACAGCGCGCACAGGGCCAGTCTGGAGAAAGAGGAGGGGGTCGGCATGCTTATCCGGGTTGCGTGGGCTGATGGGCGACGAGCTTGAATTCCGGCGCTCGGGCGCGCAGGGCGGTGACGATGCGGGCCATGACGCCGGGTTGGTGTTTCAGGGACACCCAGAGGACATTGCACTTGAGGTTGAGGTCGGCGAACACCACCCATTCCTCATGGCGGCTCAGGACATCGCGGATGATGTGGGTCAGCGCCTCGATTTCAGCGGCGGGGCGCTGGTTCAGCCGCGGTGCCAGCATCATGAAGTCGGCATAGGGCCGGCCATCGGCGTCCCGCCTGGGCGCCAGCTTCCACAACGGCTCGCCGCGATCCCACCGGCCGGGATCACCGGGAGACGTGTTGGCGCGAGCGGCCAGGTGCATCGGCGAAGGGCTTATCTGCCGAGCTCGGCGCCCAGCTCGGCGAAGGTATGGGCGACACCGGCGGTTTCCAGGGTGGCGCCCAGTTGGCGGCTGATCTGCGAGACTGAGAACATGCCGCGCAGGACTTGGCTGCGGTCCTCGGCGCGGTCCACCACCAGGGCGTGCTGGCGGCCCTGGGTCTTGAGCGTGTGCACGATGTCGCCGACGCGGGCCTTGCGCACGTCCTCCATGCACAGCACCTCCAGCCTTTCGCGCGGGGTCATGATGTCCTTGACCATCACGTCCGCGTGGCGGATGCCCTGGGTCTGCACCACTTGCATCGGCTTTTCGCTGGTCAGATCGGAGGCGGTGATGAGGCCGAGAATGCCGTTCAGATCGTCCACCACCAGCAGCATGCGCACGCCGCGGTGGATCATCTTGGCGCGGGCCGCCTCGATCGTCTCCAGGGGGAAGATGGTGTAGGCGGTGACGACCTTGAAATCGGTCATCACGTCGCTGGCGGAGTTTTCCTGACTGACCCGCTCGGGCAGTACCTGCCGGGGCTTGTTGAAGGTGGCGCCCTTTTGCAGGGGTGAGGTGGCGAGAGCGCTATAGGCTGCGTTCATGTTGATGCCTCGCGATGGTTCAGGTGTGGCCAGCGCCGTGGGTGCGGCCGGCCAGTTGGTAGGGATGGCAGGCGCGCGCATGGGCGATGCCGACGGCGAGATAGCGCTCCAGTTCCGCCAGCGCGGAACGATAGACTTCGCGCTTGAAGTCGACCACGTCCTCGACCGGAGACCAGTAGTCGTGCCAGCGCCAGGCGTCGAATTCGGGGTGGTCGGATGCGCGCAGGCGGACGTTGCAGTCCTGGCCGGTCAGGCGCAGGAGAAACCAGATCTGCTTCTGACCGCGATAGTGGCCGCGCCACTCGCGGCGCACCCAGTCGCGCGGCACGTCGTAGCGCAGCCAGTCGCGCGTGCGGCCCAACAGGCGCACGTGCTCTCTGGCCAGACCCACTTCCTCCATGAGTTCCCGATACATCGCCTGTTCGGGGCTCTCGCCCGGCTTGATCCCGCCTTGCGGGAATTGCCAGGAGTTCTGCCGGACGCGCTTGCCCCAGAACACCTCATTGCGCGTGTTGCAGATGACGATGCCCACGTTCGGCCGGTAACCGTCCTTGTCGACCATGGCCGCCTCGATTCAATACTTGACTGAGGTCGATTTTCCCACCCTTCCGGAACGCATGCAAAGCCACGATGGCCGGCCGGCCTGTTCGGAAACCCGCCGCGGGAGCTGCTCAGACGATGAAGGCGTTCTCGGAGACCGGATTCCATTGCCGCATGCGCGCGACGAAAGCGGGAAACTCCAGGCCCAGCAAGGCCTCCAGGCCTTCCGCCGAGCGCTCCAGGTGTTCCAGCCGGGTCTCCGGCAGGGGTTTGCGGAAGGCGAAGACGATGACGTTGCCCTTTTTCTCGGCGGGCAGTTGCAGGGTGTGCTCGCCGAAGGCGCGCGCGATGCGGTCGTGGTAACGCGGGTAGTAGGCGTCCGACCCCCACAGGTTGAAGGCGGCGACGCCGCCCGGCCGCAGCATGGCATGGCAGGCGCGATAGAACTCCGGGCTGGCCAGGTCCTCGACGATGCGTTTGGCGTCGTAGCCGTCCACCAGCAGCACGTCCTGGCTGTCCGGGTGCGCCCGCACGAATGCGGCGCCGTCCTCGGTGCGGACGCTGAGACGCTCGTCATCCTGGGGCAGCAGGAAGTAGCCGCGGGCGGCGGCCACCACTTCGGCATGGATTTCGAGGGCGGTCAGCCGGCTGGTGGTCAGATGGCGATGCATGTACTTGGCGAGCGAGCCGCCGCCCAGGCCGATCAGGGCGATGTCGCGCGGCTCCGGCACGAACAGCAGGAAGGCCAGTATGGCGCGCGTGTATTCCAGTTCCAGGGCGAAGGGGTCCTTCAGGCGCATGGCGCTTTGCACCGCCGGGCCGCCCAGATGCAGGTAGCGAACGCCGTTGCGCTCGCTGATCTCGACCGTGGCGCAGGCGCGGGCATGCCGGCGGGAAAGGAAACTCATGGTGAAGGAAACGGGGGCTGGGGATGGGCTGGCGGATTCTACCCGCGGATGGCGGGGCAGGCCTGCAATTGCCGCGCCAGACCGGGTTCGAGCGGGCCGGCCGGGGAGATGGAGTAAAATGCGGTCGACGCGGGATACCTGCCGCAAGCAACCGGTTTACACAAGGATGTGGCCCATGAATATCGAACAGGCGCGCTTCAACATGGTGGAACAGCAGATCCGGCCCTGGGAGGTGCTCGACCAGAAGGTGCTGGACCTGCTTTTCAAGGTCCGCCGCGAGGATTACGTGCCTCCCGTCTACCGTTCCCTGGCCTTCGTCGACATGGAAATTCCCATCGGTCACAACGAGGTCATGTGGGCGCCGAAGATCGAGGCGAGGGTGCTGCAGGCGCTGCATGTCGGCCCGCACGAGCGCGTGCTGGAAGTGGGCACCGGCAGCGGCTACTTCACCGCCCTGCTGGCCAGCCAGGCGGGCGTGGTGGTGACGGTCGAACTGCATGCCGACCTGAAGGAACAGGCGGAGCAGAAGTTTCGCGCGCATGGGCTCACCAACATCCAGACCCGCCTCGGCGACGCGGCGCGCGATTGGGCCGAGGATGGCGCCTTCGACGTCATCGTCCTCACCGGCTCCTCGCCTTTGCTGCCGGCGGCGTACTTGCAGCGCCTGAACCCGGGTGGACGCCTGTTCGCGCCGCTGGGTGAGGGGCCCATCATGTCCGCCAGCCTGGTTTACCTCACGGCGGCCGGCACGCACCGCACCGACCGGCTGTTCGAAACGCGCGTGCAGCCCCTGCGGCATGCGCTGGAGCCGGAGCGCTTTTCGTTCTGAGAGCCTGTGAATAAATCTACTGCGCGTCCCGATAGCTGCGTTGGGCGGTGCTCGCTTCTCGCCTATCTATTTGATATGTCTCGTCGCTGCGCTCCGTCCGCCTTGCTCTCGGGCCGCTCGCTACGATTTCTTCACAGGCTCTGAGCATGCGCCATCTGCACCCGCGCGAACTCAAGGCCTGGCTCGACGACCCGCACAGGGATAAACCTTATTTGCTGGACGTGCGGGAACCCTGGGAGTTCGAACGTTGCCATATCGAGGGCTCGGAACTCCTGCCCATGTCGGGCATTCCCAGCCGCTTCGGCCAGCTGGACCCTGGACGCGAGATGGTGGTGATCTGTCATCATGGCGTGCGCAGCTTCCATGTCGCGCGTTTCCTGGAGCACAACGGTTTCACCGGGGTGATCAACCTGACGGGGGGCGTCGATGCCTGGGCCAAGGAAGTCGATCCGCACATGCCTTTGTACTGAGATGAAGATGCCACGCACCCTCCTCACCGCCTTTGCGCTTGCCGCCGGCGCCTTGCTGGCGGCGCCGGCAGCGGTCGGCGCGAACCTGGGCGAGGTCTACAACCTGGCCCGGAGCAACGACGCCAAGCTCGCCGCGGCGCGCGAGGCCTATCGGGCGAGCCGGGAAAGACTGCCGCAGGGCCGGGCTGGCTTGTTGCCCAACCTTTCCCTTTCCGCCAGCTACTTCGACAGCCGCTCGGATGCCAGTCCGGGGGTGGTGACCAACACCGAGCCTTATGGCTACCGCTTGTTGCTGGTGCAGCCGTTGTACCGCAAACAGAACCTGGAGACCTTCGAACAGGCCAAGATCCAGGTCCTGCTGGGCGAGCAGCAGCTGCGGCTGGCCGAACAGGATGTCCTGCTGCGCACTGCCAGCGCTTATTTCGACGTGCTGCAGGCGGAGGACAATTTGGCCACCGCCCAGGCCCAGAAGGCGGCCTTCGCCGAGCAGTTGGCGCAGGCGCGCAAGAGCTTCGAGGTGGGTGCCGCGACCATCACCGACACGCACGAGGCGCAGGCCCGATTCGATCTCACCACCGCCCAGGAAATCGCCGCCCTGAACGATTTGGAGATCAAGCGGCGCGCGTTGGAAAAGATCATAGGCAGCGAGGCGCCGCGGCTGGCCAGACTGGCCGAGGGCGCGGCGATGCCGTTGCCGGAGCCCTCGAACATGGAAAGCTGGGTGAAGCAGGCCGAGGAGGACAGTCTCGGCGTCGCGACTTTTCGTTCCAGCTTCGAGCTGGCGCGGCGCGAAGTGGCGCGCCAGCGAGGTGGCTATCTACCCACCGTGGATCTTCAGGCAAGCTATGCCGACAACCGCAACACCTCCACCAATCTTGCTGGCACCGATATCGACACACGCAGCAGCCAGATCGGCGTGGTCCTGGGCTGGAACCTGTTCGAAGGCGGCGCCACTGATTCCCGCGTACGGGAGGCCGTCGCCAACCAGGAAAGGGCACGCTACGACCTCGATGATGCGCGCCGCCAGTCCCGCCTGGACGCGCGCCAGGGCTTCCTCGGTGTGATGTCCGGCGATGCCCAGACCCGCGCCCTCGGGCAGGCCCTGGTCTCCAGCGAGGCGCAACTGAAGTCCACCAAGCTTGGCTTGGAGGTGGGCGTGCGCACGCGGGTCGACCTGTTGAACGCTCAACAGCAGTATTTCTCCACCCAGCGCGATCTTGCAGCTGCGCGCTACGGCACTCTGCTCGCAGGCCTTCGACTGAAGGCCGCCGCAGGTATCCTCGGCGAAAACGATCTCAAATCGCTGGACGCGTTGCTGCGCGAGTAGAGTCTACCAGCGCGATGCGGCGATCAGCCGCAGCGATTCTTGGCGACGGCGCCATGCAGGGCGGTTTCGATAAGGGCCATCACCCGTCGCGTGGCGCCACGGTTTTCCGCGCTGAAGCGCAGGCCGGCCGCCGCCATCGCCGCGCGACGTTCGGGGGAGCGTCGCAGTTCCGCAACCGCCGCGACGAGGTCGTCCACATCGCGCACGCGCCGGGCGCAGCCCGCCGCCACCGCCTGGTCCGCGGCGTCGAGGAAATTCCAGGTATGCGGACCGATGAGAGCCGGGCATCCCGCCGCCGCGGCCTCGATCAGGTTCTGTCCGCCGAAGGGCAGCAGGCTGCCGCCGACATAGGCAAGATCGGCGGCGGCGTAATAGGCGGCCAGTTCGCCCATGCTGTCGCCGAGGAAGACACGGATATGCTCGGTCGCCATGTCCGGGGCGCCGCGCCGCGCCCAGGGCAGCCCGCGTTGCCCGATCATGCGCGCCACTTCCTCGAAGCGTTGCGGGTGGCGCGGGACTATCACCAGCAGGCTATCTTCCAGGCCAAACCGCTTCAGCGCGTCCAGCAACAAGGCCTCCTCGCCATCCCGCGTGCTGGCGGCCAGGAAGACGAAGCGGCCGGCGAACAGGTGGCGCAGTGCCTCGGCTTTCTGGACGGTGTTCTCCGGCGGCGTGACGTCGAACTTCACGTTGCCGGTGACCTCGATGCGGTGGTCGCCGCCCAGGGCCGTGAGGCGCGTCGCGTCGGCGGCGGTCTGCGCGGCGATGGCGTTCAGGCTGGACAGGGCCGGGCCGACGAGACGGGCGATGCGCCCGTAGCCCCGCGCGGATTTCTCCGACAGCCGCGCATTGACCAGCAGCACGGGGATGCCCAGTCGCGCGCAGGCCGCAAACAGATTGGGCCAGATCTCCGTCTCCATGACCACGCACAGGCTGGGTTGCGTTCGCGCGAGGAAGAGGCGCACCAGGGGCGGGAAGTCATAGGCCAGATAGGTTTGCGTCACGCGCTCCGCGAAAAGCTCCCGGCCAGTGGCGCGCCCGGTGGGCGTGATGTGGCTGAGCAGGATTTCATGGTCCGGGTAACGGCCAAGCAGCGCCTTGACCAGCGGTTCCGCCGCCCGCGTCTCGCCCACGGAAACGGCGTGCACCAGGATGCGCGGCCGCGCGCCGCGCCTCGGCCCCCAGCCCAGCCGCTCGCGCCAATGCCGCAGATAGTCAGGCTGGCGCAGGGCGCGCCAGACCAGGTATAGGAATAGCAGGGGCAGGGCGAGCAGCCAGGCCGTCGAGTACAACAGTCGCATGCGTGGATTCTAGCTGCCAGCAGCGGCCGCGCGATTATTGCCCAGAGTTCGCGGCGCGCTGGTCCCGCTCGATGGCGCGGGCCGCCGCCAGGCCCTGGGCGATGGCGGTGGGCACCGAGGGCTGCGGCGGGCCGGTGAGGTCGCCGGCAGCGTAGAGGCCGGGCACGCCGGTGCGTTGCCAGGCGTCCACCCGCACATGGGCGTCGGCGGTCAGGGCGGGCCGCAAGGCGGGGACGAAACGGTCCAGCACCTCCGTGTTCGGGAGGTAGCCGTACATCACCAGCAGCCAGCCGAAGTCGCGCACCGCATCCGGCCATGCGGCGCGGATGCCGGTTGGCAGCGGGATCAGTTCGGGCGTGGCGCAAGAGGGACGCAGTTCGATGCCGGGCCAGCGCGCGCAGGCGTCGAGAAAGGCGGCCCGCGCCGAGAAGGCGCCGCGCGCGCAGACGACGCAGCGGTTGCCCTTTTCCGCAAGGAACAGGGCGTGGTCGAGGGCGTTGTCGGCACCGCCGAGGATGAGCACGTCGGTATCGCGGATGCCGTCGCGGATGACCGGGGAAAGCGGACCGATGAGGACCCGCGACGAGGCCTCGGCCAGCTTTTCCAGGGCCGGCGTGGCGCGCGGACGCAGGCCGGTGGCGAGGACGATGGCGTCCGCCCGCAGGCTCTCGCCGGCTTCCAGGTGGAGGTGGAATCGTTCATTTTCACGCTCCACCGCCGCGACTTCCGCGCGGTAAAGCGTGTGTACCGGCAGGCTGCGGAAGTGCTCGGCCATGCGCCGTGTCATCGCCTCGCCGGATTCGCCGGGAGCACCCAGCATCCACAGATTGGGATGGAAGTTGCTGCGCTGGGCGCCGCCGGCATGGTCATCCCGTTCGATGACCACGGGCGTGAGCCCGAAGGACAGGCAGGCATTGGCGCAGGACATGCCGGCGGGGCCGGCGCCGAGGATGGCGACGACGGGCGGAGTGGGGGGCGGCTCCGTTATCATGCCTACAACCTAGCACAGCCATCATGCCCGCTCCATCCTCCCCGTCTTCCCTGCCCGCGCCGGACGCGGCGGCCCTGGCCCACAGCGGGCGCTTGCTCGATCATGTGCGCGGCGAGCTCGATGCGTCCGGCGGCTGGATTTCCTTCGCCCGCTACATGGAACTGGTGCTCTATGCGCCGGGCCTGGGCTACTACGTCGGTGGCGCGGCCAAGTTCGGCGGGGCGGGGGACTTCGTCACCGCGCCGGAACTGACCCCCCTGTTCGGCCGCACCCTGGCCCGCGTGGCCGCCCAGGCTCTCGCCCGCACCGGCGGCGACCTGCTCGAGCTGGGCGCCGGCAGCGGTCGCTTGGCCCTGGATGTTCTGCTGCAACTGGAACGGCTGGAAAGCCTGCCGGAGCGCTATCTGATCCTTGAAGTGAGCCCGGATTTGCGGGCGCGCCAGCGGCAACTACTGGCGGAACAGGCTCCCCATCTGCTGCCGCGGGTGGCCTGGCTCGATGCCCTGCCGGAAAGTTTGCGCGGCGTGGTGCTCGGCAACGAGGTGCTGGATGCCCTGCCGGTGCACCTACTGCATGGGTCGGCGGAGGGGGTGCTGGAGCGGGGGGTGGTCTGGACGGAAGTGGGTCTCGCCTGGGCCGACCGGCCCATCGCGTCGCCTGCGCTGGCGAGTGCCGTGGCGGAACTACCCGTGGTGACGGATCGTCGCGTAGGCGGATACCTCTCCGAGCTGAACCTCGCGGCTCCCGCTCTCGTCGCCAGCCTGGCGGACCGCCTGGAGTGCGGCCTGCTGCTGTTCCTGGACTACGGCTATCCGCGCGCCGAGTACTACCACCCGCAACGCCACATGGGCACCCTGCGCGCGCATTACCGCCAGCATGCGCTGGACGATCCCTTCTTCCTGCCGGGTCTGGCCGACCTCACCGCGCACGTCGATTTCAGCACCGTGGCGCGCGCGGGCCAGGAGGCCGGCCTCGATCTGCTGGGCTATACCAGCCAGGCCAATTTCCTCATGGACGCCGGCATCCTGGAACTGATGCTGGAAATGGAACCGATGACGCCGCCTTATCTGCGCGCCGCCTCCGCGGTCCAGCGCTTGCTGCAACCCTCGGAAATGGGGGAGCTGTTCAAGGCCATCGCCCTCGGCCGCGGGTTGACCGCCGAACTGCCGGGATTCCGGCGGGGTGATCGGCGGGCGGCGTTGTAAGAGCCTATTTCAGCAGGGATCATGCCCCGCGTTGAGACCAGGAACGGATGGATGCAAGGCGCGACGCGCCGGCCATGGTCATTCCATGGCCAAGCGCCGCAACGCCGCAGACGCCGTTCCTGGCCTCAACCCGCAGGGCCGCTGGCGTGCGGGC
>VGVT01000055.1 GCA_016873935.1 Betaproteobacteria bacterium | reverse complement strand
AATTCGCTAACAGGCTATCTATCAGCTCGGGGGGTACATCGTGCTTCAGTACGGTCATCATCGCTCCTGGCAATGCGGCAGTTTCCTGCCGGGGGACCGTTTACACAAAAATTCTTACACCCTCGGTACTGCTGATGATGTGATGGTCATCATGGGAATGCCTTGTAGTGGTTCGTTTCTGGCTGCTGCGACAGGATGCTGGTCTAATACCAACAAAGCGAATAAGTGTATATCAATGTCCAGACGAAGCCAGTAATCATCTTGAGTTTTTCCCCGGAGGCCGCATGACCCGCCACTACTCCACCCGCGACTTCTTACTCAACACGCCCAACGCCCTGCTGGCCGGCTACTTAAAGGCGCGCCGGGTGTTGAGGGATTTCGAGTTCGCTGCGTCAAAGTAAGTAATGACCAATGTTGTCATTGGCAGGTCTAAATCGTATAACCGCCCTGAAGAGCTGCGGTGAGCTAATGACAGCAAGGGGTCGGGTCCGGCAGTAGCCCGAAGTGGTGAGCGGTCATTGACCTGCCTCGGCAGTTGAACAGCCAGTATCCGGCGCATTGCCGCCCCACAATGACCTCAGGCCCACGGTCGGCAGTGGCCGAAAACCAGCCAGGTGCACCTATCAATTTGACAGAACCCGATAGGGTCTGATCAATGAAAAAACCCGGCCGCGGCCGGGTTTGTTGTGTGCGGATGGGGCTAACTACTTCGCCGCCGCCAGCGCCTGCTCAATGTCTTCCATGAGGTCGTCGATGTGCTCGATGCCGATGGACAGGCGCACCAGGTCTTCGGAGACGCCGGCCTTGGCCAGTTCCTCGGGCGACAGTTGCCGGTGGGTGGTGGTGGCCGGGTGGCAGGCCAGGCTCTTGGCGTCGCCGATGTTGACCAGGCGCACCACCAGCTTGAGGGCGTCGATGAACCTGGCGCCCGCCTCGCGGCCACCCTTGATGCCGAAGGAGACGATGCCAGAGGCCTTGCCGCCCATGTACTTCTGCACCAGGGCGTGGTCCTTGTGCTCGGGCAGGCCGGCGTAGTTGACCCAGGACACCTGGGGGTGTTTCTGCAGCAGCCTGGCCACCGCCAGGGCGTTCTCGCAGATGCGGTCCATGCGCAGGTGCAGGGTCTCGATGCCTTGCAGGATGAGGAAGCTGTTGAACGGGCTGATGGCGGCGCCCATGTTGCGCAGGGGCACGACCCGGGCGCGGCCGATGTAGGCCGCCGGGCCCAGGGCCTCGGTGTAGACCACGCCGTGGTAGGAGATGTCGGGCTCGTTCAGGCGGGCGAAGCGGACCTTGTGCTCGGCCCAGGGGAACTTGCCGGAATCGACGATGCAGCCGCCGATACTGTTGCCGTGGCCGCCCAGGTACTTGGTCAGCGCGTGCACGACGATGTCGGCGCCGTGCTCGAAGGGCCGGCACAGGTAAGGCGTGGGCACGGTGTTGTCGACGATGAGGGGGATGCCGTTGGCGTGGGCCAGCTCCGCCAGTTTCTCGAAGTCGGTGACGTTGCCCAGGGGGTTGCCCACGGACTCGCAGAAGAGGGCCTTGGTGCGGTTGTCGATGAGCTTGGCGAAGCTGTCCGGCTGCCGGTAGTCGGCGAAGCGCACTTCGATGCCGTAGCGGGGCAGGGTGTGGGCGAACAGGTTGTAGGTGCCGCCGTAGAGGGTGGAGCTGGTGACGATGTTGTCGCCCGCTTCGGCGATGGTCATGATGGCGTAGGTGATGGCCGCCATGCCCGAGGCCAGGGCCAGGCCGGCGATGCCCCCTTCCATCTCCGCCACGCGCTTTTCCAGCACGTCGGTGGTGGGGTTCATGATGCGGGTGTAGATGTTGCCCGCCACCTTCAGGTCGAACAGGTCGGCGCCGTGCTGGGTGGAATCGAAGGCGTAGGACGTGGTCTGGTAGATGGGCGTCGCCACCGCCTTGGTGGTGGGTTCCGGGCTGTAGCCGCCATGCACGGCGATGGTTTCGATCTTCATTGTGCAGTGTCTCCTTCGGTGGGTGCCGCCGGGCTGCCGCCGACAAGCCGGGCGATTATGCCTGAGACGAGTCCCGATGCTCGATCCTGCAGAGGCCGCGCATTTCACACCAGGCACAGGTTTCGGGAGCGCCCTGGGCGGGCAGCGGGGCGCCCGCCGCCAAGTCGGCGAGGGTGGCGCGCAGGCGGGCGGATTCGGTTTCGGCGGCTGTCGCCAGGTCCTCCGGCCAGGTCAGGGTTTCCACCTTGTCAACATCCACGCTGACGAAGCCCGCCTCGACAGCGCCGGCAAGCCAGGCGTAGGCGGGCAACTGGACATCCTCGCCGACGGAGTCCAGCTTGCGCTTCAGGGTCTGCCGGGACTGGGTCTTGTAGTCGAGTAGGGCCGTGCCGTCCGGGCGGTCATCGAGGCGATCGGCGCGGCCATGCAGTTGCGTGACGCCGGCTTCGCCCCAGGTCACCTCCCGGGCCAGCGGCGCTTCCGCGGTGCCGAAGCGATAGCCCTCGCGCTCGCGCTGCAACGCCCAGTCGACGTAGGCGGCAATGTGCCGCTCCCAGCGCAGGCGCCAGGCCAGGGCCAGGTAGCTGGCGGCCTCCGCCGGGGCGAAGACGGCGCGGGAGAGTTCGCTGAGGACCAGGACCAGTTCTTCGGGGGTGGCGTCGCCCAGCACCGGCCGGCTTTCGTGAAAGCGCGCCAGGATGCGGTGCACCAGGCTGCCGTAGTCGGCCTTGTCCATTTCCTCCGGTACCTCGTCCCGCTCATTGAGCCTGAGCACATGGCGGGCGAAGAATTGATACGGACAGGCCACCAGACTCTGCCAGGCGCTCACGCTCATGCGCGCGGGCACGGCCGGCGCGCCGGGGGCCGGATACGGTTCTGCTTGCCGGGTTCCGGCCAATCCGCCCGCCGGGTGGCGCGACGGTGCCGGGGTCAACCAGGCTTCATCCCAGGCCGCGCGCTGGAAGGCATCCAGATGCACCAGCCAGGGCGACAGCGGCGCCGGGTCGCCGTCGCGTTCGCTCTGCCAGATCAGGGCCACGCGGGGGGCGCGGGCGAGGACGTCGCCGAGCGCGGCGCGCAGTTCGAGTTCCCGCTCCGCCGCCGCGGGCAGGCCGAGTTGCAGGCGGGTGGCGTCGTTGAACAGGGCGGCGGACGGCACCCCCGGCAGATGCGCGGCGCCCGCGCCGAGGACGATGACGCCCTGCCAGTCGCGGGTGTGCGCAGCGGCCAGATGGGTCAGGCGCACGGGGCTGGCCACCGTGCCGTCCAGGAAGGTGGACTCTTCCAGATAGTGGAACAGCCAGCGCCGCCAGTCGGCGAGGGCATAGCGGGTGCGATGCGCGGCGCCCTCGCGCGCCAGGGTCTCCAGCAACGACCACAGTTGCCGACCCACCGGGTCGGCGCACAGCGCTTCCTCGGCGGCCAGGGCGCGCAAGGCGGCGAGCAGGCGGAGGGTCCATTCCCCCAGCGTCTGGCGGCCGCGTCCGAAGGCGCGGATGGCCGCATCGATGCGCCGCAACAGCGGCAGCGCCGCGTGCAGGCCTTCGCGCCGGGCCAGTTCGAGGTGGCCGGCCAGGCCGTCCGGCGCGCCATGCCGGCGAAACGCCGCGTCCAGCTCGTGCACGGCGCGCTCGCGGAGTTCGCCGGCATCGGCGAAGACGTAGGGGGACTTAAGCAAGTCCAGTAGGTCGCGAAACCAGGCGTCCGCGGTGAGCAGCCTGAGCCAGGCCTCCGGAAGATGGCTGGCGGAGGCGGTGGCGAACGCCCAGCCGGTTTCGTCCTGCGTCAGGATGCCGTGTCGCTCCAGCAGGGCGCGCAGGCGGCGCGCCATGAGCCGGTCCTCGGCCACCAGGGCGATATCGCGCAGGCCGTCGGCGAGCCAGCGCAGAACCAGTTCCTCGGCCGCGCGCGCGGCGGCTTCCAGGCCCGGCGCGGGGAGCAGGGTTTTCCCCGGCGACAGCGGGCTGCGCGGGTACCGCGCCGCGAAATCGCGGGCGCGTTCGGCCAGGGCTGGCTCGCGCGCAT
Organism: Betaproteobacteria bacterium; assembly: GCA_016873935.1. GTDB lineage: Bacteria > Pseudomonadota > Gammaproteobacteria > Burkholderiales > Thiobacillaceae > PFJX01. Next base: position 10,669 of record VGVT01000055.1, on the reverse strand, counting down.
CCCAGGCCGCGGCCAGCAGGGCCGCGCAGGCCGCGTCGTCCGCCGGTGTCGGCAATTCCACCAGCCCGGCGCGCCGCTGCCAGTCCTGCAGACAGGCCCGCTCGGCGCCGCGCGTCGGCAGGCGGCCGAGCACGTAGAGCGGCCGCTCGGCGCCCTCCGCCAGACGCCGCAGCGCGCGGGCGCGCACCAGCGCACGACCCGGCGCGCCGCTGGCACGCAGCGCCCGCCAAACCTGGCGGACGATTTCCGCTTCCAGGGACAGGTGGCGGTTGGTGGACTCGGGCAGGCGCGCGAGAGCGGTCTCGTCGCTGTCGGCGCTGTCCAGCTCGTCAAGCAGGTCGAGCAGTTCGCGCGCGGCATCCCAGAGCGCCGCGCGCGGCACCTGTCCGAGGCGGTCGAGGAAATCGCGCAGTTGCGCCAGGCGCAGGCTGTCGGGCTCCACCCGGATGTCGGCGGCGGCCTGCTCCGCCAGTTCCGTAAGGGTGGCCAGACGCGGCGGCAGAACATGCCGGCCCGGCAGGACCTCGCCCAGGGCGCGACGAAAGGCGACGCCGGCATGCGGGTGCGGCACCAGCACCAGACAGCCGGAAAAATCCGGCGCACGCGCGCCCGCGTGGGCCAGAAAGGCTCGGGCTGCGGGGATCAGGGTGGCGGGCATGGCCTCATTCTCCCGACCGGCCGGCGAAAAAAAAACCCCGGCGCGTGGCCGGGGATAAGAGAGGAGGAGGATGTCAGTCGCACCGGTGCAGATGCGCGACCAACAATCCCGGCCTGGCAACCCGATGGCTCAGAGTAACCAGGGGGGGATTCAACATGAAACGCACAAACGCATTTCAGATGTCAATGTATTAAATCAAATCCTGGTTGTCAAACGGGTTTTTGCGCGCGCGACTGTATTCCCGCCATGCAGCCCGATAACCGGGCAAGGATTTCCGTGCACATCGGCGCAGCCGATCCCGGCGCTCGCCTCTTCGCGGGCGAGGCGAGAGGGGAATTCGGAATGCACAGCATTCCGCCCGCAGCCGGCCGGCGATGCATCGCCGGCCGTGGGGCGCGGAGCGGGGGCTGGGGGTGAGAGAACCGTCATGGCCCGGGCCACCGTTTGCATTGGCGGGGGTGGCCTATCGGCCATGAACGGTTAGGATGGACGCCCCCGCCGCCTTGCATGCCCGAGGAGGGTCATGGACGACCGCCAGCTCATCCGCTACAGCCGCCACATCCTGCTGCCCCAGATCGATCTGGCCGGGCAGGAAAAACTCCTCGCCGGCCACGTGCTGCTCATTGGCGCCGGCGGCCTGGGTTCACCCGCCGCGCTTTATCTGGCCGCCGCCGGGGTGGGGCGGCTGACGATCTGCGACGGCGACCACGTCGACCTCACCAATCTGCAGCGCCAGATCGTGCACCGGGAAGCCACGGTGGGCGTCAACAAGGCGGAATCCGCGCGCCGCGCGCTGGCCGAGATCAACCCGGACTGCCGGGTGATGCCTATCGAACACCGGGTCTTCGCGGAAGAGCTGATGGAGCTGGTGGCCGCCGCCGACGTGGTGGTGGATGCCTGCGACAACTTCGCCACCCGCCACGCGGTGAACCGGGCCTGCGTGCGCCTGAGGAAACCTCTGGTGAGCGGCGCCGCCATCCGCTTCGCCGGCCAGCTCGCCGTATTCGACCCGCGCCGCGACGACTCGCCCTGCTACCACTGCCTGTTCCCGGACACCGCCGCCGAGGACGAGGAGCGCTGCGCGACCATGGGCGTGTTCGCCCCGCTGACCGGCATGGTGGGCACTTTACAGGCCGGCGAGGCCATCCGCCTGCTGCTCGGCGCGCCCAGCCCGCTGACGGGCAGGCTGGTGCTGATCGATGCCGGCAGCATGGAATGGCAGGCCGTGAAGGTACCCCGGGATCCGGGTTGCCCGGTTTGTGGCCGACCTACCTTGCATGCCGCGTGACGGCGATCTCCGGGCGCAGCATCGCGACCCTACTCTGAAGGGCGCAAAAGGCCGCTCCCAAGCCATCCGGGCGATGTCCCCCAAGACATTGACCCATCAGCCCGGCAAAGACTCGTAGAGCTCGACGTACTCGCGCGTCAGCTTGTGGCCGGGCAGCAGGTGGATGAGGGGCCGGCAGGCCTCGTGCGATTCCTTGATCTTGACCGAGGCGGAAAGGTGCCTGGGCAGCACCGGCAGTCCCTCCTCCAGCAGTTCCGCCACCACCCGTTGCGGCAGCCGGGAGCGGGCCATGTACTGGTTCACGACGATGCCCTCGACGCGCAGTTCACGGTTGTGGTCGGCGCGGATTTCGTCGACGTTGCCCATCAGGGCGTAGATGGCCTTGCGCGCGAAGCTGTCACAGTCGAAGGGGATCAGGCAGCGGTCGGCGGCGATCAGGGCCGAACGGGTGAAGAAATTGAAGGCGGGCGGAGTGTCGATCCAGATGTCATCGAACTCGCCCAGTTCCGCCAGGGCCTCCTTCAGCTTGTAGATCTTGTAGCGCGATTCCAGCTTGGGTCCCAGCTCCTCCAGATCGGGATGCGAGGGCAGCAGCCAGAGCTTGTCGAAGGGCGTGGCGGCGGCGAATTCGGCAATCCTGCGTGGCCGCAGCTTGAAATTGAGGAGTTGATCGAACAAGTCCGCCAGGCTCAGTGCCGGCGGCGTGGCGGCCGACCCCAGCAGGTAGTGGCTGGCGTTACCCTGCGGATCGAGGTCGACCACCAGGCTGTGGCGGCCGCGCGCGGCGCCGATGGCGGCCAGATTGCAGGCGATGGTGGACTTGCCCACACCGCCCTTCTGGTTGAATACCACCCGCTTCATCGCCGGCTCCTTGCCATTTGAATTCAATGGCTTATTGTCACCGATCTCGGTGATGCACTGCAACAAATCGACTAAGCCAGGCCCCCACCGGCTTGGGCTTGTGCGCTGCTCCTCAGGGGGTCCAGCCGGGTCCCGGCAGGTACTCCACCACGTCGCCGGGCAGGATGGTGGCGCCGGCGGGGATGAGGGCGACGCCGTCCGCCCATGCCGCCGAGGAAATCACCGCCGAATCCTGGGTGGGATAGAGATCCAGGCCACCCCGCTCGTTGCGCCGCACACGCACGAACTCCAGGCGGTTGCCCTTCAGGGTGTAGCCGAAATCGGCGCGCAGGCGCTGGCGCTCGGGCTCGATGCGGGTGAGGCCCTGGCAACGCCGGATGTAGGGCGCGACCAGGGTCAAGAGACTGGACCACACCGCGACCGGGTTGCCCGGCAGGCCGATGAAGGCGGTTTCCCGTGCGTCCGCGACGACCGCGCCGAAGGCCAGGGGCTTGCCGGGCTTGGCGGCGATCTTCCAGACATCGATGTGGCCTTCGGCCTTCACCGCGTCGATGACGTGATCCTCCTCGCCCACCGACATGCCGCCGCTGGTCAGGATGAGGTCCGCCTCGGCGGCGGCGCGGCGCAGGGCCGCGCGCGTCGCCGCGCGGTCGTCGGCGACGATGCCGAGGTCGAGGATGTCCACCCCCAGGTCGCCGAGGAAGCCGCGCATCACATAGCGGTTGGAGTTGTAGATATGGCCGGCGGGCAAGGGCTGGCCGGGCATCACCAGCTCGCTGCCGGTAAAGAAGATGGCGGCCTTCAGGCGGCGGAACAGCGGCACCCGGCCGATGCCGACCGAGGCCACCAGCCCCAGGCCGGCGGCGGACAAGCGGCTGCCTGCGGTGAGCAGGGTCTTGCCCTGCGTCAGGTCGGACCCTCGCAGGCGCACGTGCTGACCGGGCACCGGCGGCTGCCGCACGATCACCGCGTCGCCATCGGCCTCGCAATCCTCCTGCATCACCACGCTGTCGGCACCTTCCGGCACCTGGGCGCCGGTGAAGATGCGCGCTGCGCTGCCCGTGGCCAGCGGCGACGGCACATCGCCGGCGGCGATGCGCTGGCTGACCGGCAGGCGGGCGCCGGGTCCGGCGGCGTCCGCCGCGCGCAGGGCATAGCCGTCCATGGCGGCGTTGGAAAAGGGCGGTACGGTCATCGGCGAAACCAGGTCGGCCGCCAACACGCGGCCGAAGGCATCCGCCAGATCCACTTCCTCGACGTCGGCCATGACGCGGGCGGACGCCAGCAGGGCGGACTTGGCTTCGGCGAAGGGCAGCAGGGCCATGGTCGGGTCTTTCCTTGAATCGGGGAACGCGCATGTTACCGAGTTCACGCGCTCCGACCCAGTTCGGCGCACGCTCGCGCGGCGGCCTTGACGCACGCCGCGCGGGACGTATAATTCCCGACCAATATTGTCAACTTTGAACTTGCCATGGACGCCCATACCCTCATCCACCAACAGGTCAGTGATAACCCGGTCGTGCTCTACATGAAGGGCACGCCACAGTTTCCCCAGTGCGGCTTCTCGGCGAACGCCGCCAACATCCTCAAGGCCTGCGGCCTGACCAATTTCCTCGCGGTGAACGTGCTGGAGAGCGCGGAATTGCGCGAGGGCCTGAAAACCTACGCCAACTGGCCGACCTTCCCGCAGCTCTACGTCAAGGGCCAGCTGGTGGGCGGCTCGGACATCATGCGCGACCTTTTCCAGACGGGTGAGCTGCAAAAGCTGCTGGCCGAGGCCAGCGCCCACTGAGACCCTTCTTTCAGCCCTTTCAGGCCGGCGCAAGCCGGCCTTTTTTTGCCCGGCGAAACGCATCGAATCGCCTAAAGTTTTCGTGCTCGGCGCCGTTATGCCGTGAGATGCCACACAACCCATTCGTGGGTGGAAGCAGAGACCAAATTGAAAGCAACCCGTTTCACCTTGTTTATCCTGCTTGAGGCCCTCCTCGTCAGCGCAGTCGTATGGTTCGCCGGGCCGGCCTGGGGGGTGGTCGGCGTCATGCTGGGCGCCGCCACGCTCGCTTGGCTGGGCCGCGCGCAGGACGCCGCGGGTACGGATCCCGCCGGCCGGACGGCGGCGGCGTCCCTCAGCCTGCGCTCGGAGGTGGATGCCCTCATGGCGGATCAGGCACGTGTCGTGCAAGCCCGGCAGGACGTCAGTCTGGGTGAACTCGCCCGGGTCAACGATCTGCTGCGCCAAGCCATCGACCAGCTCGTCGCGAGTTTCGGTGATATGAACACGCATATCCAGGCCCAGCGCGATCTGGCGCTGTCCATCATCCACAGCATGACCGACAGTGACCAGCAGGCGAATGGCACCAGCTTCGCGGACTTCGTCATGGACACATCGAAAACCATGGAAGCCTTCGTCGACAACACCCTGAACACCAGCAAGATCGCCATGAGTCTGGTGGAGACCATGGATGCCATCGACAAGAAGGTGAACGCCATCACCGGCATCCTCGGCGAGATCGAATCCATCTCCAAGCAGACCAACCTGCTCGCCCTCAATGCCGCAATCGAGGCCGCCCGTGCGGGCGAGGCCGGCCGCGGCTTCGCAGTGGTCGCGGACGAGGTGCGCGCGTTGTCGCAACGCACCAACCTGTTCTCCCAGCAGATCCGCGACAACATGGACGGAGTGCATGCCTCCCTTGCCGACGCTCATACCTCCATCTACGCGGTGGCGTCGATGGACATGAACTTCGCCCTGGAATCGAAGCAGCGCGTGCACGACACCATGCTGCGCATCGCCAACATCAACCAGTCCATGACCCAGTCCGCGCATGCCATCAACACACATGCCGAGCAAGTCGCGCAGGGCGTCAACACGGCGGTCACCAGTCTGCAGTTCCAGGACATGACCAGCCAGTTGATCGGGCATACGCGGGGCCGCATCGAGAGCGGCGCGCGCATCGCGCGAGAGCTGGCCGCCAGCGTGCATGAGGAACGCGACCTGGAAAGCGGCATCCGCCGCGCCAGGGAACGACTCCAAGCCTTGGCGGAACTGGTGGAAAGCCGGCCTCAGCCTGTCAAACAGAAGAACCTGAGTTCAGGCGACGTCGAACTGTTCTGAAATCGAGAGGAAGAGAAATGGGAAAGATCGTTCTCACCGTGGATGATTCCGCCTCCATCAGGCAGATGGTGGCCTTCACCCTGAAGAGCGCGGGCTACGAGGTGGTCGAGGCGGTGGACGGGGAGGATGGCCTCAACAAGGCCAAGGGCAAGCAGGCCAATCTGGTGCTGACCGACCAGAACATGCCGAAGATGGATGGCCTCTCCCTGATCAAGGCCCTGCGCGGCCTGCCCCAATACCGCGCCACGCCGATCCTGATGCTCACCACCGAGTCCTCCGACGCCATGAAGGCGGCGGGCAAGGCGGCGGGCGCGACCGGCTGGCTGGTGAAGCCCTTCGACCCGCAGAAGCTGCTGGAAGTGGTGAAAAAGGTCATCGGCTGAGCCCGGCCCGCTGCGAGCCGTCCGCGTGATGCCAGCCTTGTGTCCAGCACCCTGCCCGGGGGAGATGCCATGAGCATCGACATGAGCCAGTTCTACCAGGTGTTCTTCGAGGAGACCTCGGAGCATCTGGCGAACATGGAAAACCTGCTGCTCAACCTGGACGTCGACAACCCGTCCCTGGAGGATCTCAACGCCATCTTCCGCGCCGCCCATTCCATCAAGGGTGGCAGCGGCACCTTCGGTTTCACCGACATGACCGAGGTGACCCATGTCCTCGAGGGACTGCTCGACCGCCTGCGCAAGGAGGAACTGGCGCTGCGCCCGGACATGGTCGACGCCTTCCTGGCGGCCGGCGACGTGCTGCGCGGCCAACTGGAACACCATCAGGGCGGGCCGGAAGTGGACGGTGGCGACATCCGCGAGATCAGCGCCCGCCTGACGCAACTGGCGCACGGCGACAGCGCCGCGACCGCGACCGCGGCGTCGGCGCCCGCCGAATCGGCGCGTGAGCTGAATCTGGTCTGCCTGTTCCCGCCCGATCTGGCCGCCTCCGAAGCCGAGGTCGACAACCTGCTGGCCGCGCTGGCGGAAATCGCCGCGGTGGATCTTCGCCACCGGCCGGACGCCGCCAATGGCCTGCTCGATGCACGCCTGACCACGGCCAGGAGCGATGCCGAATTACGCGATGCCCTCGCCTTCTATGTCGGCCCGGAGGAAATCGCCCTGACTCCCGCCGTGGGCGGCGAAGCCGCCTATGGACTGTTCGAGGAAGCCGCCCCCGCCGCGCAGGAGGCCTACGGTCTTTTCAGCGAGGAACCCGCGCCGGCAGCCGACGCCACAGCGGCCTATGGCTTCTTCGACGACGCGCCGGCCGCGCCCGCCAGCGAGAAGCACGAGGAGGATGCGGGCTTCGGCCTGTTCGAGGACGCACCGGGCCGACCCGAAGCCCTGCCCAACCGTGATGTGGCGCCGGGCGACAGTCCGGCGGCGATCGAGGGGCCGGGCTACGGCCTGTTCGTCGATGCCCCGGGCGGACTCGGCGTGTTCGACAATGCCCCGGGCGCCGAACGCCTGAGCCGGCCTGCGGCCGCTCCCGCGGCGACAACGCCCACATCGCCCGGGCGTCGCCTGTCCGACCATCCCAGCGTCGAAGTCGCCAAGTCCGGCCGCCGGGACAACGACAAGACCGCCGCCGCCGCCGGCGCCGACACCAGCATCCGCGTTTCCGTGGAAAAGGTGGACCAGCTCATCAACCTGGTCGGCGAACTCGTCATCACCCAGGCCATGCTGTCGGAAACCGCCGGCAACCTGGATCCGATCCAGGCGGAAAAGCTGCTGGCCGGCATCGATCTGCTGTCGCGCAACACCCGCGACCTGCAGGAATCGGTGATGTCCATCCGCATGCTGCCGATGAGCATGGTGTTCTCGCGCTTCCCGCGCGTGGTGCGCGACCTCGCCGGCAAGCTGAACAAGCAGGTGGAGATGAAGACCATCGGCGAGAACACCGAGCTGGACAAGGGCCTCATCGAGAAGATCACCGATCCGCTCACCCACCTGGTCCGCAACAGCCTGGACCACGGCATCGAGATCCCGGAGAAACGCGTCGCCGCCGGCAAGAACCCGAAGGGCACCCTGACCCTGAAGGCTTCCCACCAGGGCGGCGCGGTGGTCATCGAGGTGATGGACGACGGCGGCGGCCTGAACCGGGCACGAATCCTCGAGAAAGCCAAGGAACGCGGCCTGCCGGTGAGCGATTCGATCTCCGACCACGAGGTCTGGCAACTCATCTTCGCGCCCGGCTTCTCCACCGCCGAGGTGGTCACCGACGTCTCCGGACGCGGCGTCGGCATGGACGTGGTGAAGCGCAACATCGAGGGCCTGGGCGGCAAGGTGGAACTGGAATCCTCGCCGGGCTTCGGTACCCGCACCGTCATCCGCCTGCCGCTGACCCTGGCCATCCTCGACGGCATGTCGGTGGGCGTCGGCGGCGAGACCTTCATCGTGCCCATCACCACCGTGGTGGAATCCCTGCAACCCCGCCTGGACGACATCCGCACCCTGGCCGGCGATTCCCGCATGGTGCACATCCGCGGCGATTATCTGCCCTTCATCCCCCTGTCCGAGGTGTTCGGCCTGGCCGGCGTCGAGGACATCACCAAGGGGATCCTGGTGGTGGTGGAAGGCGAGGAAGGCAAGGCGGCCCTCTTCGTCGACGAACTGCTGGGCCAGCACCAAGTCGTCATCAAGAGCCTGGAAGCCAACTACCGCAAGGTGCCGGGCATGTCCGGCGCCACCATCATGGGCGATGGCCGCGTCGCCATGATCCTCGACGTAGCCGCCGTCATCCGCCTGGGCCTGGCCAACGCCAAGCGGCGCGCGGCGTGATTCCTACTGTAATAGGTTCCAAGGAGCAAGCATGGACATCGTGGACAGCAGCGGCGTGCCGGCCTCGGGAGAATACCTGACCTTCACCCTGGGCCGGGAGGAGTACGGCATCGACATCCTCAAGGTGCAGGAAATCCGCGGCTACGAGGCGGTCACGCGGATCGCCAACTCGCCCGCCTTCATCAAGGGCGTCATCAACCTGCGTGGCGTCATCGTCCCCATCGTCGACCTGCGCATCAAGTTCAACCTGGGTGAGCCCGGCTACGACCAGTTCACCGTGGTCATCATCCTCAACATCGGCAAGCGGGTCATGGGCATCGTCGTCGACGGCGTCTCCGACGTCATCCAGCTCGATTCGGCGAGCCTGCACCCGGCGCCGGAGTTCGGTTCCATTCTGGATACCCGCTATATCCTGGGCCTGGGCACGGTGGAGGAACGCATGATCATCATGGTGGATATCGAACAACTCATGACCAGCCAGGAAATGGCTCTGGTGGAAACCGCCGCCGCCTAATCCGCCTACAGAGCCCCCTGCCGAGGAGACCCGAACATGCGCACCAACCTGCCCGTCACCGGCGTGGAACGCCATCTGCCCGAAGGGGAATTCATCGTCTCGCGCACCGACCCGCGCGGGGTGATCACCTACGTCAACCGCGCCTTCCTGGAGATCAGCGGCTTCAGCGAGGCGGAACTGCTCGGCGCGCCGCACAACATCGTGCGCCATCCCGACATGCCGCCGGCCGCCTTCCAGGATCTCTGGGAGACGCTGGCAGCGGGCAAGCCCTGGAGCGGCCTGGTCAAGAACCGCTGCAAGAACGGCGACCATTACTGGGTGCTGGCCAACGCCACGCCGGAATGGGAAAACGGCCAGATCGTCGGCTACCTCTCGGTGCGCAGCCGGCCTTCCCGCGGCGACGTCGAAGCCGCCGAATCCCTCTACAAGGCGATCCGCGAAGGCCGCGCCGGCCGCGTCGCGGTGCGCGAAGGGCAGGTCATCAAGACCACGCCCTGGGCCAGGCTCACACGCAAGCTCGGCAACCTGCGCATCCGTACCCAGATCATCGCCCTGCTGGTGGTGGTGCTGGCCATGGTGGCCCAGCTCGGCTTCATGGGCCTGCGCGGCCTGGAGCAGACCAGCCAGGGGCTGCGCACGGTCTACGCCGAGCGGGTGGTGCCGCTGAAGCAACTGAAAGGCGTGTCGGATTACTACGCCGTCAATGTCATCGATGCCGTGAACAAGGCCAATGCCGGCCTCATCACCGCCGAGGAGGCGGTGAAGAGCATCGCCGAAGCCCAGGAGGGCGCCAAGACCTTGTGGTCGCCCTACGCCGGCGCCGAGACCAGCGAGCTGGTGAAACCAATGGTGGCGGAAACCGCGCCCCTGATGGAGAAAGCCGACGCCGCCACGGCCAGGGTCGCCGCCCTGGTCGGCGGCTTGCAGGGCAACGTCACGGGCCGCTTGAGCGCTGAGATCGGCCCGTTGTACCGGGATATCGATCCCCTGACGGTCAAGGTCGGCGAAGTCTTCGACATGCAGATGCGGGTGAGCGCCATCACCTATGCCGAGTCGGAAGATACCTATCAGCACGTGCGCAACATCAGTCTGGTCTCCATGATCACCGGCCTGCTGTCGGTGGCCCTGCTGGGCTGGCTGCTGTATCGCGCCGTGGTGCCGCCGCTGCGCCGGCTGGCGGGACAGATGATCGAGATTTCGCGCGGCAATTTCAGCCTCGCCACCAACAAGGAGCGGGATGATGAAATCGGCGTCGCCGCCGACGCCTTCAAATCCATGTACATCCGCCTGGGCTACGACGTGGCCGAGGCGAAACGCGTGGCCAACGACAGCCTTCGGGTGAAGATCGCCCTGGACAACGTCTCGGCCAACGTCATGATGGCGGACAACGGTCGCAACATCATCTACATGAACAAGGCGGTGCAAGGCATGTTCCGCAACGCCGAAGCCGACATACGCAAGCAATTGC
>VGVT01000054.1 GCA_016873935.1 Betaproteobacteria bacterium | reverse complement strand
GCCGGCGCCCTGCTGCAGAACTGCCCCAACGCCCGCCTGGTGGTGCATCCCAAGGGCGCCCGCCACATGATCGACCCGGCCAAGCTGGTGGCGGGTTCCATCGCGGTCTATGGCCGCGAGCATTTCTTCGCCCACTATGGCGACATCGTGCCGGCGCCGGCGGAACGGGTGATCGAGGCCGGCGAGGGCTTCCAGCTCGATTTCCGCGGCCGCAGTCTGAGCTTCCTCGACACCCCCGGCCACGCCCGCCACCACTACTGCATCCACGACAGTCGCAGCAACAGCCTGTTCACCGGCGACACCTTCGGCATCTCCTACCGGGAATTCGACGTGGGCGACCACGCAAACCCACGCCCCTTCATCTTCCCCACCACCACGCCGGTGCAGTTCGAGCCCGAGGCCCTGCACGCCTCCATCGACCGCCTGGTGGCCACCGGCGCCCAGGCGGCCTTCCTCACGCACTACGGCCGGGTGGGCAACCTGGCGGAACTGGCGACGCAACTGCACGCGCAGATCGACGAACTCGTGGAACTGACGCGCGCCGCGCCCGGCGCCGGGCAGGAACGCGTGGCCTGGCTGCGGGCTGCGGTGGAAGCCGCCCTGCTGCGCCGCCTGCGCGCGCACGGCTGCACGCTCGACGACGCCACCTGCAAGGCGCTGCTGGAAAACGACGTCGAACTCAACACCCAGGGCTTGCTGGTCTGGCGCGACCGGGGCTGAGGGGTCGACCACGAATTACCGTGTCCAACAAATCCGTCATTCCCGCGAAGGCGGGAATCCAGTTCGTAGGTTGACTGCCTTGAAAAACAATCCGATGAACAATCTGGATTCCCGCTTTCGCGGGAATGACGGTCACGTTGGCGGTCGCTTCAAAATAACTCTCACGTTCTGAGCCCCGGCCGGGCGAGAGCGCCTCTCAGCGCACCACCTCGAACACCGTGTTGGGCGTCTCGCCGAACATTTCCGGCGCGTACATGGCCTCGACGCGGGTGGGCGGCAGCCGGAAGGCGCCTTCGCTGTTCAGGCGCAGGGTGTATTCCAGGCTGAAGCGGCCGCGCGGCACGTACTCGTAGTAGGCGCGGTAGGTGTCGAACAGGCGCTCCTGCCAGGCCGGCCAGGCGTTGCCTTTGTCCTGTTCGCCGCTGGTAAGGATGGCCGAATCGCGCTGCCGGCCGCTGCCCAGGATGCTGGCGCCGGCCGGCACCGGGTCTTCCACCACCACCCAGCCCATGTCGTCGCGGGCATCCACCGTCAGCCGCACCCGCAACACGTCGCCCTTGCGCCACTTGCCCGGCGTCTTCTGGTCGATGGGGACGATCTCCCGGCTGATTGAGTAGCCGCGTTGCAGCGGCGCCGCCAGCGGCGCGGCGGCGAGGACGCTGACGCTGGCGTAGGGTTCGCCGGTGCCCTCGTGCTTCAGGCGCAGGCTGGCGGGCGCCGTGCCGAGCGGCAGGAAGGCGGTGGCACCCTTGGGCAGGGTCTGCCAGTCGACCACGCGCCCCTCCTCGCCCAGCACCGCGTAGCTCCTGCCCGTGGGCCTGGCGGCCTCGAACAGGCGAGCGTAGCGTTCCAGGGCCAGAGTGCCCCAGGCATTGGCGGTGGTAGTGTTCCAGCGGTTGAGCTGCTGGCGGCCAAGCACGCCCATGACCAGCTTCGGCAGGCGCTCCCGCCAGGCCGGTTGCGACATCACCGCGAGCAGGGCGCGCACCGCATTGGTGTCGGCGGAGGCGAGCATCCACCAGAGGCCGTCGCGCTCCTCGTTGGCGATGTTCAGGCGTTTGCCGGACTGCGTGAAGCGCGCCTCCAGGGCTTCCAGGGCTTCCCGCTGCCAGGCCTCGCGCGCGGGCAGGGCGGGGCCGAAGCGCAGCGCGTCGAGCCAGTCGACCAGCACCGAGGTGGGCCAGAGCCGGGGCTCGGGCTTGACGGTGGCGAACTGGCCGGGCGTGGCCTTGCCGGCCCGGGCCAGGGCGGCGAGCGCCGCCAGGCGCGGCGGCAGGGCCTGTTCCCAGGCCGGCCGGGAGAGTTCCAGGCGACCTTCCAGGTAGTCCGCCAGGGCGCGTTCCATGCGGCTGCGGGCGTCCGCCGGCAGGCTCCAGCCGGCCTCGTGGGCCAGGGCCAGCAGGTAGGCGGTGAGGCCGACGCTGCCGCGACCGTTGCCGGGGAAGAAATTGGCCAGGCCGTTGTCCGCCAGGTAGGCGGGCAGGTTCGCCAGCAGGCCCTGCCAGAGCTTTTCGTCGCGGGTCGCCACGGCTTTCGAGGCCTGCTGTTCCAGGCAGGCGAAGGCATAGCGGCGCATGTAGTCGCGCAGACCGGTCTGGCCGTCGAGCAGGCTCGCCGCCAGGGTGGCGCGCAGTTCGGCCTTGATCGCGCCGGCGGGGGCGGCGACCGGGATGTCGAGCTGCTTGTCCAGGCGTTGCAGGCTGGCCGACTGCACGCGCAGGGGCAGAGCGGGCTCGATGCGCTGCTTCGCCTTGAGGGCATCCTTGAGCCTGCCGTCGATCTCCCGCGCGTGCAGGGTCCAGGCGATTTCGCTGGCGCCGTCGGGCACCGTCACCGGCCAGGTGACTTCCTTGCTCTCGCCGGCGGTCAGGTCGAGCGTGCGCCCCGGCAGGTCCTTGAGGCCGGTTGCCTCGGCGCGCACCTCCACCCGCATGCCGCGGTCACTGCCGTTGCGTAGCGTGAAGGCGGCCTGGAAGCGGTCGCCTTCACGCGCCACCGGCGGCAGGCCGGCAATGAGCTGCAAGTCCTGGGTGGAGCGGATGCTGGCGCGGCCGCTGCCGAAGCGGTTCTCGGCAGCCGCCACGGCGACGATGCGGAAGGCGGTGAGGCTGTCGTTGAGGGGCACTTCGGCCGTCGCCTCGCCCTTGGCGTCCACCGGCAGGCTGGCCTGCCAGAACAACAGGGTGTCGAACAGTTCCCGCGTCGGCAGCTTGCCGCCACCGCCGCCGGCGGGCAGGGCCTTTCTGCCGAAGTGGCGCTTGCCGGTGACCCGCATCTGCGCGGTGAAGGTCTTCAGGCTGTAGCCCCGCGGCGCCAGCATGGCCTCCAGCAGCTTCCAGCTCTCGTTGGGGGCCAGCTCCAGCAGGCCCTCGTCGACGGCGGCCAGGGTGATCTCGGTGCCGGCCGGCGGGGGGGCGCCGTCGGCGCCGCGCACCTTGATCCTCACCTTGGCTTTCTCGCGGATGGTGTAGGTGGTGCGGTCGGTCTTCACCTCCACGTCCAGGGTGTTGGCCTTGCCGCCCACCTGGATGCCGGCCAGGCCCAGCTTGAAGGCGGGCCGGCCCAGGTCCACCAGGGCGGTGGGCTTGACCGCGTCGTTGCGGCCGCGCACGGCGAGGGCGGATACGAAGACGTTGGGCGCCCAGGACGCCTTCACCGGCAACTCGATCACCGGCGCCTTGCCGGAGAGTTGCACCACCCTCGCATCCAGGATGCCTTCCCGCTCCACCGTCACCAGCACGGTGGCCTCGCGGAACGGCATGCGCACCTGCAAGCGGGCGGTCTGGCCCGGCTCGAAGCGTTTCTGTTCGGGGATGAGATCGATGCGGTCGTGGTTGTCCTGGGCGAAGTGCCAGTCATCCTTGCCCGCGACCCAGAAGCTGTGGTGGCTGCTGGCGACGCGGCCGGCCTTGTCCTTCGCCACCGCTTCCAGCAGCACTTCGCCGCCCTGCTCGGCTTTGACGTTACAGCTGAAGCGGCCCTTGGCGTCAGTCTTGCCGGCGCACTTCGCGTCCAGGGGGCGTTGCCGGGTTTCCTGGCGGTAGCCATAGAAGCCGCCGGCCAGGCGCACCCGGTGGCTCAGGGTCTGGCGCAGGGCGAGCTTCACTGCCACGGCCACGTCGGCGGCGGGCTTGCCCTGCGGGGTGACGGCCTGCAACACCAGGGTCTGGGCCTGGCCGGCCTTGGCCCAGCGGTCATTCTTCAGGCCGATGACCACGTCCGCCGGCCACCAGGGCAGCAGGCGGCTGACGGTCTGGATCTCGCCGGCCGGATCGGCGTACTCCAGTTCCAGGCGCAGCCGGTGGGGCATGGCCAGGGCGGGCGGCTTGTCCAGGCGGGCGCGGCCGGCGCCGCCGGCATCCAGCGTCATGGCGTGCATCGCCAGCGGTACGGGCTCGCCCTCCTGCTGGCCGTCATCGCGGTCTTCGCGGCGGGCGAAATCGAAATCCGGGTAGTCCTCGAATTCCACGCGGAAGCGCGGCTCCAGTTGGGCACGCAGCTTCACCGGCAGGTGCTTGGCGCCGCCGCCGTTGAGGTAGCCGACGGCGACGTCGATGTCGACCGCTTCACCGCCGATCGATTGCTCGCGGGTCGGGTCGAGGCTGGCCTGCATCAGGGGGACGCGGAAGTCGCCGACGCTGAAGCGGCCGCTGTCGACGCCCTCCAGATATTCGAGTTGTTCCGGGGCGGTGTCGGCGGCGATGGCCTGGTCCACCAGGCGCAGGCGGTAGTCGCCGCGCCTGGCGCCGGGCGGCACGCTCCAGGTGGATTCGGCGGCGCCGTACTTCCAGGCCAGGGGCAGGAACCAGCGCTGGCCGCTGCCTTCGTGCTCGACCAGGAGGGTGCGCGGGGTCTTCGCCGGGTAGGCCAGGCCGTGGCCGCGCCGGTCGCGCAGGAAATGCTTCATGTGCACCGTGTCGCCGGGCCGGAACAGCACCCGGTCGAGCACGCTGTGGGCGAGGCGCGCGTCGGTGTTCCAATCCTGGGGCAGGCCGAAACGCCAGGTCTCGATGCCCTCGTCCCAGTCGGAACGGGCGAAGCTCAGGTCGTCGCCGAGGCGGGCGCTGACGAACAGGGGGCAGGCGTAGTCGTCGGCGTTGCGCGGGTCGGGCAGCTTGCCCGGGATCAGGGCCAGGCCCTTGGCATCGGTGACGGTTTCGGCGATGAGGGCCGCCTTGCAGGTGCGCACCGCGACCTTGGCCCCCGCGGCCGGCTTGCCGGTGTCGAGTTGGGTGACCCAGGCCAGGGAGGATTCCGGCCCCCACTTGAAGTGCACCGCGAGGTTGGTGACCAGGGCGGTGGCGCGCACGTACATGGGGTTGTTGTCACCCAGGAGGGATTTGCCCAGGCGCCGGCTTTCCGCCTCCACCACGTAGAAGCCGGGCTTCTCCAGGGGCAGGCCCACCACCTCGAAAGCGCCGGGACCGCCGGGCTTGGGCAGATTGCGTTCGACGACGCCGGCGATGTGCGGCGCCAGGTACTGCGCGCGGCGGCGGTCCGGGCGCGACTGGGTGCGCTCGTCGTACTCCGGGTTGTCGAATTTCTTCAGGCTCTGCTGCCAGTCGAGGATGGCGGCATCGTCGACCAGCCGCAGCCAGCGCACCTTGGCGGCGGTGCCGCCGAGCTTGTCGGGCTCCAGGTTGCGCAGGGTGAGGGGCAGCAGGCCGCCGGTGCCGCGCTCGAGGATGCCGAACTCGCCGGAAAACTTCACCAGGGGCGGGTAGTCGGCAAGCTGGAAATGCATGGGGAAGCGCCCGGCGTTGACGAGGACGCGGCCCTTGTCGTCCTTGAAACCCTCGGGCAGGGACAGGGCGAGGCTGGCGCCGGCGGGGAAGGGACCGGGGAAGACGACGCCGTCGTCCGTGGGCGTCGGCTGCTCCGCCTTGCGCTGGCGGTAGGCCTTGCCCTTGGCGTCCCTGAGGCTGAGCTGGTCCAGCAGCTCCCGCGCCACCGGCGCGGTGAAGTCCAGGCGCAGCGGCAGCAGCGGCATGCAGCCGGCCTTGGCGTTCTCACGCTCACAGCGCAGGCGGGCGACGAAATGGTCGCGCACCTGGAATTCCAGGCGCTGGTCCGCCGGATTGGCCTGGCCCGAGGGCGTGGCGATGCCGGCGCCCCAGACCAGGGCCAGTTTCGCGTTGGCGGGCAGCGGCCGGGCGCATTGCAGGACTTCCAGGGTGGGGTCGGCTTCCGGCCCCTGGCCGGCGTCCTTGCCTGCCCAATCAAGGCCATGATCGTTGAACAGCGGCAGCAGGCCTTTCAGCAAGGCAGCCTTTTCCGCGCCCTGCCAGCGTTTCACCGGCACCTGTTCGTGGATGCCCTGGATCTCGCAGCGCGCCTTGGCGGCGATGTCCTGCGCACGCGCCGCGCCGTTGAGGCCCAGCAGGAAAACCTGATCCTCGTCCACGCGGGCACCGGGCGCGGGCAACAGCCCCACCACCCGCGGGCCGGCGGCGGCGAAGGCGTATTCGGGGGCCGTCTGCACGGCCTCGCCGGCCAGGGTGGCGAGACCCGGGCGCGGCAGAAACCGGCAGGGTTCGCCGGCCTGCAGCGGCCGGTGCAGGTCATAGACCCAGGTGCGCTCGTCGCTCCAGTAACCGTTGCCCGGCGCGCCGCATTGCACCAGGAATGGCGCCGGGCTGTCGCCACGGCCCTGCGCCGCCATGGGAGCCGAGAAGCGGGCCTGGGCCTGGCGGACTTCCAGGTGTTCGCCCTGGGGAGTGAAGCTTTCCAGGGATGCGGCGGCGGCCAGGCCGGACATCAGCCAGGCGGAAATCAGCAGACCGGGGCGCTTCATGACGGAGTTCTCCCTTGGGTTCCTGGCCGGAATTCTGCCACGGAGCGGGATAGGAGGTTGGCATGACATCGAGCGGGAAATAATACTTGACCAATATACTCGACCATTGTTAGAGTGTGGCCACCCATGCAGGCATTGCAAACCGAAGAGAGGAAAGAAACCATGGAACTGGAAATCAACGGACGTATCGTCGAAACCGACCCGGAAGGCTATCTGCAGAATCTGTCCGACTGGGCGGATGACGTCGCCGAGTACCTGGCGGCGCAGGACAAGCTGACCCTGGAAGAGAACCACTGGAAGATCATTCGCTACATGCGCGACTACTTCAACGAGTACGGCACCGCGCCCAACCTGCGCATCCTGCAGAAGGGGCTGAAGGAGGAGTTCGGCGACGAATGGGGTGACAAGAAATTCCTCTTCGACCTGTTCCCCTACGGCCCCGCCAAGCAGGCCGGCCGCTATGCCGGCACGCCCAAGCCGACCGGCTGTGTCTGATACGCGCTTAGTGCATTTGTACTAAACTAGCCCCGGCCCATCCGGGGCGTTTTCTTTTGGATACGTGATGAAAATCCACCTCCTGTTCGCCGCTCTGCTGCTGCTCGCCGGCCAGGCATTCGCCTTTCCCTGGTATGCCCAGGGCGAGAACTTTCGAGGTGCGCAGCTCATGACCCCTGAGGAACGCAAGAACCACATCGCCCGCTTGCAGGGCATGAAATCCTTCGAGGAATGCCGCGGCTACATGAACGCCCACTACCTGGAACTCGACCGGCGCGCGAAGGAAAAAGGCGCGTTGCTGCCGCCGGTCCAGGGCGATCCCTGCGAAGTCATGAAAACCATGGGGCGTTTCCGCTGAATACGTCGCCACACTGACAAGGCCCGCCAAACGGGCCTTGTTGATTTCAGCTCACCGGCGTTCAGTGCACGCTGCCGAAGGACGGATCGGCATTGCCGGCAGGCGTCGGGATCCCCGCCAGGCGGCAGCCCTGGGTGACCGGGCCGCGCGGGAACAGGCGGTACAGGTATTTGCGGCCGCCCTGCTCGACATAGGCCTGTTCCATGGCCCGCAGCAAGTCCCTTGCGGAAGACTGCGGGCCGCACTCGGCAAAATGGTCGCGCAGGTAGCAGATCACATCGAGGTGGGCCTCGCTCAGTTCGATGCCCTCGCGTTGCGCCTGATCGCGCGCGCTATCCTCGCTCCAGGTATCCAGGTCGTTGAGATAGGCGTCCGCGTCGCAGGGCGCCAGGGTCTCCGCCATCACCAGCTTGTTGATGTCCATCATGGCCGTTCTCCTCTTCTCGTCGTCGATGATGGGCTTTCCGCCCACCTGCCATGTTCATAGCACGGCCCCGTCGAAGTGCAATAAGCTATTGAATATTATGATGTTATGGTCTTTATTCCGGACCCGCCCAGGCAGCAAAAAGGGCCGCGCATGCGGCCCTTTCCAAGTGCGGAATGCCGACCCCGGTCAGGCGTAGTTCGCCTCGGCAAAAGACCAGTTCACCAGGTTGTTGAGGAAGGTCTCGACGAACTTGGGACGCAGGTTGCGGTAGTCGATGTAGTAGGCGTGTTCCCACACGTCGACGCAGAGCAGGGCCTTGTCGGCGGTGGTCAGGGGGGTGCCGGCGGCGCCCATGTTGACGATGTCGACGGAGCCGTCGGCCTTCTTCACCAGCCAGGTCCAGCCGGAGCCGAAGTTGCCGACGGCGGAGGCCTGGAAGGCCTTCTTGAACTCGTCGAGCGAGCCCCACTTCTTGTTGATGGCATCGGCCAGGGCGCCGCTGGGGGCACCGCCGCCGTTGGGCTTCATGCAGGACCAGAAGAAGGTGTGGTTGGAGACCTGCGCGGCGTTGTTGTAGATGCCGCCGGCCGGGGCGGTCTTGACGATGTCCTCCAGGGACTTGTTCTCGAAGTCGGTGCCCTTGATCAGGTTGTTCAGGTTGGTGACGTAGGCCTGGTGGTGCTTGGCGTAGTGGTAGTCGAAGGTCTCGGCCGACATGTGGGGGGCCAGGGCGTCCTTGGCGTAAGGCAGGGGGGGCAGTTGGTGTTCCATGTGGGTTCTCCGTGGATTGAGGGTGTCTGCAAACAAGACCCGCGAATTTTATGAGCTTGCGCGGGCGCGGGCAATGGTTGAGTGATTTTCTTGGTTATTCGCGGGACCGGATTGCGATGGTCGGCGCGTGACCTCAGCGCACCTCGAAGCGGACGCGGTCGAGTTCGCGGCCCTCGCCGTCGAGCAGGATGAGGGCGTGGCGGCCCCGCGCCAGGGGCCAGTCCGCTTCCGCCATGCGCTCCTGATCGAGCTGCCACCAGGCCCCGGCGGGGGCGTGCCGGGCGCGGGGGATGAGGCGTTGGCGATCGGCGGGAATATCCGGATCCAGGGCCAGGATGTCGCCATCTCCGGGTTGCACGATCTCGGCGGGAGGGGTCGCCGCGTTCCAGCCTGCGCCGGCGGGTTCGCTGCCGCGCAGGAACCATTCCCGGCGGGGCGCTTCGCCGGGCGGCGCGACGCGCGCGCGCACCAGTCCGGCCGGGGCCCTCGGCGCACTGGCGGGGATGCCGGCATGCAGATGGCCGAGGATCGCCGCCCAGGCCGGCGCGGCGCCGCTGATACCGGAAACGTCGCGCATCGGCGCGCCGGAAAAGTTGCCCACCCAGACCCCGACCGTGTAGCGCGAGGAAAAGCCCACGCACCAGTTGTCGCGCATGTCCTTGCTGGTGCCGGTCTTTACCGCGCTCCAGAAGCGGGTAGCGAGGGGGTTCTCGAGGCCGAAGGTGAGGGCCCGCGCCTGGCGGTCGGAGAGGATGTCGGCGACCAGAAACGCGCTCTCGCGACTGCTGGCACGCGTGTTCTTGCCGCGAGGCGCGTCGGCGCTCAGGCGCAGCGGGCCGAGGACACCGCCGTTGGCGAGGGCGCGATAGGCATTCACCAGTTCCTCCAGGCTGACATCGAGGCTGCCCAGGGCCAGGGCGTAGCCGTAGAAATCGGCGGCTTCCGGGACCTCGAAGCCGAAGCCGGCCAGACTTGCCGCGAAAGGTTCCAGGCCGACCAGGCGCAGGGTGCGCACGGCGGGGATGTTGAGGGAGCCGGCCAGGGCCGCGCGCAGGCTGACCAGACCGCGATGCGTGTGATCGTAGTTGCGCGGCGCATAGCCGCCGCTCGGCGTGGCGATGGCCAGGGGCGCGTCCTCGATGGCAGAGGCGGCAGTGAGCAGACCTTGCTCCAGGACCAGGCCATAGAGGAAGGGCTTCAGGGTGGAACCGGCCTGGCGCTTGGCGGTCACCCCGTCGCTGTGCGGCGAGGGCGAGGACGCCGCGCTGACGCTGGCGTAGGCCAGCACCTCGCCGCTGGCGTTATCGACCACCAGGGCGGCGGCGTCCTCGACGTTGCGGGCTGCCAGGTAGGCCAGTTGCTCGCGCAAGGTGGCAACGACGAAGCGCTGGAGATCGGCGTCCAGGGTGGTGCTCAGGCCAGGTTCACGGCGCGGGCCAGCAGGCGGGAGTGTGGAGTTCCCATGCGACACGATTCGATTTGCAGTTGACGCCGGTCGTGGCCCCCCCCCTGGCCCACCTTTAGCGAAGGGGGCAAGCTCGGCCTCGCTGACAGGTTCCCGGAGCAGGCGACGCGCGAGGTGCGGCGCGAGATCGGCCGCCGGCAGGATGGCGTGACGTCCGCCCAGGGTGCCGCGCGCCAGTCGGCGCAGGTCCGCGCAGGCGATGCCGGGCAGGCCCTCGGCGAGGGCGCACATGCGATCCGCCACCCGCGCCGGGCTCGCGTTGGGCGCGCGGATCAAGGCCGCGAGCAGCAGCGATTCGGCGTCCGTCAGGCCGCTCGGACGCTTGTCGAACAGGCCGCGCGCGGCGGCGTCGATGCCGACCAGTTCACCGCGATAGCTCACCAGATTCAGATAAGCCTCCAGGATCCGCGCCTTGCTCCAGGATTTCTCCAGTTCCCGCGCCGCCTCTGCCTGTCGCCACTTCTCGCCGAGGTCGCGACGTCCGGAACGCGCGCGGTGATTCGCGTCGAGCAGGGCGACCAGTTGCATGCTGAGGGTGGAAGCCCCGCGCGACGGCGCGCCGAGGCCGCCGGAGAGTGCCGCCTTGGCCGCAGCCAGCCAGTCGACCCCGGCGTGCTGGTGGAAACGTCTGTCCTCGGCGCGCAGCACGGCCGCGAGCAGGGCGGGCGAGATCCGGTCAAGCGGCGCCCAGTCTCCCCGTCGCGCACGCTCATCGACGCGCGATTCCTGGAGGAGTAGGCCGTGGCGGTCCAGTACCTTGGCTTCCGAGGACACCCAGGCCTGGCGAACCTCGTCGAACGCCGGCAGCGCCGCGTGCGCGCCCGCGCAGGCCAGCGACAACGCCAGCGTGATCAAAACCCGCAACGGCCGCGAGCCGGTACGGCGTGCGCGCGGCATCGCGTTTGGCGGAGCATGGGGGGAACACGTCGTCGGCATCATCCACCTGGCCGGACCGCGGTCGCCGGATGCTGGCCGCAAGCCCTTGGTCACCTGAGCGGCTGCCCGCGGGGCGGCGCCGCGACTCAAGTTTACCCGGCGTGGGACCGATAGAAACGGGGTCGCCATACACGGGTTTCCCGGCATGCTTCTCAGCGTCCTCTCGCGCCCCGCGCCGATCCTCGCCCTGCTGCTCGGCTTCAGCGTCGCGACCGCGCGCGCGGAAACACTCGTCCAGGTCTCCGGCACCGGCTCCGCGCTGCCGGTGGTGGAGGCGCTGGCGAAAGCCTACGAACGCAAGGCGCCGGGCACGCGGGTTCATTTCCTGCTGCCGCCCATGGGCAGTTCCGCCGCCATGCGCGCGGTGATGGCCGGCGCCATAGACCTGGCGTTTACCGGAACACCGCTGGAGCCCGCCGAACGGGAGAAGGGCGGAGTCGACTTTGCGCTGGGTCGAACGCCCTTCGTGCTGGCGGCACGCGAAGCCGGGCGCCTGGACAATGTCGACGCGTCCCGGCTGGCGCGCATCTACGCCGGCGAGATCACCACCTGGAGCGATGGCTCACCCATCCGATTGATTCTGCGTCCGCCGCGGGAGTCCGACACCAGGACACTGCGCGGCCTGTCCCCCGCCATGGACAAGGCGATGGACCTGGCCTTGGCGCGCAAGGGCCTGCCCATCGCCGCCAACGACCTGGAGAACCTCGGCCTGCTGGAGAACACCCCGGGCGCCTTCGGCGCCACCAACCTCGCCCTGCTGATCGGCACCGGCAGCGCCTTGCGCCCCCTGCCGCTGGATGGCGTGGCGCCCACCCTGGCGAATCTGGAAAAGGGCCTCTATACGCTCGTCAAGCCGCTGTACGCCGTGCGGGGGCCGGCACCCTCCGCGGCGGCGCGCGCCTTTCTGGAGTTCGCCTCGTCCGAGGAAGGGCGCGCCATCCTCGCCAGGCAGGGCTACGCGAGCCCCAGGTCCGGCCGATGAGCCCCATCGCCGCGCTGGAGTCCCGGCTGAAGTGGCTGGCGGCCGCGATCGCCATGACGGTGGCGTTGCTGATGCCCGGCTTCACGCTGGTTTCCAGCTACCAGAACATGGCCGGCGCGCTGGAGAGCGAGGCGCGCGTCTCGGCCCAGGCCGTCACCGAGTTCATCCATCACAACCCCGGCGTTTGGACCTTCCAGCGCGAGCGCATCGACACCGCCCTGGTCAAGGTGCTGTGGGAACGCCATCACGAAGTCCGCGTCCACGATGAAGACGGCCGCGAGATCGCCGGCCTGGGCGAATCCGCCGGCCCCTTTTCGATCAGCCGCGTCGAGACATTCCACGATTTCGGCAAGCCGGCGGGACGCGTCACCGTGCGCCTGCCCCTGCGCGACATCCTGGGCGACGCGCTGGTAATGCTCGCGGTGGGGATCGGCATCGGCCTGCTGGTCTTCTTTCCCATGCGCAACCGGCCGTTGCGCGCGCTGCGCGACGCCACCCGAGCCCTCACCGAGAGCGAGCAACGCAACCGCACGGTGGTGTCGGCACTGGACGAGGGCGTCATGCTGGTGGACCGCGGCGGGCATCCGCTGCTGGTCAACGAGGCGGCCCGTGTCATCCTCGGCGACCGGGCCGACGCCTGGCTCACGCGGCGGGGGTGCGCGTCCTTCCTGGCGGATGAGGACAACGCGCCGGTCGAAGACGCGGAACATCCGCTCACCCGCGCGCTGGAGCGCGGCGAGACCCTGAGTCACCGCCTATACCGGCTGGCGAAGGATGACGGATCGCTGGCCTGGATACGCATCAACACCCGGCCGCTGGCGGACCCGCGCGGCGGCGGGATCGCCGCCGTGGTGGCATCGCTGGTCGACCTCAGCGAGGACCGTGCCCGCGAGGAGGAACTGGCCCGCGCCAGGGACGCGGCGGAAGCCGCCAGCCGGGCGAAATCCTGGTTCCTGGCCAACATGAGCCACGAAATCCGCACGCCGATGAACGGTGTCCTCGGCATGGCCGATTTGCTGGCCCATGATCCGGCACTCAACGAGGAACAACGGGAACACCTGGCGATCATCCAGCAGTCCGGCCAGGACCTGCTCAACATCCTCAACGACATCCTGGATTTTTCCAAGATCGAGGCGGGCCATCTGCATCTGGCCGACGAAGTCTTCGACCTGCGCCGGCGTCTGGCCAGCAGTCTCGAATTGCACCAGGCGCGCGCCCGCGCCAAGGGCCTCGCATATTCGCTGCGCATCGACGACGACGTGCCGACCTGGGTGCGGGGAGATCCCGGACGCCTGCATCAGATCCTCGCGAACCTGATTGGGAACGGCATCAAATTCACCGCGCGGGGATCCGTGCGCGTCGCGGTGGGACTGGCGCCGCCAAGCTCGCCCGACGACGGCGAACGTTTGCTGCGCTTCGAGGTGCGGGATACCGGCATCGGCATCGCGCCGGAATTCATGCCGCGCCTGTTCACCCATTTCAGCCAGGAGGACGCAAGCACCACGCGACGCTATGGCGGGACCGGCCTGGGCCTGGCGATCGCCCGGCAACTGACGCATCTGATGGGGGGCGAGATCGGCGCGGACAGCGCGCAAGGCGAGGGATCCAGATTCTGGTTCACTGTTCTGTTGCCCGCCGCGGCACCACCCGCCGAAGCCGCGCCGACCGGCGACGAAGGAGACCGCCCGTTACGCGGCCGCGTCCTGGTGGTGGAGGACGACCCCACCAACCGCCTGTTGGCGGAAGCCATGCTGAAGTCCCTGGGTTGCTTCGCCAACGTGGTCGACCGCGGCGAGGCGGCTTTGGACTGGCTGGCGGGCAACGCCTGCGACCTGATCCTGATGGACATCGAGATGCCGGGCATCGGCGGCATCGAAGCCACCGCGCGTATCCGCACGGACGAGGCCGCGACGGCAGGTGGCGGGCGCGCGCGCATCATCGCGCTGACCGCGAGCGCCATGCCGGGAGACCGGGAGCGTTGCATCGAGGCCGGCATGGACGACTACCTGAGCAAGCCGTTCACCCGCGACGCGTTGAAAGGCATGCTGGAGCGCTGGCTGCCGGCCGACTCCCGCTCCGGCTGAGCGGAACCCGGCGGGATGGGAGGGGCCATCCCGGCCGCGCCGGGCAATCTGAGATAATGCCCGCGTCGTCCGCTCCGGGAGGTTCCCATGCAAATCCTCATCCTGCTGCACATCCTCGCCACCGTGGTCTGGGTCGGCGGCATGTTCTTCGCCCACCAGTGCCTGCGTCCGGTCGTGCTGGCGCAACTGGAACCGCCGCAGCGCCTGCGCCTGTGGAACGGTGTGTTCGGCCGCTTCTTTCCCTGGGTGTGGCTGTCGGTGATCCTGCTCATCGGCACCGGCCAGGCCCTGGTGGCCATCATGGGGGGCATGGCGGCGGTGGCCTATCCCATCCACATCATGGTGCTGCTCGGCTACCTGATGAGCGCGATCTTCATGTACCTCTATTTCGCCCCCTATGGCCGCCTGCGCGAGGCGGTGGCGGCGCAGGACTGGCCGGCGGCGGGCGCGGCCCTGAACCGCATCCGCGTGCTGGTGGGCACCAACCTGCTGCTGGGCATCGCCAACATCGCCCTGGTCTTCCTGCTGCCGATGACCCTGTAGGGCCTGGCAGCCTGTCGGACTTTGGCCGTGGGTGCGTCCAAAGTCCGACAGGCTGCTAGCGGCGCTCAGGCGAAGTACGCCGCCTCCGCCTCCGCCGGCAGCTTCACGCCGGTGACCCGTGCCTTCTGCAGGACTTCCCAGTAATAGCGGTAGGTGGCGCGGTCGTGCAGTTCGCCGGCGTGCTGGATGGGGCCCCAGTCCGCCTTCTGGGCGGCGAGCAGGATGGCGGCGCCGGTCTCCACTTCCGAGTAGTCCGGCTTCATGGCGTCGACGATGGACTGGATCTGCGTCGGGTAGATGCTCCACTGGCGCAGGAAGCCGAACTCCATGCGCGCCCGGCGCGCGTCCTGGTAGGTGGTGTAGGGGTTCTTCAGGTCCAGGGTGACGTTGTGGGCGGGGATGACGCCGTTGGCCAGGGCCGCCGAGACCACTTCGGTCTTGGCCCGGGCGATGAGCTTGTGCTCGAACTGGCCGGGGCTGCGCATGGCGCTGGCGGGGATGGCGCCGTGGTGGCCGGAGACGAAATCCATGAGGCCGAAATCCAGCACCTGCAGCCAGGGCAGCGTCGCGATGCGGTGCACGTCAC
>VGVT01000053.1 GCA_016873935.1 Betaproteobacteria bacterium | reverse complement strand
CCGCCGGCACGCGCCGCCCCGCCACGTAGTACTCGTCCACGTCGGAGGTGCGGCTGACGAAGCCGATGCCGGCGTAGAGGGCGATGGTGGCGGCCATGAACACCCAGCCGATCCATTGTTCCGGCATCCCCATGAACTCCGCCACCGCCAGGGTGAACAGGAACAGCACGAAGCCGCCGGTATAGAAGCTGTAGTAGCGGAACAGGTTGCGGAGGTAGACCTTCTTCACGGCCGGTCACGTGTTCCTGGGAGAAACGCGGCGATTGTAGCCCCCGCCGGGCATGACAGGCGGAGACGCCTGGTGGTTGCGATGCGGCAGCCGGCCCGCCTTGCCCCGTTCGCGTCAGGCAAAAAAAAGGCGACCGCTCGGGTCGCCTGAAAGAAGCTGCTGTCGCTCTTACGCAGCTAAGCCCTGCTCAAGGGATGGCCAAAGGATAAGGCGGAAAGGAAGGGTCCGTAATGGCAGGAACGCGTAAGGGAAACACTTACAAGAAGGCGAAAGACGAGTCTGCTACCGAGAGCCCAGTGTGTGGCCGCCGCGCGGGTGGGTGCTATCTGTCCGGGCGTTCCGTCGCAATATCCGGGCCGGTCGCGGACGTGCCTGCTTCCTGGTCGGCGCCCTTGCCAAGGCGCGGCAGGTTCAGGTGCAGCGCCGCCTTGGCCAGCAGGTGCGCGGAAACCGGGGCGGTGATGAAGAGGAACAGGGTGACCAGGATCTCGTGCAGGCTGAGGCCGTCGCCCTGGTGGCTGAAATACACCGAAGAGGCGATCAGCAGGCTGCCCACGCCCAGGGTGGTGGCCTTGGTCGGGCCGTGCAGGCGGGTGTAGAAGTCGCGCAGCCGGGCCAGGCCCAGCGAGCCGATGAAGGTGAAGATGGCGCCGGCGAGGACGAGGAAGGCAAGCAGGGTATCGAGCATGGCGGGCCTTCTATTCGATGATGTCGCCGCGCAGCAGGTACTTGCACAGCGCGACGGTGCCGACGAAGCCCATCAGGGCGATGAGCAGGGCCGCCTCGAAGTACAGGGCGGTGCCGAGCTGGATGCCGAGCAGCACCAGCAGGGCGATGGTGTTGATGTACAGGGTATCCAGGGCGAGGATGCGGTCGGGCGCGCTGGGGCCGCGCAGCAGTCGCCAGAAGCTGAGGGCGAAGGCGGCGGCGACGAGGGCGAAGGCGATGGGCAGGACCAGGTTCAACATGGTTCGAACACCTCCTTCAGCGGCGCTTCGTAGCGCGCCTTGATTTGCGCGCGGACCACGGCCGCGTCGGCCGCGTCGAGGGCGTGCACCAGCAGCGTGCGGCGGTCTCCTGAAAGCCGCGCCGAGACCGTTCCCGGGGTCAGGCAGATGGTATTGGCGAGCAGGCTGATGGCGAGGTCGCCGCGCAGGTCGAGCGGCACCTCCACCAGGGTCGGCCGCAGCTTTTCCGGACGGCCGAGGATGCGCCGCGCCACCACCAGGTTGGCCAGCACGATGTCGTGCAGCACGACGAGCGTGAAGCGCAGCAAGAGCAGAGGCCGATGAATCGTCACGGTCTCCGGCCAGAAGCGCAGGGTGAACAGGGGGATCAGCCAGCCCAGCAGGATGCCGAGGATGATGTGGCCGGGGTGCAGGCTGTTGTTGAGCAGCAGCCAGACCCCCGCCAGGGCCGGGGTGAGCAGGGGATGCGGCAGCAGGCGCGAACTCATGGGCGGCCTCCGAGGACGGCGTCGATGTACAGGCGCGGCTGCAGCAATTGCTCGGCGATCTGGGCGGCGAAGTCGTGGACGGGACCGGCGGCGACGGTCAGGCCGAGCCCGAGCAGCAGCAGGCCCACCGCCGGAGCCACCGGCACCGGCAGAGCCGGTGAGTCGTCGCGGTGCCGATCGACGCGCAGGAAGAACAGGCTGCCGACGCGTGCCAGGGCGATCAGGGCAAGCAGGCCGCCGACCAGCACCACCGCCAGGATCCAGGCGCGCGCGGGATGCGCCAGGGCGGCCTGCAGGATGAGGAACTTGCCGATGAAGCCCGACAGCGGCGGCAGGCCGGCGATCAGGATGCCGGCGCAGAAGAACAGCGCGCCCAGCCAGTATTCACCGGTCATGCGCGGCCCCACTTCGAAGCGATCCGCCTGGGCGCCGCGCGCGGCGGCAATGCGCTCGGCGAGCAGGAACATGGCAGCCGCGGCGAAGGTGGAATGCGGCAGGTAGTAGAGGCCGGCGGCGAGGCCGGCATGGCTGCCCAGGGCGAAGGCGGCAAGCAGGGTGCCTACCGAGGCCACCACCATGTAGGCCGCCTGTTCGCGCAGATGGCGCGCCGCCAGGACGCCGAGCAGGCCGATGACCAGGGTGGCCAGGGCCAGGGGCAGCAGCCAGGCATCGAGCAGGCCGGCGAGGCCGCCGGCCTCGGCGCCGAACAGCAGGGTCGACGCGCGCAGGATGGCGTAGGCGCCGACCTTGGTCATGATCGCGAACAGCGCCGCCACCGGCGCGCTGGTGCTGGCGTAGGCGGCGGGCAGCCAGAGATACAGCGGCAGCAGCGCCGCCTTCAGGGCGAACACGGCGAACAGCAGCAGGCCGGCGGCGCGCGCCGGACCGAGGTTTTCCGCGGGGGTGGCGGGCATCATCCGGGCCAGGTCGGCCAAGTTGAGGGTGCCGTAGAGGCCGTACAGCGCGCCGACGGCGATGAGGAACAGCGACGAGCCCGCCAGGTTGATGACCACGTAATGCAGGCCGGCGCGGGTGCGCTCGCCGCCGCCGCCGTGCAGCACCAGGCCGTAGGAGGCGAGCAGCAGGACCTCGAAGAAGACGAACAGGTTGAAGACGTCGCCGGTGAGAAAGGCGCCGGACAGGCCGAACAACTGCAACTGGTAGAGCACATGGAAATGGCGGCCGCGCGTGTCCAGCCCATGGCTGGCGTGCCAGAGCGGGAACAGGGCGAGGATCGTGGTGATCAGCAGCATCCAGGCCGCCAGGCGATCCGCCACCAGGACGATGCCGTACGGCGCCGGCCAGGCGCCCAGCGCGTAGGTGAGGATGGCGTCGTCCGCCACCGCCCGCGTCAACGCCACCGCCACGCCGATCTGCGCCAGCACCGCGGTCAGGGCCAGCGCGCGCCGCAGGCGGATGTCGAGATGGCGCAGCATGAGCAGGACGATGCCGGCGCACAGCGGCAGCAGGAGGGGGGCGATGACCAGATGGCTCACCGTTCTTCCTCTCCGTCGACGTGGTCGTTGCCCAGTTCCGCCCGTGCCTTCAAGGCCAGCATGATGAGGAACGCGGTCATGGCGAAGCCGATGACGATGGCGGTGAGCACCAGCGCCTGCGGCAGCGGATCGGTGTAGCCCGGCAGGCCGCTGCCGATGACCGGCGGGCGGCCGACGGTCAGGCGGCCCATGGCGAACAGGTACAGGTTCACGGCGTAGGACAGATAGGTCAGCCCCAGCACCACGGGGAATGTGCGCGCGCGCAGCAGCAGAAAGACGCCGCAGGCGGTGAGCAGTCCGATGAGGATCGCGATCAGGATTTCCATGCCGTGTCCTCCTCCTCGATGAGGCAGGCCTGCGGCCCGTGGCTGGCGTCGTGCATCAGGCCCAGGTGAATGAGGACGAGCAGGGTGGACCCCACCACCACCAGGTAGACACCCAGATCGAAGGCCATCGCCGAGGCCAGCTCGAAGTCCCCCACCAGCGGCCAGCTCAGATGGCCGAAGGTGGAGGTGAGGAAAGGATGGCCGAAGGCCAGGGAGGCCAGCCCGGTGCCGGTGGCGATGGCCAGCCCGGCGCCGATCAGGGGATGCATGTTGGCCGGCAGGCGGTCGTGCGTCCACGCCACGCCGTTGGCCAGGTATTGCATGATCAGTGCCACGGCGGTGACCAGGCCGGCGATGAAGCCGCCGCCCGGCAGGTTGTGGCCGCGCAGCAGGATGAAGACGGAGACCAGCAGCGCCAGCGGTAGCAGCAGTCGGGTCAGCGAGGCCATGATGGCCGGATGCAGGTCCGCATCCCACACCCGACCAGCCGCGTCGCAGCCACGCCCGTCCAGGCGCAGTTTCTCCAGCATGGCGTAGATGGCGAAGCCGGCCAGGGCCAGCACGGTGATCTCGCCCAGGGTGTCGAAGCCGCGGAAGTCGACCAGGATCACGTTCACCACGTTATGGCCGCCGCCGCCGCCAACGCTGTTGCTCAGGAAATAGTCGGCCAGGCGGGTATCCGCCGGCGGCCGCGACAGCACCGCCCAGGCCAAGCCGCCCACGCCCAGGCCCGCCAGCGCAGCGATGACGATGTCGCGGGCATGCCGACCCGGCCGCTTTTCGGCCGGACTGGACTGGGGCAGGAAGTACAGGGCCAGCAGCAGCAGGATCACCGTCACCACTTCCACCGAAAGCTGGGTCAGGGCCAGGTCGGGCGCGGAAAACTTCACGAAGATGAGCGACACCACCAGACCCACCGCGCCGGTCAGCACCACGGCCAGGAAGCGTTGCCGGTGCAGCAGGGTGCCGGTCAGCGCGGCCGCGGCCAGGCCCAGGGCGACCAGCAGGCTCACCGCGTCCACTGGCAGGGGCGCGCGCGCGCCGCTCCAGGCCACCCCGCCGAAGCCGCCGTAGGCGCCGAGGACGAGGGCGAAGGTGACGAACAGGGCGGCCATGCGTTGCAGGGAGCCGCGATCCAGCCAGCGGGTGAAGGCCGTCGCCAGCGCCAGCAGGCCATGCAGCAGACGGTCGTAAACGCGCCGCGCATCGACGGCACCCTCGAATTCCCGGTGCAGGCCGAACAGCGGCTTGCGCCCGGCGTACAAAGCCACGCCACCAAGCATCGCGATCACACTCATCCACAGCGCCGGGTTGAAGCCATGCCAGAGGGCCAGGTTGTGCTCGGGCACCGGGGTTTGCAGCACGGCTCCCGCGGCCAGGGTCAGGATCGGGTCCACGGTCAGCGCCGGCAGGATGCCGACCAGCAGACACAGCGCCACCAGGATTTCCACCGGCAACTTCATCCATTGCGGCGGCTCATGCGGGGTGCGCGGCAGGTCGACGGGCTCGCCGTTGAAGAACACGTCGTGGATGAAGCGCAGGGAATAGGCCACGGCGAAGACACCGGCGACGGTCACCACCAGGGGCAGGATCCAGCCGAACCGCATCATGGTGGCCATGCCCGCCGCTTCGGCGAAGAACATTTCCTTCGACAGGAAGCCGTTCAACAGAGGCACGCCCGCCATGGACGCCGCCGCCACCATGGCCAGGGTGGCGGTGTACGGCATGAACTTCCAGAGGCCATTGATGCGGCGCATGTCGCGGGTGCCGCACTCGTGGTCGATGATGCCGGCGGCCATGAACAGACCGGCCTTGAAAATGGCGTGGTTGATGATGTGGAATACCCCCGCCACCGCCGCCAGCGGCGTGCCGATGCCGAACAGCGCGGTGATCAGGCCAAGATGGCTGATGGTGGAATAGGCCAGCAGGCCCTTGAGGTCATGCTTGAACAGGGCGATGACGGCGCCGACGAGCAGGGTGGCGATGCCCACGCCGCCCACCAGATGAGACCACTCCTGGGTGCCGGACAAGGCCGGGAACAGGCGCGCCAGCAGGAACACCCCCGCCTTCACCATGGTCGCCGAATGCAGGTAGGCGGACACCGGCGTCGGCGCCGCCATGGCGTGCGGCAGCCAGAAATGGAAAGGGAACTGCGCCGATTTGGTGAACGCCCCCAGCAGAATCAAAGCCAGGGCCGGGCGATACAGCTCGTGGGCGCGGATGATTTCGCCCGAGGCCAGGATCACGCTGAGGTCGTAGCTGCCCGTGATCTCCCCCAGCAACAGAATGCCCCCCAGCAAGGCCAATCCCCCCGCCCCGGTCACCGCCAGCGCCATGCGGGCGCCGTGGCGCGCTTCTTGCCGCTCCCTCCAGTAGCCGATGAGCAGGAAGGAAGACAAGCTGGTCAGCTCCCAGAAGATCAGCAACTGGATCAGGTTTTCCGACAGCACCACGCCCAGCATGGAGCCCATGAACAGCAGCAGAAAGGCATAGAGGCGGCCGAGGCTGTCCCGCTCCGAGAGGTAATAGCGGGCGTAGAGGATCACCAGCAGGCCGATGCCGAGGATCAAGCCGGCGAACAACAGGCCCAGGCCATCCAGGCGGAAGGCGAGATTCAGGCCTGCCTGGGGCATCCACGCCATCTGCTGGATCAGCGTCTCCCCGGAGACAACGGGAGCGGCCGCATAAACCAGTTGGCCGATAGCCGCCAGGGTGATGCCGCCGGCGCTCATGGCGGCGGCGTATCGGCCAAAACGGCACACCCAGGCGATCAGGAGGGCGCCAAGGAAGGGGGTGAGCGTGACGAGGAACAGACTGAAGGACACGGAGGGCGCCAGGGGGACCGGGCTAGCCCAGGTAATAGAAAACGAGATTGGCCAGGAGCAACACCATCACCCACAGCGCCATGCCGCCGGTGGGCCAGGAACGCGACAACAAGCCGTCGGGACGGCGGTGCTGATGGATCTGCGCGGTCATGCGGTTGGCCCCCTCCCGCGCCAGACCGTCGAGCCCGGCACGGGCCTGCGACAGGCGGCCGCCAAGCCTGCGCGCCAGGGCCGGACCGGCGACGCGGTACAGCCAGTCGAAGTCCAGCGTGATGGTCGGCGTGCGTTTCAGGTAATCCAGCATCACGAAAAAGGCCAGGCCGGAAAACAGCAGCAGTTGCAGTTGGGTGATGACGTGGGCCGCCGTGTAGGGGACGTAGTTCACTGCATAGGGCAGCATGGCATAGAGCGGATCGGGCCAGACGCCCAGGCCGATGCACAGGAAGGCGAACAGGATCATGCCCCAGCGCATCGAAGCCGGCGGATCGGCGGGGCGCAGACCGGAATCTTTCTGGAAGAAGACGAACCAGGGGAATTTGATGCCGGCGTGCAGGAACACGCCCGCCGAGGCGGCGGCGAGGAACAGCCAGACCATTTGCAGGTGGCCGTCGATGGCGGCCTGGGTCACCATGGATTTGGAGATGAAACCGGAGGTCAACGGGAAGGAAGAGATGGCCAAAGCGCCAATGGTTCCGCAGATCGTCGTCAACGGCATGCTGTGGAACAAGCCGCCCAGTTCGGAACACTTGCGCCGTCCCGTCGCCGCCAGCACCGCGCCAGCGGACATCAGCAACAGGGCCTTGTAGATGATGTGGGTGAAGGCGTGGGCTGCCGCGCCGTTCAGGGCCATCTCCGTGCCGATGCCGATGCCGGTGACCATGAAACCCACCTGGTTGACGATGGAATAGGCCAGGATGCGGCGCATGTCGTTTTCCAGCAGCGCGTAGACGATGCCGTAGAAGATCATGAAGATGCCGATCCAGATCAGGATCTCCGCGCCGGGAAACCCCCGCAGCAGCACGTACACCGCCGTCTTGGTGGTGAACGCGGAGAGGAACACCGTGCCGCTCCAGGAGGCTTCCGGGTAGGCGTCGGGCAGCCAGGCCGAGAACGGCGGTGCGCCGGCATTGATCAGGAAACCGGCCAGGATCAGCCAGTGGGCGATGGAATCGGCCTGCATCGCGGTGAAGGCGACGTCGCCGGTCTGGGCGATATGTCCGGCGATGCCGGCGAACAGGATCACTCCGCCGGCCAGATGCACGCCGACATAGCGTCGGCTGGCGGCCCAGGCCAGTGGCGTGCCGGCGCTCCACAGCACCAGCGTCGAACCCACCGCCATGAATTCCCAGAACAGGAACACGGTGATCAGGTCCCCGGCCAGCGCCACGCCGATGGCGGAACCGGCATAGAGATAGGCGGCCGGTATCTCCAGGCGACTCTCCTGGCGCAGCGCGAACAGGCCGCCGCCGAAGGCCATCAGCGCGAAGATGGTGGCGAACAGGCGGGACAGCTTGTCCACGGCCAGGGGGGCGAGGCTGTAATCCAGCCATTGCACCTGCCATGGCCGGCCCTCCGGCAGCAGCCACAGGGCGGCCAGGGCCAGCAGGGGAATGGCCAGGACCGCGACATTGCGCGCCGCGCCGCGCAGCAGGGGCAACAGCAAGGCGCCGATGATCAGAATCAGCGCCGGATGCAGCAGGATTGCGCTAGTCATCCCGGCCATCCTCGGCGTATTGCGTGTCCGGCCGCTTCAACAGCAGACCCAGGGCCTTGGCGCCGAGGATCATCAGCAGGCAGGTGATGAAGCCGTAGACGGCGTAGAAGCCGTACCAACCCTCGATCTCGAAGTGCGGGTGCAGGTCGGTGAAGAATCCGGCGATGACGGTGAGCGCCAGCACCGCGATGAAGCCGCGCCAGAGCTTTTTCACGTTCAGCGGGTTATCCAGCCAATGTTCGTATTTCATGGCGTCGGGAGCAGTTGTCGGGCCAGGGCCAGGGGCGCATCGGGAAAGAAGAACAGCGCCAGCGTCCCCGCCGCGGTGCAGGTCAGGGCCAGCAGCATCGGCAGCGGCGCCTCGCCGTGGCAATGCTGTTGCGCTTCGGCGGAGAGCGGACGGAAAAAGGCCCGCCACAACACGGGCAGGAAATAGGCCGCGCTCAGCAGCGTCGACAGCAGCATGACGACGACCACCGCCCAGGCCTCCTGGCTCATCGCCCCGGAAATCAGATACCACTTGCTGATGAAGCCGGCTGCCGGCGGCAAGCCGATCATCGACAACGCGCCGATGCCGAAGGCCACCATGGTCCAGGGCATGCGCCGGCCGATGCCGTCCAGCTGGCTGACCTCGGTCTTGTGCGCCGCCGTGTAAATGGCCCCGGCGGCGAAGAACAGGGTGATCTTGCCGAAGGCATGGGCGGCGATGTGCAAGGCCGCACCGATGATGGACAAGGGCGCCAGGATGGCGGCGGCGAGAATCACGTAGGAAAGCTGGCTGACCGTCGAATAGGCCAGGCGCCGCTTCAGGTTGTCGGCGTTCAAGGCCACCACCGAGGCGGCGACGATGGTGAAGCCGGAAATCGCCACCAACCAGTCGGTGGCACCGGCGAGTTGGTCGAGGCCGAACACGTAGACAATCACCTTCACCACCGAGAACACCCCCGCCTTGACCACGGCCACCGCGTGCAGCAAGGCGGAAACCGGCGTCGGCGCCACCATGGCGGCGGGCAGCCAGCGGTGGAAGGGCATCAGCGCCGCCTTGCCGATGCCGAACATGAACAGGGCCAGCAGCAGCGTCAACGTCCCGCTGTCCATGCCTGCCGGCAGGATGCCGCCGGCCGTGAAATCGGTGGTGCCGGCCACATGCCAGACATAGATCACCGCCGGCAGCAGGAACAGAATGGACGTGCCCATCAGGATGGCCAGATAGGTGCGGCCGCCGGCACGTGCCTTGTCGCTGCCGGCATGGGTGACCAGGGGATAGGTCAGCAGCGTTAGCGCTTCATAAAACAGAAACAGGGTCAGCAGATTGGCGGCGAAGGCGATGGCCAGCGCCGCGGCCAGCGACAACGCGAAGCAGACATAGAAACGGGTCTGGTGCTGTTCGTCGTTGCCGCGCATGTAGCCGATGGAATAGACCGAATTGACGATCCACAGGCCGGAGGCGACCAGGCCGAACAACATGCCAAGCGGCTCGATCCGGAACGCGATGGAGAGTCCCGGCAGGATCTCGAACAGGGTCAATTGCGGCCGCTCGCCGGCCAGCACCGGGTCGAGCAGTCGCAGCACCGTGGCGAACAGCAGCCCGGCGGTGGCGAGCGTCACGCCCTCGCGCAGGTTGGGCCGGCGACCGGCCAGGGCAATGCCGATGGCACCGAGCAGCGGAATGGCGAGGGCGAGAGACAGCGCGGTCATCCGCCTACCTTCACCAGGAACCGCGCGGCTTCCGCCGCCGAGCCGACGCTGAATGAAGTGTCGAGGCCGAACCAGAGGGTCGCGATCACCAGCAGCCAGGCCGGCAGCAGCAGACCCAGGGACGCCTCCTGCCTGCCCGCGGCCTCGGGCGCGGGACGGAAATAGGCGACCTCGACGAAGCGCCAGACGTAGGCAATCGCCAGCAGCGAGCTCAGCAGAATCGCGCCGACCAGCCAGAACTGCCCGGCCTCCATGGCGGCCAGGATCAGATACCACTTGCTGATGAAGCCGGCCGTGCCGGGCACGCCGATCAGGCTCAACCCGGCGATGACGATGCCGAAACAGGTCAGCGGCATGCGCCGCGCCAGACCGGCCAGGCGGTCGAAGGTCGGCGCCGGCGGCGCGCCGCCTGGTTTCGCCAGACCGAGCACCAAGCCGCCGATGAGCAGGAAAATGGCCGCCTTGGCGATACCGTGGTTGAACAGATGGACGATGGCGGCGGTCAGGCCGGACACCGAATCGAACGACATGCCGAGGGTGATGTAGCCGATCTGGCCGACGCTGGAATAGGCGAACAGACGCTTCAGGTTGTCCTGGAAGATGGCGATGAAACTCGCCGCGAACATTGCCGCCAGCGACAACAGCAAGAGGATTTCCGGCAGCGGCAGGCGCTCGAAGATCAGGGTTTCGCCGAATACCGAAAACCAGAAGCGGATCAGCACATAGATCGACACCTTGGTGGCGGTGGCGGCGAGAAAGGCGGTCACTGCCGAGGGCGCGTAGGTGTAGGCGTTGGGCAGCCACTGGTGCAGCGGGAACAGGGCCAGCTTCAGGGACACGCCGACGGTGATGAAAGCCAGGGCGACCAGCACCGGGCGCGAACTTTCAACGTCGCGCAGGCGTTCCGCCATGTCCACCAGGTTCAGGGTGCCGGTCATCAGGTAGAGGAAGCCGACGCCGATGACGTAGAACGTTGCGCCGATGGTGCCCATGATCAGGTAGCGGTAGGCCGCTGTCAGCGCCCGCCGGTCGCGGCCCAAGGCGATCAGCACATAGGTCGCCAGCGAGGAGATTTCCAGGAAGACGAAGATGTTGAAGGCGTCGCCGGTGATCGTGATGCCGAGCAGGCCTGCCAGGCAGAGGCCGAACATCGCGTAATACAGATAGTGCAACTCGCGCGGAATCTCGCGTTCGATGCTGGCGCGGCTCCAGGGCAGGACGATGGCGGCGGTGCCGGCCACCAGCAGAAGGACGAAACTGGCCAGCCGATCGACACGGTATTCGATGCCCCAGGGCGGCGCCCAACTGCCGATGTGGTAGGAAATGACGCCGACCTCCCCCACCTGCAGCCACAGGCCGATGGCGGTGGCGAAGGCGGCCCAGGCGCCGGCGGTGACGACGGCGAAGGCGATGCCGCCATGACGCAGGAGCACGGCCAGCGGCGCCGACAGCAGCGGCAGCACGACCTGCAACGCGGGCAGATGCTCGACAAGATTCACGAGCGGGCGTCCTCCGCGTCCTGGACCGCGTTGTCGGCGGCGGTGATCTCGTCTTCCTCGATGCTGCCGTAGGTTTCCTTGATGCGCACCGCGAGGGCGAGGCCGAGGGCCAGCGTGGCGACGCCGACGACGATGGCGGTGAGGATCAGCACATGCGGCAACGGGTTGGAATAGACCGTGTAGTGCGGAGAAAGGATCGGCGCCGTGCCGCCGATCAGCTTGCCCGGCGCGATGTAGAGCAGGTAGACCGAGGTCTGGAATACCGACAGGCCAACCAGCTTCTTGATCAGGTTGCCGCGCGCGATGACCACGTAAAGGCCGGCCACCATGAGAAACACGGTGACGATGTAGGTGAAGTGCTCGAGCACGCCGCCGCTGCTCATGCCTCGTCGTCCTTCCGCTGGCTGCGCGAGGCGAACATGTAGAAGATTTTCAGCATCACGCCGCAGACGGTGATGTGAACGCCGGCCTCGACCCAGAAGATGCCGCGATGCTGGCCGTGGATCGGATCCGGGTCGAGCACGAAGTAGTCGAGATAGTTGCCGCCCAGCAGCAGACCGGCAACGCCGACGCCCGCATAAAGCAGCACGCCGGCCGCCAGCATGGCTTCGACCAGGCGGTCCGGCACGATGCGGCGGGTCTGCTCGAGGCCGAAGACGAGGGCGTGGAAGACGATGCCCGCCGCGGAAATCGTGCCCGCCTGGAAGCCGCCGCCGGGGCCGAAATCGCCGTGGAACTGCACATACAGGGCGAACAGCAGGATGAAGGGGATCAGCAGCTTGCCGACCACGCGCAGGACGAGATCATTCTCCATCGCGACCCTTTCCCTCGGGCTTGTGCTTGCGGCGGCGCAACAGGGCGATGATGCCGGCGCCGGCGGTGAAGACGACGACCGTTTCGCCGAGCGTGTCATAGCCGCGGAAGCTGGCCAGCACCGCGGTCACGACGTTGGGCACGTCGACCTCGTTCTGCAGGTAGCGCGGCGCGACGTGTTGATGGATCGGCGCATTCGGATCGGCGAAATCGGGCAGGCCCATGGCCCCGTAGATCAGCAACGCGGCGGTGGCGCCCGACAGCGCAAGTGGCAGCCAGGGCCGGTGCGCCGGTCGCGCCTCCTCGCTCTTGCACAGGTGCAGGGCGCCGAGCAATAGCACCGTGGAGATGCCGGCGCCCACCGCGGCCTCGGTCATCGCCACGTCGACGGCGTCGAGGGCCACCATCAAGGTGGCCATCAGGAAGCTGTAGATGCCGGACAGCACGATCACGGCGAACAGGTTGCGCGTGCGCGCCAGGGACAGCACCGCAACCATCATCAGCACCAGCAGGCTATTGACGATCAAGGTTTCGATGACGGCGCTCCCGGTCTGGCGAGCAGCGGCATGACGCCGCGGACCATTGCCGCGCGCGCCAGCGCGTGGCTGGCCGTCGGGCTGGCGAAAAAGATCAACAGGCCGATCATCAGCAGCTTGACGGTGACCAGCGACCAGCCGGCCTGCAGCATCAGGCCCAGCAGGATGAAATCGGCGCCGAGCGTTTCGAGCACACTGGCTGCATGCACGCGGGTGAAGAAATCCGGCATGCGTAGCAGGCCGATGGCGCCGACCAGGCAGAAGATCGTGCCGATCAGCAGACAGAGGCCGCTGGCGATGTCGATGACGAGGCTCACCGCCGCGCCTCCTTGTTCGCGCCCAGGTCGCCCTGGCGGAAAAACTTGAGCACGGCGATCACGCCGATGACGTTGAGCAGGCCGTAGGTGAGGGCCAGATCGAGAAACTCGGGCCGGCCGTTGAGGAAACCGAACAGCGCCAGCAGCAGCATGGTGCAAGTACCGATGGTGTTGGCGGACTGCAGGCGGTCGAACACCGTCGGGCCGAGGGCGGCCCGCGCCAGGGCCAGCGCGACACAGACGAGGAGCGCCAGCGTCGCCGCCGCCAGCATCATGATTGGCCTTCCAGTTCGCTGCAGCGGCGGTCCATCTCGCTGCCGGCCAGCCCCGCTGCGCCCTCGGCGGTCAGTGCGTGGACGAGAAAGCGGCCGGGCTCGACTTCCACGGTGATGGTGCCGGGCGTCAGGGTAATCGAGTTGGCGTGGATGACGAGGCCGAGATCGGTGCGCTGGGTCGGCGTGAATTCAACCAGCGTCGGCGAAATCGGCAGGCGTGGATCAACGATGCGGCGGCTGACATCCCACGCTGACTTGAGGATTTCTCCGCCGAGCCAGGGCCAGTAGGAAAACAGTGCCTTGCCCAGCAGATGCAGGGGATAGCCTTCGCGGTCGAGCAGCCGCATGCGCCGTGCCAGCAGGTAGATGGCAAGCGAGCAACCGGCTCCGGCAGCCAGCAGGAAGGGCGTGTACATACCCGACAGCAGCAGCCAGAAGGCGTACAGACCAACCATAACTCGTTCCCATCGCAACACCTTACCAAGGTGTTGCACTTGATTATTGAGCCGGCCAGCTTCGATCCCGGTCACCCCTATCCCAGGGGAGTGGGCTTCTCAAGTCGTTCGCCGGGCCACCCCAGGAACAACTTGGCCTTCGGGGGCTCAGCCATCCACGCCGCTGTCCTCCGCATCACGCACCGGGATGCGCCAGAGGAAGAACAGTAGGACCAGACCCAGCGTCGCCAGCATGAGGCGGTGCCAGGGTGATTGCATGAGCAGGATGGAACTGCCGAAGGACACGGCCATGAGCGCGTAGGCCACCCGTTTGGCGCGGCGCGGCATGGCCCGGTGTTCGTGCCACTCGCGCAGCAGCGGGCCGGCGATGCGGTGTGCGTGCAGCCAGTCGTGGAAGCGAACCGAGCTTTTCGCGAAACAGGCCGCCGCCAGCAGCACGAAGGGCGTGGTCGGCAGCACCGGCAGGACGATGCCGACCAGGCCCAGGGCGAGGGCGGCGAAGCCGGCGCCCAGGCAGATCCAGCGCACCAGGCGCGAATCGTGCGGGCGCGCCTCCCTCATGAGCGCGAATCGCGAAGCAGGGCCTTGAGTTCGCCGATTTCCTGGCGCAGGGCGCGCACCTCGGTGTGCAGGTCGGCCTCGATGTGCTCCCGCGCCTGCTCCAGCGCCTGCACCGTTTCCTGGTGCTCGTCCTCACCGAAGGTCTGCATGGCGTTGACGATGATGGCGATGAACAGGTTGAGCATGGTGAAGGTGGCCACCAGGATGAAGACGATGAAGAAGGCCCAGGCGTAGGGGAACTGTTCCATGACCGGGCGCGAGATGCCCATCGACCAGCTTTCCAGGGTCATGATCTGGAACAGCGTGTAGAGGGAGCGGCCAAGATGGCCGAACCACTCCGGGAAGGCGGCGGCGAACAGGTTGGTGGCGATCACCGCGAAGACGTAATAGATCAGCAGCAGCACCAGGCCGATGGAGATCAGGCCGGGTATGGCGCCCAGCAGCGCGCCCACCACCCGGCGCATCGACGGCACGATGGTGAGGATGCGCAGCACCCGCAGCACGCGCAGGGCGCGCAGCACGGAAAGCTGGCCGGTGGCCGGCAGCAGGGCGATGCCCACCACCAGGAAATCGAAGACGCTCCAGGGGTCGCGGAAGAAGCGCAGGCGGTGGACGTACAGGCGGAGGGCGATCTCCAGCACGAATACGCCGAGGATGGCCTTGTCGAGCGCCAGGATGAGTTGGCCGTGCACGGCCATGATGGCGGGAGAGGTCTCCAGGCCGAGGGTGACGGCGTTGATCAGGATCAGCGCGAGGATGACGCGCTGGGTCAGGGGGTGCTCGATGAAGGTGGTCAGGCGGGCGCGGACGCCGGGCGCGTGGACGCTGGAGGGGGCGGTCATGGGGTCGTGGGGAGGGAGGTGGGGGGAAGAGGGTCGTCGGATTCCGGCTCGGCCACGCGCACCGCCACCCAGCGCAGCTCGCAGTCCTGGAGGGCGGCGACGGACGGACCGGCCAGGCAATCGCGCAGGGTGGGCGCTTCCGGGCACTCGCAATACAGCCCCTGCACCGGCGCCAGTTCGGCCGCGTTCGGCGCCGGCGCCTCGCGCCAGGCCAGCAGCCGCGCCAGGAGCGGGTCCTTGGTGGAAGCCGCCGTTCGGCCGGGCGCGATGCGCAGGTAATACACCAGGCGCGGCGGATAGCCGTTGCGCATGCG
>VGVT01000052.1 GCA_016873935.1 Betaproteobacteria bacterium | reverse complement strand
TCCAGGCCCCGCAAAATCCATGGCTTCCGCTCTCCCCTGGAGGTCTACGCCGAATTGCTCATCAAGGCTCAACAGCCTGATTCCAATTCGATTTCTTCAACTGTTGCACTTGGTACTTGAAACCGCCCAGTTAAACAAACAGGGTATAATTTAAAGAGACTGGATGAAGGTCAACCCGCAGGTCTGATTGATGACAGGCTTCGTGTTGAAATCCGGCAAGCCCGGTTTATTCTAGCGGACCTTACAGACCAGAACAAAGGAGCCTATTGGGAAGCCGGATTTGCTGAGGGACTTGGAAAGCCAGTGATTTACACGTGCCGAAAAGATGTTTTTGATGATAAAACAAAAGGTACACACTTCGACACCAACCACCACTTAACTGTAATTTGGGAACAGCACAACTTAGACGCGGCGGTTGATAAACTAATAGCCGTAATTCGGGCAACCCTTCCCACAGAGGCAATAATGTCAGACGAGTGAGGAGTCCACGTAAGGCAATAAAGCAAAGCGCCTTCCGCCAAGTTCATCCGGCGGATAACGCCTTCGGCTCATCCGCCCTACACCATCACGTATTCCTCCCACGGCCGGCTTTGCACAGCCGGCCGGCTCCGGCGGCGGCGAGGCATGCTCACCGAAACCCCGCCTTTCCCCCCTCTGCCGCCGCCGCGTCTCGCCCATTCACACGGGGGAAGTCGGCGAGCGATGTCTGAGCCCGCAGGGCGAGTTTGCGAGCCGCCCGTGGGAATGGGTGAGACGCGGGGATTTCGGCGGAAGCGGGGTGGGCTTTCTTTGGTTACTTTCTTTGCCCAAACAAAGAAAGTAACTGGCCGCCGGGCCACCCCCGGCCTACATCGCCATGCACAACGCACCGGGCAGGCAAGGCGAAACACCACGGTAGGATGGGCGGCTTCGAATCCCCCCTGGCCCCCCTTTTACAAAGGGGGGAACGAGGGCGTCACCACAGTGTGGCGAGGCATGCTCACCGAAACCCCGCCTTTCCCCCCTCTGCCGCCGCCGCGTCTCGCCCATTCACACGGGGGTCGTCGGCGAGCGATGTCTGAGCCCGCAGGGCGAGTTTGCGAGCCGCCCGTGGGAATGGGTGAGACGCGGGGATTTCGGCGGAAGCGGGGTGGGCTTTCTT
Source organism: Betaproteobacteria bacterium (assembly GCA_016873935.1). GTDB lineage: Bacteria > Pseudomonadota > Gammaproteobacteria > Burkholderiales > Thiobacillaceae > PFJX01. The sequence continues at coordinate 14,220 of VGVT01000052.1, read as the reverse complement.
TGGTTACTTTCTTTGCCCAAACAAAGAAAGTAACTGGCCGCCGGGCCACCCCCGGCCTAGCACGCCATGCACAACACACCGGGCAGGCAAGGCGAGACACCACGGTAGGATGGGCGGCTTCGAACCCCCCCTGGCCCCCCTTTTGCAAAGGGGGGAATGACAACACACCGGGCAGGCATGGCGAGCCGATGCGGGAGGATGCGCGGCGTTGCATCCCCCCTCCCCTTGCGCAAAGGGGGGAATGGGTGCGTCACCCCGGCGCGGTCAGCCGGTCTTGCCGGGGCCGGCTTCGAGCAGACGCCGCATGACCCGCAGCAGGGTGTCGACGCGCACCGGCTTGGTGAGGTAGTCGTCGAACCCGGCGGCCCGACCGCGGGCGACTTCCTCGGGCATGGCGTTGGCGCTGAGGGCGATGATGGGCGTGCCCTTCATCGATTCGTACTCGCGCAGGCAGGCGAGAACCTCGAAGCCGCTCATGCCGGGCAGGCCGATATCGAGGATGACGAAATCCGGCTTTTCGGAGAGGGCCAACTCTAGGGCGCTTTCCGGGCGCTCGGTGGTGATCAGGCGGGCGCCGGGGGCGCGCTCGAAGAGGCCGCGCATGAAGTAGAGGTTGGTGGGGTCGTCTTCCAAATAGAGCACGCTGCGGCCTTGCAGGAAGGCGAGCTGGCCCTCCAGCCCGGTGGGCGTGCCGCCCGGCGCGCCCGCGATGTCGGCAGTCGCGCCGCTGGCCAGCGGCAGTTCCAGCCAGAAGGTGCTGCCTTCGCCGGGGGTACTCTCGGCGCCGATGTCGCCGCCCATGAGTTCGACCAGGCGGCGCGCGAGGGCGAGGCCGATGCCGGTGCCTTCCTGCGTGGCGGCGGCGGGTCCGAAGCGCTCGAAGGGACGGAACAGGCGCGCCATGTCCTCGGCGCCGATGCCGTGCCCGGTGTCGCGGACGCTCAGGCGCAGGCGGTTCGCCTCGGCGCGGCAGTCGATGTCGATGCGGCCGCCGTCGCGGTTGTATTTGACGGCGTTGGACAGCAGGTTGATGAGCACCTGCTTCAGGCGCAGGCGGTCGGCCCAAACCGCGAGGCCGTCCAGGCCGGGGCAGGGGGCTTCGACGCGGATGCCGCGGCGCGAGGCGAGGGGGTGGATGAGGTCGAGGCACTCGCTGAACACTTCCGCCAGGCCGACGACGTCTTTATCGACGCTGATCTTGCCGGATTCGACGCGGGCGAGATCGAGCACGTCGTTGATCATGTCCAGGAGGTGGCGGCCGGCGCGCAGGATTTCGCCGGTGTAGGCCTTCTGGTCGTCGCGCAGGGGATGCTCGTCGTCGGTGTGCAGCAGTTCGGCGAAGCCGAGGACGGCGTTCATCGGGGTCCTCAGTTCGTGGCTCATCTGCGAGAGGAAGCGCGACTTGGCGCGGTTGGCGGCCTCGGCGCTGTCGCGAGCGACGACCAGCTCGCGCGTGCGCGCGTCGACGCGCGCTTCGAGTTCGTCGCGCGCCTGGCGCAACTCGGCGTTGAGGGCGAGGATTTCGGCCTCGCGCCGCTTCTGCTCGGTGATGTCGAGGAACACCAGGACGTGGTGGGTGAGCCGGCCCGCCTCGTCGCGGGCGCCGCCCACCGACATCCAGACCGGGAACGCCTCGCCGTCGCCGCGCCACAGGCGCAGTTCGCCGTGCCAGGCGGCGTCGCCGCAGATCGCCGCCCAGTCGGCCGGTTCGGCGCCGGCGGGGGCGGGCGGGTCCAGCGAGGCCAGCGGGGAGCCGCGCACCGTCTCCTCCGCGCGGCCCAGGATCTTCAGGCTGGCCGGGTTGGCGGCGACGACGCGGTGTTCATGGTCGACGATGAGGATGGCCTCGGCGGCTGTCGCGAACACGGTGGCGGCCAGGCGCAGCTCGCTCCGCTCCCGCAGGGCGCGGGCGCTGCGGTCGATGGCGTCGACCAGGAGATCGACCTTGACCGGTTTCATGACGTACTTGTCGACGCCGATGTCGATGGCCTTCAGGAAATACTCGGACTCGTTGAAGGCGGTGGTCATGATCACCGGCGTGGCGGGCCGCTCGTGCTTGATGGCATCGGCCATGTCCAGCCCGTCCATGACCGGCATGCGGATGTCGCTGACGACGATGTCGGGGTGGTGGGCGCGGAAGGATGCCAGTCCCTCGCTGCCGTTGACGGCGGTGTACAGGGTGCCGACGCGGCGGCGCAGGAACTGGCTCAACTGGTTGCGGATATCCTCGTCGTCCTCGACGTAGAGCAGGCTCAGCTCCTTGAACGCGACGCCGTTGCGGCCGGGGTGATGTGGGGTCATGGTTGCGCTCCATGCGGGTTGGGCGTGGCCGGCGGCGCGTCCGCCAGGGGGACGCGCACGCTGACGCGGGCGCCTTCGCCGGCGTTCTCGACCTCGACGCTGCCGCCCATGTTCTCGATGATCATGCGCGACATGTAGAGGCCGATGCCGGTGCCCTTCTCGCGGGTGGTGAAATAGGGGTCGAACACCTTCGGCAGGACGTCCTCGGGGATGCCGCCGCCGTTGTCGGCGACGATCAGCCGGCCCTCGCGCGCGTCGGCCTCGATGCGGACGAGCACGCGGCCGGCGGCGATGCGCCGCGCGACGATGGCGTCCTTGGCGTTGGCGAGCAGGTTGAGCACGACCTGCGCGTATTCGTTGGGGAAGCCCAGGCAGGTGACGTCCCGGTCGGCCTCGATGTCGAGGGCGATGTTGGCGTGCGCGTAGGCGAGGTCGACGATCATCAGCGCGTCGCGCACCGCCCTGGCCAGGGAGAAGGGCTGGCTGTTGCGGTCGGGACGGAAGAAGTTGCGGAAGTCGTCGATGGTGGTGCTCATCTTGTGGATGAGATGGCCACCCCGCTCCACCTGGCCGTCCAGGTAGTCCCGGTCGAGCTGGCCGAACTCGTAGGCGTCGCGGATGTTGTCCAGCACCAGCGACAGCGCGTTGATGGGCTGGCGCCATTGGTGCGCGATGTTGCCCATCATCTCGCCCATGGCGGCGAGGCGGGACTGCTGGATGAGCAGGTGGTCCTTGTCGCGGTTCTTGGCCACCTCCTCGTGGACGCGGCCCTCCAGGGTGGCGTTCAGTTCCAGCAGGGCCTGTTCCGCCTCTTTGCGTTTGCTGATGTCGGTGATGTAGGCGAAACAGAATTCCTTGTCTCCGAAGCGGACATGGTTGGCCGTGACCTCAATGGGGAAGGTGGAACCGTCCTTGCGCCGATGGCGGGTCTCGGCGGTGACGCTGCCCTCCCGCTTCAGTTCCGCCCAGAATTCTTGCCAGCGCGCCGGCGAGAAATCGGGATCGTAGTCCCAGACGTGGAGCCCGACGAATTCCTCCTTGCTGTATCCCAGGGCACGGGGCGCCTCGATGTTGCTGGCGATCACCTCGCCTTCGGCGCTGAGCCATTCGAAGGCGACGGAGGAGTGGTCGATGGCGAACTGGGTCAGGCGCAGCGTTTCCTCGGCGCGCCTCCGCTCCGTGAGGTCCTGGGCGTAGGAGAACACATATTCCCGGCCCTCGAAGGCCACGAAGTTGGCGGTGACCTGGACCGGGAAGGTGGCGCCGTCCTTGCGCCGATGGAGGGTCTCGATGCTCAAGGCCCCCTGCTCCTTGATCCTGATCCAGACTTCGGGCCAACGCTCGGCGGGGAAGTTGGGATCGATGTCGGACAAGTGCTTGCTCAGCATTTCCTCCCGGCTGTAACCGAGTTCCACGCAGGTCCGCTGGTTGACATCAATGATGCGGCCGCTGTCGTCATACCACTCGAAGGCCATGGCGGCGGCATCGATGGCGCGCCGGGTGAGATGCAGGGCGGTTTCCGCGGCCTTGCGCTCGGTGAGGTCGCGGACGAAGCAGAAGTTGTATTCCCGACCGCCGAACTCCACATAGTTGGCCATGACCTCCACCGGGAAGGTGGTGCCGTCGCGGCGGCGATGGCGGGATTCGACGAGAAGCCGGCCGGTCGCGCGCAGCTCCTGGAACATGCCGGCGAGGATCGATTCATTCACGTCCGGATCGATGTCCACCACCGACATGCGCAGTAGTTCCTCGCGGGGATAGCCGAGGGCGGCGCAGGCTGCCTCGTTGACGTCGAGGAAACGGGCTTGCGGGTCCATCACGAACACGGCGTCGGCGGAGCGGTTCACGCCGAACTGGATCAGCCGCAGCGCTTCCTCCGCCGCCTTGCGCGCGCTGATGTCGCTGTGCGAGCCCGCCAGGCGCGCGGGGGCTCCCGCGGCGTCGCGCTCGACCACCTTGCCGCGTCCCAGGATCCAGCGCCAGCCGCCGTCCTTGGCGCGGCAGCGGAACTCCACCGAGAAGGTTGGGGTATGCCCTTGCAGGTAGCTCTGAATGGCGGCCTCGGCGCCCCCCAGGTCATCGGGATGCAGCAGCTTGCGCCAGTTCTCGTAGGTGGCGGGAAACTCATCCGGCGCGTAGCCCAGCATGGTGTAGTAGCGGGGACTGAAATAGGTCCGTCCGCTCTTGAAATCCCAGTCCCAGATACCGTCCGAGGTGCCCTCCAGGGCCAGGCGCAGGCGCTCCTCGCTTTCCCTGAGGGCCAGTTCCGCCCGTTTGCTATCGGTGATGTCGCGCACGCATTCGATGGCGCCGATGACGCGGCCGTCGGTATCCCGAAGAGGCAGCGCGGTGGCCCATATGTAGGCGCCCCGACCGCCATGCACGGCGGGGGTCTCGCCCTCGGCGAACAGCGTGTCGCCGTCACGCTCGAAGCGCCCGTAGAGACTGCCGTCGAGGGTCGGATCGAGCACGTGATCGATCAGGATGGGCCGGCGCTCGCCATAGAACGCCTCGGCATAGCAGCGCCCGCCCCGTCCCAGGATGTCGGTCTTGGCGACGCCGGTCATCGCTTCCATGGCGCGGTTCCAGGCGATCACGCGGGCATCGGCGTCGACCACGAAGGTGGCGTCCGGCAGGAAGTCGATGATCGCTTCCAGCTTGCTGTTGGCGGTTCGCAGCGCGGCCTCGGCTTGCTTGCGCCCGCCGATGTCGCGCACGATGACGACCAGGCGGCGGTCTTCGCCGTCCGACCCGCCGATGGCGAACACGCTGGCGTTGGCCTCGAACACGCCGCCGTCGCGGCGTTTCTGCCGCAGGTCGCCGCTCCAGCCGGCGCGCATGCCCTCGGCGATGACCTCGGCCATGCGTGGCCGGTCCTCCTCGGGCCAGAATTCGGCGCCGGGCAGGCCCACCATTTCGCGCTTGGCGAAATCGCAGGCGAACAGTTCGTGCGCTGCACGGTTGGCGTAGAGCACGGCGGTAGTCTCGGGATCGACGATGCCGATGGCGTCCACCGAGGCCTCGGCGAGTGCCTGGAAGACCTGCAACTGTTCCTCGGCGAGATGTCTTTCGGTGACGTCCATGACTGTGCCGCTCAGTCGCATGACGCGGCCATCGGCGTCACGGTGCGCCATGCCCTGCGCGCGCAGACGGCGCTCGCCGGCCGCGCGGGGCACCCGGTAGCTCACCACGAAGGGGTCGCCGCTGGCGACGCTGGCCGCCACGACGTCGTCGACCCGTTGCCGGTCGCCGGGGTGGATGCGCGCAAGCAGCGTCGCGTAGTCGGGCTCCAGCATGTCCGCCGGCAGGTCGAGCAGGCGCAGGGTCTCCTCAGACATCCACAGGAATCGCTGGGCATCCGTGTCGTAGGACCAGTGCCCCATGTGTGCCAGGCTTTGCGCCTCCCGATAGCGTTCCCGGCTTTCCAGCAGATCGGCCTCCGCCTTCCTGAGGTCGGCGATGAGGCGGGCCTGCCGCGCATTCTGGTAGGCCATGTTGGAGATCTGGTTGGCGATGGCGAACAGCACCCGCGCGATCTTGTCGAAACGGCCCGCGGACATCTCGGGGATTTCATGGAACGCCCGTAGGCATTCCGTGGCGTCGGCGCCGATCCCGCTCGCGAAGTCGACGAGGGCGGCATCGGCCTGACTCTCGTCGCGCACCTGGCCGATCAGCCAGTTGGCCACGTGGCGCCCCCCCACGGTGATGCTGGCGCCGGCGTTGCGGAGCCCCGCGCTCAGGCAGTGGCCCACATTCGGCCCGAGCGGATTGTGGCGGCCGAGCATGGCATCCGAATGCGCGCAGGGCCGGGCGCCTTCCGGGTTGGCGCGTATGAGTTCTCCGCATGGGGGGGAGACATTGCTCGGGCGGGTGATGGGCTCGCCTTCCGGGGTGGTGATGAGGGCGGCGACGCCGAAGGCGTCGGCGAACAAATCCTGCAGGCGCTGGATGTCCGCCAGATCGACCAACTGCTCGAAGCGGATGTCTTCGCCGCCTTCGTCGCGCGGCGAGGCCGGCTGGAGGTTCTCGCCCATGCGTGGTTCCCGGCCTGTGCCGCCCGCCGCGTCAGTCACGGCGCCACCCCCTGTTCCCCCATGCCGACAGGACCGGCGACCCGTATGGGGTGAGACTGTACAACTCGGTATGGGGGTGCCGCATGAATGATCCGCTGAGTCATGGTTATCCGGGGTGACGTCTGGGGCATCCGCGCCGGCCAAGTCCACCCTTCTTCAGCATGTACGGCATGGCGGAGGGGAAATACATGGTGCGAATGTACCGGGGAGCGTCGTTTTCATCCTCGCAGGCCCTTGAAATCGCAATGGGCGGCCCCTACTATTAGCACTCGCTGGAGTCGAGTGCTAACGAACGACCGTCGCACCCTCTCCCATCGACCCCCCTTTTTTGAACACGGATTCCTGTTAGGAGGAAAGCAATGAAAATCCGTCCGCTGCACGACCGCGTCATCGTCAAGCGCCTGGAGGAAGAGCGCAAGACCGCTTCCGGCATCGTCATCCCCGATACCGCCGCCGAGAAACCCGACCAGGGCGAGATCATCGCCGTGGGCGCCGGCAAGAGGGACGACAACGGCAAGCACATCGCCATGGACGTCAAGGTCGGCGACCGCGTGCTGTTCGGCAAGTATTCCGGCCAGACCGTGAAGGTCGAGGGCCAGGAACTCCTCGTCATGCGCGAGGAAGACATCATGGGCGTGATCGAGAAGTGACGTTAACGATCGCGCTTTAGCGCGATTTCGGAAACGTCATCCCCGCGCAGGCGGGGATCCAGTTCCAACCCCAATTCCCTGGATTCCCGCCCCCCGCCTTCGCGGGGGCAGGCACGCGGGAATGACGGCTAACAGATTCAGGAGATATACAAATGGCAGCTAAAGACGTTCGTTTTGGTGATTCCGCCCGCCACCGCATGGTGACCGGCGTCAACATCCTGGCCAACGCGGTCAAGGTGACTCTCGGCCCGAAGGGCCGCAACGTGGTGCTCGACCGCTCCTTCGGCGCTCCCACCGTGACCAAGGACGGCGTGTCCGTAGCCAAGGAAATTGAACTGAAGGACAAGTTCGAGAACATGGGCGCGCAGATGGTCAAGGAAGTTGCTTCCAAGACTTCCGACATCGCCGGTGACGGCACCACCACCGCCACCGTGCTGGCCCAGTCCATCCTGGCCGAGGGCATGAAGTTCGTCGCCGCCGGCATGAACCCGATGGACCTGAAGCGCGGCATCGACAAGGCCGTCATCGCCATCACCGAGGAACTCAAGGCCATCTCCAAGCCCTGCACGACCAGCAAGGAAATTGCCCAGGTCGGCTCCATCTCCGCCAACTCCGACAGCTCCATCGGCGACATCATCGCCAACGCCATGGACAAGGTGGGCAAGGAAGGCGTCATCACCGTGGAAGACGGTTCCGGCCTGGAGAACGAGCTGGACGTGGTGGAAGGCATGCAGTTCGACCGCGGCTACCTGTCCCCCTACTTCATCAACAACGCCGAGAAGCAGATGGCGGTGCTGGAGGATCCCTTCGTCCTGCTGTTCGACAAGAAGATCTCCAACATCCGCGACCTGCTGCCCGTGCTCGAGCAGGTCGCCAAGGCCGGCAAGCCGCTGCTGATCATCGCCGAGGACGTGGAGGGCGAGGCCCTGGCCACCCTGGTGGTGAACAACATCCGCGGCATCCTCAAGACCTGCGCCGTCAAGGCTCCCGGCTTCGGCGACCGCCGCAAGGCGATGCTGGAGGACATGGCCATCCTCACCGGCGGCACGGTCATCGCCGAGGAAGTCGGCCTCTCCCTGGAAAAGGCCTCCCTGCAGGATCTGGGCCGCGCCAAGCGCATCGAGGTGGGCAAGGAAAACTCCACCATCATCGACGGCGCCGGTTCCGCCGACGCCATCAAGAACCGCATCACCCAGATCAACAAGCAGATCGAGGAAGTCACCTCGGACTACGACAAGGAGAAGCTGCAGGAGCGCAAGGCCAAGCTGGCCGGCGGTGTCGCGGTGATCAAGGTGGGCGCCGCCACCGAGGTCGAGATGAAGGAGAAGAAGGCCCGCGTCGAGGATGCCCTGCATGCCACCCGCGCCGCCGTCGAGGAAGGCATCGTCGCCGGCGGCGGTGTCGCCCTGCTGCGTGCCCGCTCCAAGATCGCCAAGCTCAAGGGTGACAATCACGACCAGGATGCCGGCATCAAGATCGTCCTGCGCGCCGTCGAGCAGCCCCTGCGCGAGATCGTCTACAACTGCGGCGAGGAAGCCTCCGTGGTGGTCAACAAGGTGCTCAACGGCAAGGGCAACTACGGCTACAACGCGCAGACCGGCGATTATGGCGACATGATGGAAATGGGCGTGCTGGATCCCACCAAGGTGACCCGCACCGCGCTGCAGAACGCCGCCTCCGTGGCCGGCCTGATGCTCACCACCGACTGCATGGTGGCCGACCTGCCCGAGGACAAGAAGGGCGGCGCTCCCGACATGGGTGGCGGCATGGGTGGTATGGGCGGCATGGGTGGCATGGGCGGCATGGACTTCTGATCGTCCCCCTGGCCGGCCGGGGCATCCGCCCCGGTTCCACGAACAGGCCCCGCCGCGGCGGGGCCTGTTCTTTTTCAGGGCCTGCCTCACGCGGCGTCGCCGCGCTGACAACGGGGCAAGCCGTTATAATCCCCTTGCATCCGAGGCCCTTTCCCATGTCCAGCCACTTTTCCCCGAAAACCCACCTTGCCGACCTGTTCACACAGGCCCTCGCCCAGTTTCCCCAGGCGCTCGACATCGCCATCGAACTGGAACGCCCGAAGCAGGCCAGCCACGGCGATTTCGCCTGCAACGCCGCCATGCAGCTGGCCAAGGTGCTGAAGCGCAACCCGCGCGAAGTGGCGCAGTCCATCCTCGCCTCGCTACCCGCCTCGGCGTGGGTCGAGAAAAGTGAAATCGCCGGGCCGGGCTTCATCAATGTCTTCCTCAAGCCGGCCGCCTGGCAGCGCGTCGCCACCGACATCCTGCGCGAGCCCGAATCCTACGGCCGGGGCGACGCGCGGCGGGGCGGCAAGGTGCAGATCGAGTTCGTCTCCGCCAACCCCACCGGCCCACTGCACGTCGGCCACGGCCGCGGCGCCGCCTTCGGCGCCAGCCTGGCCAACGTCCTCACGCACGTCGGCCAGCAGGTGTACCGCGAGTATTACGTCAACGACGCCGGCCGCCAGATGGACATCCTGGCGCTGTCCACCTGGCTGCGCTACCTGGCGCTATGCGGCGAGTTCGTGCCCTTCCCCGGCAACGCCTATCAGGGTGGCTACGTCGGCGCCATGGCCGACAGCATCTACGCCCTGCACGCTGAGCGCTACAAACGTGCGGCCGCCGAGATCATGGCCGGCGTGCCGGACGCGGCCGCCGACGACGAAGCCCACCTCGACGCCCTCATCGCCAAGGCGAAAGCCCTGCTGGGCCCGGATTACGCCTACATCCACGGCCACGCCCTGGAGGAACAACTGGGCGACTGCCGCAACGACCTCACGGAATTCGGCGTCACCTTCGACAAGTGGTTCTCCGAGCGCAGCCTGCACGAATCCGGGCTCATCGACCGCGCCGTGGAGCAGTTGCGCACGCATGGCCATCTCTACGAACAGGACGGCGCCCTGTGGTTCCGCTCCACCGCCTTCGGCGACGAGAAGGATCGCGTGGTGCGGCGCGAGAACGGCATCTACACCTATTTCGCCGCCGACATCGCCTACCACCTGAACAAGTTCGAACGCGGCTTCGAGCGTGTCGTCGACGTCTGGGGCGCCGACCACCACGGCTACATCCCGCGCGTGAAGGGCGCCCTGGCCGCGGCCGGCGTCGACCCGGAGCGCCTGACCGTGGCCCTGGTGCAGTTCGCCGTGCTCTACCGCAATGGCCAGAAGGCCTCGATGTCCACCCGCGCCGGCGAATACGTGACGCTGCGCGACCTGCGCGCCGAGGTCGGCAACGACGCGGCCCGCTTCTTCTACGTGCTGCGCAAGTCCGACCAGCACCTGGATTTCGACCTCGACCTGGCCAAGAGCCAGAGCACCGACAACCCGGTCTACTACATCCAGTACGCGCATGCCCGCATCTGCAGCGTGCTCGCCGCCTGGGGCGGGGTGGAGTCCGACCTGATCGGCGCCAACACCCGCCTGCTCACGCACGCCCAGGAACTGGCCCTGTTGCGGCGCCTTGGCGAGTTCCCGGAAACCCTGGCCAACGCCGCGCGCGATCTCGCCCCGCACCTGGTCGCCTACTACCTGAAGGAACTGGCCGCCGACCTGCACGGCCTCTATGTGGCCTGCCGCTTCCTGGAAGAGAACCAGGAGCTCAAGCTCGCGCGTCTCGCCCTCATCGCCGCCACGCGCCACGTGCTGCGCGCCGGCCTGGGCATGCTCGGCGTCTCCGCGCCCGCCAAGATGTAAGCCGCGGACTCACAGCTACGCATGGCACGCAGCAGGGAATCCCGCGCCGCGCGGCGAGAAGCCGCGCCGCCCCGCAAAGGCAGGAGCGGCCTGTTCACCGGCCTGCTGGTGGGCCTGGTCATCGGCCTGGTGGTGGCCGCCGCGCTGGCCTGGTACTTCAGCTTCGGCACGGAAGGCATCAAGCCGACGGCGGACGCGCGGGAAGCCGCCGATCCCCAGCCGGCCGCCCCAGCCGAGCCGCCCGCGCCTGCCCGCCCCGCGGCAGCACAGCCCAAAGCGGCTGCGGAGCCGGCGGCCGAACCCACGCCGCGCAAGCCTCCCCCCGCGCCCGCCCCGGCCACCACCACGCCGAAGCCACGCATCGACTACACCTTCTACGGCATCCTGCCGGGTGACAAACCGGCGAAACCGGTGGAGCCTCCGAAGCCCACGGAATCCTGGTGGCTGCAGATCGCCGCGCTGAAGAGCCCGGCCGATGCCGACAAGCTCAAGGCGCGCCTGGCCCTGCTGGGGCTGCCGGTGTCCACCCAGAAGATCGACAGCGCCGGGCAAGCCCTCTACCGGGTGCGCGTCGGTCCGTATAAACGCGAGGATGACGCCTTCGGCGACCTGGATGTCCTCGCCGAGAACAATTACGAGCCCAGACTGTTCAAAGAAGCCTTGAAACCCTAAACGAGGAGACCACATGAAACGCCTGCTCAGTCTTATTGTCCTGGCCGCCGCCCTCGCTCTGCCCGCGCAAGCCCGGGCCGCGGAGCCCGGCAAGGATTACCTGGTCATCAGCCCGAGCGTGCCCGTGGATGTCAAGAAAGGTCAGGTCGAGGTGTTGGAATTCTTCTGGTACCGCTGTCCGCACTGCTTCGACCTGGAGACCGAGCTCAAGGCCTGGACCGCCAAGCTGCCCAAGGGCGTGGTGTTCAGACAGGTACCGGGCATCCTCAATCCGAACTGGGCCACCCTCGCCCGCGCCTACTACGCCATGGAGGCGATCGGCGTGCTCGACAAGTTGCACCATGAAGTGTTCGATGCCATCCATGTCCACGGCCAGGACCTCAACTCCCCGCAACGCTTCCTGGACTGGGCGGCCGGCAAGGGCGTCAACCGCAAGCAACTTGCCGATGCCTTCGACAGCTTCGCGGTGAACACCAAGGTCATGCGCGCCCAGCAACTGACCAACGCCTACCGCCTCAACGGCGTGCCCGCCTTCGCCATCAACGGCAAGTTCGTCACCTCGGCCTCTCTGACCGGCGGCAACACCTCGCTGTTCAAGATCCTGGATGAACTCATCGCGCGCGAACTCGGCCGGGGCGGGAACAAATAACCATCGCCCGGATGGTGAAATCGGTAGACACAAGGGACTTAAAATCCCTCGGCCTTTGGCCATGCGGGTTCGATTCCCGCTCCGGGCACCACAAATAAATCAAAGACTTGTGCAACTTTAACCGGCGGCCTCTCAGCTTCAGCCATTGCCGATGGGACACTGGTGGGACACCGCCGAAAAAAACGGCCACACCTGGCACGGCATAGCCAAGGCTTTCCCGGCATCAATCAAGCCGAACAGCCTCCCTAGCCAATAGTGTCCCGCGCACTGTCCCGGCGCTGAATTTCCGCTCTCGCATTGCCCGCTCATCGCCGCCCCAACCTGTGGATAAGTCACGTTTTTGCGTGGAACTGTCCCGCTGTTGTCCCCAGTGCAAGATGCAACGCCTGGCAATCCATATGTATCAGTGCGTTACAAAGTTCTAACGTGGGACAATATATCCCTTGTTGCATTTTCACCCGGCTTGTTCTAGGCTGTCGTTACCACTTCCAGAATGGGGACGACGATGGCGACAATCGAGAAGCGCACCAACGAGGCCGGCACCTCCTACCGGGTAAAAATCCGCCTCAAAGGCCACGCGCCAGAATCCGCCACCTTCGAGCGACTGACCGACGCGAAGGCATGGGCCGCCAAGACCGAGGCCGACATGAAGGCCGGCCGGCACTTTGGCGAGAGCAAGCGCCACACCTTCGGCGACCTGGTGAAGGAATACACCGCCCAGGCAAAGCCGATCCTGAAAAGCTGGGATCATCGTGAAATGCACCTCGCCTATTGGCTGGACGCCCTTGGCGATTGCCAGCTAGACAGCATCACCCCGGTACGCATCGCCAAAGAGCGCGACAAACTGCTGGCCGGAGAGACTTACCGCCACACCAAGCGCACCGGGGCAACCGTGGTGCGCTACCTGGCCTCCCTCTCGGCTTGCCTAGCCCATGGCGTGAGGGAGCTTCAATGGCTGGAACGCAACCCCGTTGAGCGCATCAAGAAGCCGCCAGAGAACAAGGGCCGGGTGCGCTTCCTCTCCGACGATGAACGCGCCGCTCTGCTGGATGCCTGCCGGCCCCACGCCAACCTTTACCTTGCCGTGGTGTTGTCCCTGACCACGGGCGCGCGCCAAGCGGAAATCATGGGCTTGCGCTGGGGGCAAATCGACTTCGCCCGGCAGGTTATCAGCCTGTCCGAAACCAAGAACAGCGACCGCCGCGCTTTGCCGCTGGTGGGGCAGGCGCTCGACCTGCTGCGCGAACGGGGCCGGGTGCGGACGCTGGGCGATGACCGCATCTTTCCACCCTCGGCGAAAGCGAAGAAAGCGGACTGCCTCGACCTGCGCCAGCCTTGGGAAAAGGCGCTCAAGGAAGCCGGCATTGCTGACTTTCATTGGCATGACCTTCGCCATACCGCCGCGTCCTATCTCGCCATGAACGGCGTTTCACTGGTCGAGATTGCCAAAGTTCTCGGACACCGAACCCTTGCGATGGTGGCGCGTTACTCGCACCTGTCGGAGGGGCATATCGTGGCGACCGGGCAGAAACTGGCCGACCGGCTGGGGGTGGGGCAATGAACCACCACACCATCATCGAAGTGCCAGCCGGCAAGCACTTCTTCACCATCGAGGAATTGCCGCGCCTGTTCGCGGATTCAGTCCCCGATCCGGCCGACAGCGAAGAGGGCAATTGGGCTGTTCGCATCGTCATGGCGCAAAGTGAATTCTTGCCATTGATTGAAGCGGCGGCAGTTGACGGCAGCCTCCCCGCTCTCGACCCCTTCACACGACTCCCGGCCCGCCACCCTAAAGGCTTCAACGCTAAGCGCTTATTGGTGACGCTCGATGCCTTCAGGGACTTTGCAAGCAAGCACGGCTTCGACGTGCGCGAGAAGGCAGAGCCGCTGCAAGCGCAGCAAGCCCCGATCAAGGAAGAAGGGAGTGCCGGCACCAAATCGCCGCCGGAAAACTGGAAGTTACTGATCCAAGCGCAGGCCGCGACATTCTTCGAGGAATGGCGCGCTATGGGCTGCAAACCCACAAAGAACGCCATCAAAGGGGCTCTATGCCGATCTGTGTGGAATTTGACGGTCATATGCGATGGACATAGCAGCCAAGGGAACGGGGCACGGCAGGCACAAGGGGGTTGTCCGGCAAGTGCTTGAGTTTCGACATCCTCAGGTAGG
>VGVT01000051.1 GCA_016873935.1 Betaproteobacteria bacterium | reverse complement strand
CGCGTTGAGACCAGGAACGGATGGATGCAAGGCGCGACGCGCCGGCCATGGTCATTCCATGGCCAAGCGCCGCAACGCCGCAGACGCCGTTCCTGGCCTCAACCCGCAGGGCCGCTGGCGTGCGGGCGCATTGCCGCGTTGCGGGTGGCTTGTTCGGAGCGACCAAACCGCGCCACCCGCGCCTTGCACTGCCTCCCGCACACCAACGGCGCGGGGCATGATCCCTATTGAAATAGGCTCTAAAATGACCGTCCCGTTCCCCCGCCGCTTCCGCTGATGCCGTCGTTCTGGTGGCGCCCACTCGGTCTCGTCCTAGGCCTGGCCGTACTTTCCGCCCTGCTCTCGACCGGCTCGGAGCCGGGTACCGGCTGGGCCCTGTTCGCCGGCGGACTGGGCCTTTATCTGCTCTATCACCTGCGCCAGTTGCGCAAGCTGTCGGACTGGCTGGCCAGCGATCAACAAGCGCCGCCTTCCGCCGACGGTCTCTGGGGCGACGTCCTCTACCGCCTGGCCAAGCTGTTGCGCGCGCGGCAGGGCGCCCAGCAGAAGGTCACCGCCGACCTCGAGCAGATGCTGGAGGCCACCCGTAACCTGCCCGACGGCGTGGTCATCCTCGGCGAGGACAACCGCATCGACTGGCTGAACCAGGCCGCGGAAAGCCTGCTTGGCATCTCGCCGGCCCGCGACCTCGGCCAGTTCGTGCATTACCTGATGCGCCAGGCGCGCTTCTCCGCCTGGCTGTCGGCCGAGGATTATGGACAGACCCTGAGCATGACTTCACCCACCGCGCCGGGAAAAACCCTGTCCCTGCAACTGGTGCCCCTGCCTCGCCAGCAGAAAATGCTGCTGGTGCGCGACATCACCGAGATCGCGCGGGTGGAGGCCATGCGCCGTGATTTCGTGGCCGACGTCTCGCACGAACTGCGCACCCCGGTCACCGTCATCGTCGGCTTCCTGGAAGCCTTTGAGGACATGCCGGAACCCGATCCGGCGCAGTTCCGCAAGCACATCCCCCTGATGCGCGAACAGTCCGATCGCATCCGCCGGCTGGTGGACGATCTGCTCACCCTGGCGCGGCTGGAAAGCGAGCCGGACACCCGCGACGAAAGCGTCGACGTGCCGGCGCTGGCGCGGCGCCTGGCCGAGGAAGCGCGCACCATGAGCCAGGGCCGGCAGCAGATCGAGTTGCGCGAGGACAGCACGGCCCGCCTCATCGGCAACAGCCAGGAGTTGTACGGGGCGCTGGCCAACCTGGTCTCCAACGCGGTGCGCTACACCCCGGCGGGAGGACGCATCGAACTGCGCTGGGCGGACGCGGAGCACGGCGGCGCGGTGTTCTCGGTAAAGGATACCGGCGAGGGCATCGAGCCCCAGCACATCCCGCGCCTGACCGAGCGCTTCTACCGGGTGGATCGCGGCCGTTCCCGCGCCACCGGCGGCACCGGGCTGGGCCTGGCCATCGTCAAGCACGTCTTGCAACGGCACCAGGCCCGGCTGCGCATCGACAGCACGGTGGGCAAGGGCAGCACCTTCGCGGCCGTGTTCCCGGCCGAGCGCGTCATTCCCGCGGCGGCCCCAGACGCTGGCGCAGCAGCGCCTCACACTGCGACTTGAAGTCGGCCGCCGGCAGGCGCGGCGGCAAGGCCTCGCGCCGGGGCGGCGCCCAGATCGCGTCGGGGAAATGGCGGTCGTCGGCGAAACGCGGAATCACGTGCCAGTGCAGGTGGGGCACCACGTTGCCCAGACTGGCCAGATTGATCTTCGCGGGATCGAACACGGTGCGCACCACCGCCTCGACGGCAAATACCACGTCCATCAGCCGGCGCCGGTCCGCCGCCGGGAGATCGGTCATTTCGCGGACGTGGGCGTTCAGGATGACGCGGCAGAAACCGGGATAGTCGGCATCGTCCACCCAGATCACGCGGCAAAAGGCGTCGTACCAGAGGACGTCGCCGGCGTCGGCCAGGCACAGGGGGCAGTTGGGGTCTCTCACAACAGCACCCGCTCGATACCGTCCCGACCGGCCCGGTCCAGGAAATTCGCCATCCAGTCCTCGCCCAACAGTTTCTTCGCCAGTTCCACGACGATGTAGTCGGCAGCCATGCCGTTGTCGTCGGTATAGCGCGACAGGCCTTGCAGGCAGGCGGGGCAGGAGGTGAGCACCTTGACTTCGCCGGCGCCGGCCGCCTGCTGGGCGTCGCGGCCCCTGTCCAGTTCCTCGGCCTTGCGGAATTTTACCTGGGTGGCGATGTCCGGGCGGGAGGTGGCGAAGGTACCGGCCTCGCCGCAGCAGCGTTCCGTCAGGCGGGCGCCCTCGCCCACCAGGCCGCGCACCGTGGTGATGGGGCTTCTCAGCTTCATCGGGGTGTGGCAGGGGTCGTGGTACAGATACTGGGTGCCTTGCACGCCGTCCAACTTCACGCCCTTCTCTGCCAGGTACTCGTGGATGTCGAGGATGCGGCAGCCGGGGAAGATCTTGTCGAACTGGTACTCCTGCAACTGGTCCAGGCAGGTGCCGCAGGACACCAGCACGGTCTTGATGTCCAGGTAGTTCAGCGTGTTGGCGACGCGGTGGAACAACACCCGGTTCTGCATGGTGATGGCCTCGCCCTTGACCCGGTCGCCGCCGGAAGTCTGCGGATAGCCGCAGCACAGATAGGTGGGTGGCAGCACAGTCTGGGCGCCCAGTTCGAACAGCCAGGCCAGGGTGGCCAGGCCGACCTGGGAGAACTGGCGTTCGGAGCCGCAGCCGGGGAAGTAGAACACCGCATCCGAGTCCTCGGCGACCTTGGCCGCGTCGCGTAGCACCGGCACCACCTTGGGGTCGGTGAGGCCCAGCATCTGCCGCGTGGTCTTCGCCGGCAGGCCGCCAGGCAGGCTGCGGTTGAAGAAGTGGATGACCTGGGCCCGCGGCGAGGGCTTGCCCACCGTCGCCGGCGGCTTCGCCATGGCCTCGCGCACCGCGGGCAGGGCGCGCATGACCGCCGCGCCCAGGCGCTGGCCGGCGACGCCGCCGAGGATCGCGGTCTTGCGCAGGAAATGGATGGCGTCCGCATCGGTGCTGTTGAGGAAGGCCATGGCCAGTTTCGTCGCCGGCGGCTTCTTCAGGTGTCCGGAGGCGCGCAGGAAATTGCGCATGGCGGTGGTGACGTCGCCGAAGTCGATGTCCACCGGGCAGGGGTTGACGCACTTGTGGCAGACCGTGCAGTGGTCCGCCACGTCGTCGAACTCGGCGAAGTGGGCCAGGGAGACGCCGCGCCGGGTCTGCTCCTCGTAGAGGAAGGCCTCGATCAGCAACGAGGTGGCCAGGATCTTGTTGCGCGGGGAATAGAGCAGGTTGGCGCGCGGCACATGGGTGTTGCACACCGGCTTGCACTTGCCGCAGCGCAGGCAGTCCTTGATGGAGTCGGCGATGGCGCCGATCTCCGACTGCTCCATGATCAGGGATTCCAGCTCCAGGAGGCCAAAGGAAGGGGTGTAGGCGTTGGCCAGATCCGCCCCCCGCATCAGCTTGCCCTTGTTGAAGCGGCCTTCCGGATCGACCCGGTTCTTGTAGGCGGCGAACTCGGACAACACCTTGTCGGAGAGGAACTCCAGCTTGGTGATGCCGATGCCATGCTCGCCGGAGATGACCCCGCCCAGCGACTCGGCCAGGCGCATGATGCGTTCCACCGCGCGGGTGGCGGTCTGCAGCATGGCGTAATCGTCGGAGTTGACCGGGATGTTGGTGTGCACGTTGCCGTCGCCGGCATGCATGTGCAGGGCGACGAATACCCGGCTCTTGAGGATCCGTTTGTGCAGGGCGTCGCATTCCGCCAGCACCGGCTCGTATTCGCGGCCGGTGAAGATCTGGCGCAGTTCGGCGCGCACCTCGCGCTTCCAGGACACGCGCAGGCTGTGGTCCTGCAGGGCGCGGAAGACGCTCTTGCTCTCGGCCAGCGGCGCGTGGTCGGCGACGTTGCACAGGCTGGGCGGCAGGGCGGCGTCGAGGTCGGCGAGATAGCCGCTCCAGCGGCCGCGCACCTCGGCCAGCATGGCCAGTGCCTTGTCCCGGCGGGCGGCGGTGAGCTCGGGGTCGGCGACGCCGTCCTCGTCCTCGAACAGGGGCAGCTCGCCGCGCAGGAAGATCTCCAGCTCGTCCAGCAGGACCAGCTTGTTGGCGATGGACAACTCGATGTTGATGCGCTCGATGCCGTCGGAATAGTCCCCCAGCCGGTGCAGGGGGATGACCACGTCCTCGTTCACCTTGAAGGCGTTGGTATGGGCGGCGATGGCGGCGGTGCGAGAGCGGTCCAGCCAGAATTTCTTGCGCGCTTCCGGGCTGACCGCGACGAAACCCTCGCCACCCCGGCTGCGGGCGAACTCGACGATCTGCGCGGCGGCGGCGTCGGCGGAGGCCGCGTCGTCGCCGGCGATGTCGGCGAGCAGCACCATGTTGGGCCGGCCGACGCGGTCGGCCTTGGTGGCGTAGCCCACCGCCTTGATGTAGCGGGCGTCCATGTGCTCGAGGCCGGCCAGGACCACGCCGCCGGGGCGGGCATCCATCAGGTTCTTCACCTCGACGATAGCGGGCACGGCCTCGCCCACGGGGCCGAAGAATTCCATGCACACCGTGCGGATCTGCTGCGGCATGCGGTGCAGCACGAAGGTGGCCTGGGTGATGAGGCCGTCGCAGCCTTCCTTCTGGATGCCGGGCAGGCCGGCCAGGAACTTGTCGGTGACGTCCTTGCCCAGGCCCTGCTTGCGGAATGTGGCGCCGGGGATGGCGAGCACTTCCGTACTCCCCTTCTGGCTGCCGTCGGCGTTGAAGCGGGCAACCCGGAAGCGGGCGACATCGACGTCGTGGATCTTGCCCAGGTTGTGGTCCAGGCGGGTCACCTCCAGCCAGTCCGCGTCCGGCGTCACCATCTTCCAGGACACCAGGTTGTCCACCGCCGTGCCCCACAACACGGCCTTCTTGCCGCCGGCGTTCATGGCGACGTTGCCGCCGATGCAGGAAGCGTCGGCGCTGGTGGGGTCGACGGCGAAGGCCAGGCCGCGGGCCTCGGCCGCCTCCATGACGCGGCGCGTGACCACGCCGGCGCCGCAGACGACGACTGGAGTGGGTTGGCTATGGCCGGGCAACACGCGCGACTCGATGGCCGACATGCGGTCGAGCTTTTCCGTGTTGATGACCGCGGACAGCCGCGTCAGCGGCACGGCCCCGCCGGTATAGCCGGTGCCGCCGCCACGCGGGATGATGGTGAGGCCCAGTTCGACGCAGCCGGCGACCAGGGCGGGAATCTCCTCCTCGCTGTCCGGGTGCAGCACCACGAAGGGATATTCGACGCGCCAGTCGGTGGCGTCGGTGACGTGGCTGACCCGGCTCATGCCGTCGAAGGCGATGTTGTCCTTGCGGGTGTGGGGCAGCAGCCGGCGCAGGAGGTCGCGGCGCAGGCGTTCGGTTTCGCCGAAGCCGGCGGCAAAGCGTTCCACGGCCTGGTTCGACAACACCAGCAGCTTGCCGACCCGCTCGTTGCCCTGGCGGCGCTTCTCGATCTCCGCCAGGCGGTGGCGCAGGGCCTGGATCAGTAGTTCCCGGCGCCGGGGATTGGAGAGCAGGTCGTCTTCCAGGTAGGGGTTGCGGGTCACCACCCAGATGTCGCCCAGCACTTCGAACAACATGCGCGCGGAGCGGCCGGTGCGGCGTTCGGCGCGCAGTTCCTCGACCAGCTTCCAGCCGGTGCCGCCGAGCAGGCGGAGGATGATCTCGCGGTCGGAAAACGAGGTGTAGTTGTAGGGGATCTCGCGGATGCGCTGGGGGGACATGAAGGGAAGCGCCGGGGTGAAGACCGGGGATTCTACCGGCCGGAATGCGTGTGGCTCAAATTCAACCTTTTACATCAAAGGGATACCCAAATGCTGCGAGGCAACATTGTAACCGTGGTACGGGGCGTAGAATTCGCATGTTTCCGTATTGCCTTCCACCATGATCGCCCTGCTCATCGTCGCCCACGGCAATCTGGGCGACAGCCTCATCCAGTGCGCCACCCACGTGCTCGGCCAACGTCCAGAGGCGCTCGATAACGTGGACCTGTCGGCCTGCGCCGATCCCGCCGAGATGCTGGAACGCGCCCGCGCCAGCCTGGCCGCGATCGATCGCGGCGACGGCGTGCTCATCCTCACCGACGTGTACGGCGCCACGCCCTGCAACACCGTCTGCAAGATCCTGCACACCGAGCGGATCGAAGCCGTCGCCGGCGTCAACCTGCCCATGCTGCTGAAGGCCCTCACCTACCGCGAACAGGGCATGGCGGTGCTGCTGGAAAAGGCCGTGGCCGGCGGCCGCACCGGCATCTTCAGCATCAACCCGGAGTCGGCCTGTGCCTGAGCGCGAGGTCGAAATCATCAACCGCCTGGGCCTGCACGCCCGCGCCTCGGCCAAGCTGACGCAGACCGCCGGCCGGTTCGCCAGCGAGGTCTGGCTGTCGCGCAATGGCCGCCGCGTCAACGGCAAGAGCATCATGGGCGTGATGATGCTGGCCGCCGCGCGCGGCACGCAAATCCGCCTGGAAACCCACGGCCCCGACGAGGACGCGGCGATGTCCGCGCTGGTCGAACTGATCGAGGACAAATTCGGGGAGGGGGAATGAGCTTCTCCCTGCACGGCATCGGCGTCTCCGGCGGCTACGCCATCGGCCGCGCCCAGCTCTATTCGCACGAGCGCCTGGAAGCGCCGCACTACATCCTGCGCCCGGAACACGTCGAGGCTGAGGTGGCTCGCTTCGCTGCGGCGGTGGAGAGCGTACGCGAGGAATTGCAGGGCCTGCAGACGCACATTCCGGAAGGCGCGCCCGCCGAGCTGTCCGCCTTCATCGAGGTGCACACCCTCATCCTCTCCGATTCCATGCTGTCGGAACTGCCCAAGCGGCTGATCCGCGCCGAACAGTGCAATGCCGAGTGGGCGCTGGCGCGGCAGACCGAGGCGCTGATCGCCCAGTTCGAGTCGATCGACGACGACTACCTGCGCGAGCGCCGGCACGACGTGCGGCAGGTGGCGGACAAGGTGCTGAAAGCCCTCATGGGCCATCCCGGCCACGCCCCGCTGCGCGCCGCCGACGAGGGCGAGAGCATCCTGGTCGCGCACGACCTGTCGCCCAGCGACATGGTGCTGTTCAAGCGCCACGCCTTCGCCGGCTTCATCACCGACCTCGGCGGCACCACCTCGCACACGGCCATTCTGGCGCGCAGCCTCAACCTGCCCTCGGTGATGGCGCTGCACAACGCGCGCGCCATGATCCGCGAGGGCGACTGGCTGATCGTCGACGGCATCGCCGGCGTAGTCATCGTCGATCCCGATCCGGCCATCCTCGAGGAATACCGGCTGCGCCACAACCAGTGGCGGCTCGAACAGAAGAAGCTGCGCCGCCTCAAGTCCAGCCCCTCGACCACTCTGGACGGCGGCCATGTCGACCTGATGGCCAACATCGACCTGCCTTCGGACGTGAAGCAGGCGCTTGGCGAGGGCGCCGCCGGCATCGGCCTGTTCCGCAGCGAATTCCTCTTCCTCAACCGCGCCGACCTGCCCGGCGAGGACGAGCAGTTCGAGGCCTACCGCACGGTCGCGCGCGGCATGAACGAGCGCCCGGTGGTGATCCGCACCCTCGACGTCGGCGCCGACAAGTCTGTGCGCTGGATGGAAGACAGCAGCGTCAACCCGGCCCTCGGCCTGCGCGCCATCCGCCTGTGCCTGGCCGAGCCGCAGATCTTCCTGACGCAGATCCGCGCCCTCTATCGCGCCAGCCATTACGGCAAGGTGCAGATCCTGCTGCCCATGCTGGCCAGCCTCAACGAACTCGATCAGGCCCTGGCCCTGATCGGCGCTGCCCGCGGCAGTCTGCGCGTGGCCGGCATCCCCTTCGATCCCGACACCCCGGTCGGTGGCATGATCGAGATTCCCGCCGCCGCCCTGGCCGCCGAATGGTTCGCGCGCAAGCTGGACTTCCTGTCGCTGGGCACCAACGATCTGATCCAGTACACCCTCGCCATCGACCGCACCGACGATGCGGTGGCCCATCTCTACGACCCGCTCAACCCGGGTGTGCTGAGCCTCATCGAGCACACCCTGCGCGTCGGCCGCAAGCTCGGCAAGCCGGTTTCGGTGTGCGGCGAGATGGCCGGCGACACGCGCCTCACCCGCCTGTTGCTGGGCTTGGGCCTCACCCGCTTCTCCATGCATCCGGCGCATCTGCTCGCGGTCAAGCAGCAGGTCATGCGCAGCCACGTCGGCGAGTTGGCCCCCCTGGCGCGCAAGCTGCTGCGCGCGGGCCGGCCCGAACGCATCCAGGAAATCCTGGCGCGCATCAACGCATGAGTCCCGGCAAGCGAGTGAGCGGGGCAGCCGCCTCAAGCTCGGCGGCGGCCGGCCGATATAACTTTCGGCATAACCCCTCCGCGCGCTTGCATGCCAGGTAACGGAATGACCAACGACACTCTGCCGGCCACCGGCAAGCTGCTCTACCTGTGTCCGGCCGACACGCCGGAGGCGCGCGAGACCGCGAACCAACTCCGCCTTTTCGGCTACGAGACGCGTCTGCTGGTGGACGTCCCGTCGCTGTTGGCGGCCGTGGAAGCGGCGCCACCGGCCGGTGTGCTGCTCGATTGCGGCGCCCTCTGCCGCCAGGGCGAGCAGGCCGAGCGCGCGCTGCGGGAGATGTCCGCGCGCGCGCCGCTCGCCTGCATTTCCCCGCAAAGCGACATGGCATCCCGCCTGCGCGCCGTGCGCATGGGCTGCCAGGCCTACCTGACACGTCCACTGGATATCGCCGGCCTGCTGGATACCCTGGACCGGCTCACGGCACCGCCGCGGGCCGACGCCGGCAAGATCCTGATCATCGACGATTCGCCCGCCATGGTGGCCTTCTATGCCGCCCATCTGAGCGCCGCCGGCTTCGTCACGCAGACTCTGACCGACCCCATGCAGGCCCTCGATGCGCTGGCCGACTCGCCGCCGGAACTCATCCTGCTCGACATGAATATGCCGGGGGCCAGCGGCCAGGAGCTGGCGCGGGTGATCCGCCAGCAGGACGCCTATCTGTCCATCCCCATCGTCTTCCTCTCGGCGGAAAGCGACGTCGGCCGCCAGCGCGAGGCCATGAGCACCGGCGGCGACGAGTTCCTGCAGAAACCCATCGAGCCTGAGCACCTGATCTCGGCGGTGAAAAGCCGTGTCATCCGCTACCGCGCGCTGCGCGCGCTGATGGTGCGCGACAGCCTGACCGGCCTGCTCAACCACACCAGTTTCAAGGAACGCCTGCGCGCCGAGGTTGCGCGCGCCCGCCGGCTCGGCAAGACGCTGTCGGTGGGTCTCATCGATCTCGATCATTTCAAGCGCGTCAACGACAGTCACGGCCATCCGGCCGGAGACCGCGTCATCCGCAACCTCTCCCGCCTGCTCAGGCAGCGCCTGCGCGGCGCAGACGTGATCGGCCGCTATGGCGGCGAGGAATTCGCCGTGGCGCTGGTCGATACTTCACTGGAATCCGCGCACCACGTGCTCGACGCCATCCGCAAGAGCTTCGCTGCCATCGGCCAGAAAGCCGGGAACGCCGAGTTTCACTGCACCTTTTCCGCCGGTCTGGCGCAGATGCCGCCTTGCGAGGACGCGGATTCCCTCATCCAGAGCGCCGACGAGGCGCTCTACCGGGCCAAACGCGGCGGCCGCGACCGGATCCGCGGGCCAAGCACTCCAGCAGGTTGAACGAGACGCGGGACGCGCTTAAAGGAGATAGCGCGCCCTGGCCCGGTTGCCGTCGCCGGGAAACTTCAGATCCGCGCAAAGGCTGCGCACCAGGGCAAGGCCGCGCCCGTGCGGCCGGGTATCGCCGGAGGACGGGTCCAGGCCGCGCAGCCAAGCCTCATGGTCGAAGCCGGGGCCGCTGTCGGCGACATCGATGTCCAGCACCGCCCGTCCCTCGTCCTCCCGCAACAGAAAGGACAGGGAGATCCGCCCGTGGTCCAGGCGCCCCAGGCCTTCGGCTCGATGCTGCATGTAGATTTCCCAGCCGCCGATGAGATTCTTGGTGCTGGAATCCAAGCCCAGGAGGCCATGGTCGAGGGCATTGTTGAACAGTTCCGAGATAACCAGGAACAGGCTGCCCTGATGCGGTTTCAGGACCTCGACCTGGGTCATGAGTCCGAGCACGGCGGGCACCACGTCGATGTAGCGCAGTTCGGAGGCGCCGAAGGCCAGACTCAGCTGCCATTCCTCGACGCGGCCCTGATGGCGCGGCATCGGCGATGCCGCGCGCACCTCGCGGCGGCGTTCCATGGGCACTTGCACCAGTATGCACGAGATGTCGTCGCGTCCCGGGCGTCCGCCCAGGTGCCGCTCCAAACCTTCACGCAGAGCGGCGAAGCCGCCATCGGCCTCCCGCGCGCGCGCCAGCAGATCCAGGGTGCCGGCCAAGCCCAGCCAGCGTCCGTCCGCGCCCTCCGCCTCGACCAGTCCGTCGGAACACAACACCAGTTGCCCGGGCTCGTGGAACACCACCGTGTCCGTGTCTCCGGAAAACAGCGCGGGAGGCAGAATACCCAGCGGCGGGTGGTTGGAGGCCCACTGCATGGAAACCTTGCCCTCCGCCGTAAGGAAAGCGGCATCGGGATTGCCGCCATTCCAGACCTCCACGGTCTGATTGCGTACGTCGATGCTGGCCAGCGTCGCGGCGACGAAGCGGTCGGCGGGCAGAATGGCCTTCAGCTTGCGATTGAGTTCCTCGGCGATCGAGGCCAGCGGAAAGCCCTTCGCCGTCATGCTGTAGAAAGCCTGCGTCATGGGCATGGCGGACAACGCCGCGGATAGGCCGTGGCCGGCGGCGTCCGCCAGCATCACGTTGAGCACCTCGCCGGGACCGCGCGCGGCGCACAGCAGGTCGCCACTGAAGGTGTCGGCGGGCAGATTGAAGGATTGGATCATTGGATCCCGCAATCCTTCCGCATCGGTGAGGCGCGCCATGACGTGGGCGCCGAGCCTCGCCTGCTCTTGCGCTTCGAGGCGCCATGACTCCAGTTCCTCGATGTAGCCCTGCTCCTTCTGTTGCAGGGAAAGCAGGCGCGAGTAGGCGTTGAGCTTGGCCAGCAACAACTGGGTGGAAGCCGGCTTCACCAGGTAGTCGTCGCCACCCGCTTCCAGGCCCCGCACGATGTCCTGCATGCCGTCCAAGGCCGAATAAAAGATGATCGGCGTCCACTTCTTGGCGGGCAGGGCGCGGATGCGCCGCACCGCCTCGATGCCATCCATGCCCGGCATCATGATGTCCATGAATACCAGGTCGGGAGATTCCGTCTGGAACAAGGCCACGGCGGTGGGGCCGTCCGCTGCCAGGATGGGCAGGTGGCCGGCGCGCCGGCTTACGATCTCGAGCTGCTTGAGATTGGTGAGCGTATCGTCGGCGATCAGGATCTTCAGGCTGCTGCCGACCACGACAGTCAGCCTTTCACACTGAACAGCTTGCCGAAGTTCGCGATGTCCAGAACCTGCTTGACGGTGCCCTGAAGGCCGCAAAGCACGACGTTCTTGCCGGTGGATTCGGCTTTTTCGCGCAGCAGCAGCAGCATGCCCAGGGCGGAACTGTCCAGATAGTCCACCCCCCTGAAATTGATCTCGATTTCCCGCACTCCCGACTCCTCCAAGGCCTTCTCGTAGGCCGCGCGAAAGTCCCGGTGGGAGTGGAAATCGAAGCGTCCGTTGAGGCTCAGACTGGCCCTGTTGCCGTCCAAAGTGCTGGCGATCTGCATGACTTACTCCGTCCTGGCTGTGACTGACTGGATATCGGCCGAAAGCGCCATCTCTTTAGCCGCAGGTGCGCAGACGGCTTACTCAGCTCCTACGCCCAAGACGGTCCAACACGCGCGCGGATACGTCCAGCAGGGGCGCGACCTCGACGGCCGCGCCCAACTCCACGGCCGCCTTGGGCATGCCGTAGACCACGCAACTGGCTTCGTTCTGGGCGATGGTGTGGGCGCCGGCCCTGCGCATGGCGAGGAGCCCCTGGGCGCCATCCTTGCCCATGCCGGTGAGGATGACCCCGACGGCATTGGGGCCCAGTATCCGGGCGGCGCTGTGGAACAGCACGTCGACCGACGGCCGGTGACGGTTGACGGGCTCTCCCTGCGACAATTCAGTGTAGTAGTAGGCGCCGCTCTTCTTCACCAGCAGATGGGAATGACCCGGCGCCACGTAGGCGTGCCCAGGCAGGATGCGCTCATTGTGCTCCGCCTCCTTCACGGTCATGGCCGACAGGGTATTCAGACGAGCGGCGAAGGACGCCGTGAACGTCTCCGGCATGTGCTGGGTGATGAGTATGCCCGGCGCTGAAGCGGGCATGCGCGTCAGCACTTCCTTCAGCGCCTCGGTGCCGCCGGTGGAGGATCCCACGCAGACCAGCTTCTCGGTGGTGTGCAGGAACTGGCCGGCAAGGGGCGCGGGCGCGCTGGGCGCGGCCTCGTTGAGGGCATGGCGGCGAACGCGCGCGCGCGCGGCGGCGCGGATCTTGTCACCGATGTCGCCCGCCAGTTCGTTGAGCCCGTCGCTCACGCCGACCCGAGGTTTGGTGACGAAATCCACCGCGCCGAGTTCCAAGGCCCTGAGGGTCACCTCATTGCCCCGCTCGGTGAGGGAGGAAACCATCACCACCGGCATGGGGCGCAGGCGCATGAGCTTCTCCAGGAATTCCAGGCCGTTCATGCGCGGCATTTCCACGTCCAGGGTCAGCACGTCCGGATTGACCTGCTTGATCAGATCGCGGGCGGTGACCGGATCCGGCGCCTGGCCCACCACCTCCATGTCCGGCTGCGCGTTGATGATTTCCTTGATGACGCCCCGGATCAACGCCGAGTCGTCGATGATGAGCACTTTGATTTTTTTCATTCCGTTCACTTCGATGCCGTCCGAACCGTGCGGGGGCGTGGATTCCGGTCAGGAAAAAAGTTCCACATCGCCGGCGATCGGCGTGGACTTGAGGCGCTGGCCATAATCCCGCTCGCGGTCGAGGATGGTGTTGTTGTGCACCGATTTGAGCTTGCGCACCATGACCCGCCCGGACGCGGGAAAATAGTAAACCTTGCGTGGATACATGCCCTGCAGGTCCTCCGCCACCACGCGGATGCGCTCGGTGCGCAGATAATCGCGCACGAATTCGCTGTTTTTCTCTCCCACCTGCACCGTGGTGAACCCCCTCAGCACCGCGGCGCCGCCGAACACCTTGGCCTCCAGGCGACCGCGGCTGGCGCCCAGCTTGACCAACTGGTTGACCAGCACCTCCATCGCATAACCGCCATAGCGGGCGGAACTCGACAACATGTCGTGCTGGTCGC
Source organism: Betaproteobacteria bacterium (assembly GCA_016873935.1). Lineage (GTDB taxonomy): Bacteria > Pseudomonadota > Gammaproteobacteria > Burkholderiales > Thiobacillaceae > PFJX01. Next base: position 2,588 of record VGVT01000051.1, on the reverse strand, counting down.
CGCCCCCCTCCGGCAGCATGAAATGATTCATGCCGCCGATGCCGGTCTTGGGGTCGCGGATGCAGGCGGCCACACAGGAACCCAGCACGGTCACCAGCAGCATGTCGCGGGCGGTGACGTAATACTCCCCGGGCAGAATCTTGGCCGCGTCGGTGTTGAAGTTGCGGTCGTAATAATGATTGGGGGCGAGAACTTCCTCGAAGGCGGGATGGGTCACTTACCGCCCTTCCTCTCCGCGTGCTCGTAAACAGTCTGGCCACGCAGTCGGAAGAGGTCGGTGGCGTGGTAGAGGGCTTCCGAATGCCCCACGAACAGCAATCCATCCGGTTTCAGCAAGGGCTTCATCTTCTTCAGGATGGCGTACTGCGTGGGCTTGTCGAAATAGATCATCACGTTCCGGCAGAAGATCGCGTCCAAGGGCTGGCGGATCGACCAGGCGGAGTCCAGCAGATTCAGCCGGAAGTATTTCACCATGGACTGCAACTCGGGTTTCACCTTGGCCATGCCCTCCCGATCGCCGGTGCCCTTGAAAAAGAATTGGCGCTGTTGGGATTCGCTCAGCTTCTTCAGGCGTTCCACCGGATAGACGCCATCGGCCGCCTTCTTCAGCACGTTGGTATCCAGGTCGGAGGCCAGCACTTCCACCGGCGCATGGAAGCCGCCCAGCGATTCCACCGCCGTCATGGCGATGGAATAGGGTTCCTCTCCCGTGCTCGAGGCGGAACTCCAGATGGTGATGGGCCGGTCGCGCCGGGTTTTCAGGAAATCCCGCAGGATGTGGAAGTGGTGCATCTCGCGGAAGAAATCCGTGAGGTTGGTGGTGAGCGAGTTGACGAAGGCCTCCCACTCCTCGGCGTGGCCGGCGCGGATCAGGGCCAGGTAATCCTGAAAGCTGCGCTTGCCGGTGGCGCGCAGACGCCGCGCCAGACGGCTGTAGACCATGTCCTCCTTGGCGTCGGACAGGGCGATGCCGGCATGGTCATAAATCATCTTGCGGACTTCCTCGAAGTCCTTGCGGGAGAAGACGAACTCCCGCCTGGGTGTCGTGGCCTCGTTCATGTTCAAAACTCCTCCCACTCATCCTCGGGCCCGGCATGGGGGGAAGGGGCGAGTTTGCGCATGGCGCGCTCCGGCCCGGGCAGGGCAGGCGGGCGCTCGCGCCGCGCGGGGGCCGGCAGGCCGGGCGCGGCCAGACGGCCGCCGCCGCCATCCAGCTTGAACACCGACACCGCCTCGGCCAGGCTGCCGGCCTGGTCCTGCAGGGATTCGGCGGCGGCCGCCGCCTCCTCGACCAGCGCGGCGTTCTGCTGCGTGGTCTCGTCCATCTGCGTGATGGCCTGGTTGACCTGTTCGATGCCCTGGCTCTGCTCCGTGCTGGCGGCGCTGATCTCGCCCATGATGTCGGTCACCCGCTTCACGGCGTTGACGATCTCCTCCATGGTGTTGCCGGCCTGCTCGACCAGCTTGTAGCCGTCCGTCACCTTGTCGGTGGAGTCGCTGATGAGGCCCTTGATCTCCTTGGCGGCGGCGGCACTCCTTTGCGCGAGGCTGCGGACTTCGCCGGCGACCACCGCGAAGCCCCTGCCCTGTTCGCCGGCCCGCGCCGCTTCGACGGCGGCGTTCAAGGCGAGGATGTTGGTCTGGAAGGCGATGCCGTCGATGACGCTGATGATGTCGGCGATCTTCTTCGAGCTGTCGGCGATGGCGCCCATGGTGTGCACCACCTGGCCGACCACTTCGCCGCCCTTGACGGCGATGTCGGAGGCGCCGCGGGCGAGCTGGTTGGCCTGCTTGGCGTTGTCGGCGTTCTGTTTGACCGTGCTGGTGAATTCATCCATCGAGCTGGCGGTCTCTTCGAGGCTGCTGGCCTGGCTTTCGGTGCGCGCGGAGAGGTCGGCGTTGCCGCTGGCGATCTCGCGCGCGGCGGTGTGGATGGCGTCGGTGGCTTCGCGGATCTGGGCGACGATTTCGGCGAGGCGTTCGCCGGTGGCGTTGGTGTCGTCCTTGAGCTGGCCGATCAGGCCCTGGTAGTCGGCGTCGATGCGCTGGGTGAGGTCGCCATGGGAGAGGGCACGGAGGACGCGGGCGACGTCGTGCATGCCGCGTTCGCTGGTCTCCACCAGTTTGTTGATGCCTTCTGCGAGTTGCAGGAAGAAGCCGTCCTTGCCGGTTACGTCGAGACGCTGGCTGAAGTCGCCGGCGGCGGCGGCGGCGACGAGGTCGGCGACTTCCTTCTCGACGGCGACTTCGAGGGTGCGGTCGGCCCATTCGACGACGGCGCCCAGGCGTTCGCCCTGGTCGTTGAGGACGGGGTTGGCGACCACGGTCATGGTGCGCCCGCCGATGTTGAGCGTGCTCTTGTAGGTGCCGGTGAAGCTGGCGAGCAGCTGGGCCTGGTGGCTGGGGTTCTTGTGGAAGCCGTCGATGCTGGCGCCGAGCAGCTTGCCGGCGTCGAAATGCGGCAATTGCTTGCGTATGTCGGCTTCGGCGTTGCGGAACATGCCTTGCACCGCCTTGTTCATGTAGATGATGTTGCGACCGTTGTCCGCCATCATGACGTTGGCCGAGACGTTGTCCAGGGCGATCTT
>VGVT01000050.1 GCA_016873935.1 Betaproteobacteria bacterium | reverse complement strand
CCCGCTACCAGCTACCCGCTAAAACATGAAAAAACGCCTCTCCGTCCCCCCCACCAAGAGCGCCCTCCTGCAGGTCGGCCGCCAGGTCAAGTTTCTGGAGCAGGGTCGGGCCATGCTGGAGAAGAAACGGGATCTGCTGACCCGGCTGGTGTACGAGCGCCTGGCCCAGTACCGGCAGTTGCGCGCCGAGACCGCGAAGGAACTGGCCGAGGCCTACCACTGGCTGGGCATCGTGCAGATGCGCATGGGCGGCCAGATGCTGCGCCAGGCCTCGGTGGGTTTGTCGCAGGCGGTGGCCCTGCGCGTGGTGGCGCGTTCCAGTGTCGGTGTCGAGTATCCCAGCGTGTCGGCCTCGCCCCTGCCGCTGCAACCGGTGGGCCTGATGTGGACCGACGTCAGTTTCGACGAGGCGCGCCTGCGCCTGCGGGAACTCACCGTCACCCTGGCGCGTCTAGGCGAGGCGGAGAACGCCCTGTGGCGCCTCTTGGCCGCCAGCCGCAAGACCCAGAAGCGGGTGAATGCGTTGAAGTACAACATCATTCCCCGCTACCAGGCCACGGTGCACCACATCCGCGCCGCCCTGGAAGAGGACGAGCGCAACACCCTGTTCCAGATCAAGGTGCTGCGCGCCCGGGCCGAAGCCGCGACTTAGGTCCCTCCGCGTGGGGGATCCGCTTCCACCACCATCGAGGAGAGACCATGAAACGCCTGATCGCCCTATCCCTGCTGAGCGTGCCGCTGCTGGCCCAGGCCGACACGCCGGTCATCGTCAAGATTCCGCGCCTGACCCTGGAGGCCTCGGAAAAAATCGCCCAGGCCACCGTCGCCGCCTGCCGCAAGCAGGGTATCCAGATCGGCGTCACCGTGGTGGATCGTAGCGGCGATCCCATGGTGACGCTGCGCGACACCCTGGCGCCGCGCATCACCCTCGAAGTCAGCCGCCAGAAGGCCTTCACCGCGGTCAATTTCAACGCGCCCCTGTCCGCCCTGGAAAACCGCTTCACCAAGCCCTTCTCGGTGGGCAAGGTGGATGGCCTGGTGTTCTCCGCCGGCGGCATTCCCATCGAGGCCGCGGGTAACATCGTCGGCGCCGTCGGCGTGTCCGGCGCCGCCACCGGCGAGCAGGACGAGGCCTGCGCGCGGGAAGGCCTGAAGGCCATCGCCTTCGAACTGGAGACCGCCAGCCTGTAAACGGCCGCCCCGCGCCGCTCAAGCCTGGCGCCTTGCCTGCCGTTAAGCCGGGCAGGAGGGGCAATTGGGCACACGGGGCTACATGATTCTGCTGGCTATCGCCGCGACCGCCGGGCTCGCGGCCGTGGCCTGGCTGTTCGCGGGGCCGGCGGCGGAGGAACCGGCGCGGGCCTTCGTGCCGCCCGCCACCGAGCAGCCCATCACCCCCATTCCCGACGCGCTGCCCCTGGATGCCCGCAAGGTGGCGCTGGGTCGCCGCCTGTTTCACGACAAGCGGCTGTCGCGCGACGACACCATCTCCTGCGCCTCCTGCCACGACCTGAAGCTGGCGGGTAGCGACGGCAGACCTGTGGGCGTGGGGGTGGACAACCAGATGGGCACCGTGAACAGCCCCACGGTACTGAACAGCGCCTTCAACTTCAGCCAGTTCTGGGACGGTCGCGCCGCCACCCTGGAGGAACAGGCGGAAGGTCCCGTGCACAACCCCATCGAGATGGCCACCAACTGGAAGACGGTGATCGAAAAGATTTCCAGGGATGCGTACTACCCCGGCGCCTTCAAGGCCATCTGGCCCGACGGGATCCAGGCGGCCCACATCCAGAGCGCCATCGCCGAGTTCGAGCGCAGCCTGATCACGCCGGGCGCCCCCTTCGACCGTTACCTGAAGGGGGAGGAACACGCCCTCTCCGCCGAGGCGCGCAAGGGCTGGGACCTGTTCCGCAATCTCGGCTGCATTGCCTGCCATCATGGGGTCAACCTGGGCGGCAACATGTACGCCAACTTGGGCGTCATGGGCGACTACTTCGCCGCGCGCGGCGGGTCCATCGCCAAGAGCGATCTCGGCCGCTTCAACGTCACCGGGCGCGAGGAAGACCGGCACATGTTCAAGGTGCCCGGCCTGCGCAACGTCGCGCAAACCGCTCCCTACTTCCACGATGGCGCCGTGCCCAGCCTGGCAGGGGCGGTGGACACCATGGCCCGCTTTCAGTTGGGCGTCGAGTTGGCCGACGCCGACAAGCGGGCGCTGGTGGCCTTCCTGCAGGCCCTCAGCGGCCGCATGCCTGAGGCCGCGCCATGACTTTTCGCCGCTTCGCCGGCGGTCGCCACCATCTGCCGGTGCTGGTGGGCGCCGCGCTGGTGCTGCTCGCCGCGGTCCTGCTGTTTCCCGCCGTGCTCGGCGGTGTGGCGGGCCACGAGGCGCTGCGCGCCCGGCTGGAGCCGTTGCAGGCTGCGGAAAGCCGTTTCCGCGAACTGGTGATCCGTCTGCGCCACGGGGTCACCAGCAATTACGACGAGGCCAATCACTGGATGCGCGAAATCAGCGCGCATCGCAACGCCCTGATCGACGAAGTCGGCCAGGACGCGCGTCTGAAGCCCCACCTCGACGGCTACCTGCAGGCAGTCGCCGAGATGGAAGTCGCCTGGAACGACTTCAAGCTGCGCAATGCCCTGGTGCGCAACTCCCTGCGCTATTTCCAGAGCGACTCCGACAGCCTCTTGCGCCGCCTGCCGCACGACATCCAGGGCGGCATCCTGCATCACGAACTGGTGGCCCTCAACAATGCCCTGTTCCTGCGCGCCCTCGGCGAAGGACGCGAAGTCGGACAGCTGGTGGAGACCACCCTGGAGGAGCTGCGTCCCCTGGTGGTCGGCCTGCCGCGCGATCTGCGCCTGGACTTCGGCCGCCTGTCGCGGCACGCGGAGCTCATCGGCAAGCACAGCCCGGCCCTGGAGGCGAACCTGCATACCCTGGTCCATGGCGACGGCCGCGAATCGCTGGCCGCGCTGGCGGAGGCCAATCACGCCCTGCTCGTCGCCGAGCAGACCCGCGCCGGACGCTATCGCGTCGCCCTGCTGGCCGGTGTCGCCGGCCTCGCCCTGCTGCTGGCCTGGCTGCTCGTACGCCACATGGACAGCCTGCGCCAGCGCGCCAAGGATCTGGCCATGGCGGGCACGGTGTTCGACAACAGCCAGCAGGGCATCATCGTCACCGATGCGCACGGCGGCATCGTCCGGGTGAATCCCGCCTATTGCCGCATGAGCGGCTACAGCGAGGCGGAACTGTTGGGCTGCAATCCGCGCATGCTCAAGTCCGGTCTGCAGGACGCCGCCTTCTATCGCGAGATGTGGCAAAGCCTGGCACGCGACGGGCGCTGGCAGGGCGAGCTGAAGAACCGGCGCAAGAGCGGCGAGCACTACGTGCAGTGGATCAACATCGATGCCGTGCGCGCGCGCCGCGACGGCGCCGCCGACGAGGAGGGCGATCTCCTGTACGTGGGCATCGCCTCGGACATTTCCGAACTGGTGGAGACGCGCGAGCGCCTGGCCAGCCTGGCCTATTACGACACCCTGACCGGCCTGCCCAACCGCGTGCTGTTCCACGACCGCCTGCGCCAGGCCCTGGTCCAGGCCAAGCGCGGCAAGGAAAGCCTGGCGCTGATCTATGCCGACCTGGACAACTTCAAGACCGTCAACGACACCCTCGGCCATGCCGCCGGCGACGAACTGCTGATCCTCGCGGCCGAGCGCCTGAAGCAGTGCGTGCGCGAATCCGATACCGTGGCCCGCCTCGGCGGCGACGAGTTCGCCATCATCCTGATGGACGCCGCCGGTCCGCAGGAGATGGCCCGCCTGGCCGGCAACATCGTCACCGCCCTGTCCGCGCCCGGGCGGGTGATGGGCTACGAGGTGAACAGCGGCGTCAGCCTGGGCATCACCTTCTATCCCGCCGACGGCGACACGCCCGAGGAACTCCTGAAGAACGCCGACGTGGCCATGTATCGCGCCAAGGAACGCGGGCGCAACGATTTCCAGTTCTTCACCGCCGACATGGCCAGCGGCGTCGCCGAGGCCCTGCGCATCGAGCACGGCCTGCGCATCGCCCTGCAGAAGCACGAGCTGGAATTGCACTACCAGCCGCAGATCGACCCGGGCAGCGGGCGCATCGTCGGCGCCGAGGCCCTGATGCGCTGGAAATCCGCCGAGCTGGGCCGGGTGCCGCCGCAACGCTTCATCCCGGTCGCGGAAAAAAGCGGGCTCATCGCCGAACTGGGCGCCTTCGCGCTGCGCGAGGCCTGCCGTCAGTGCGCCCAATGGCGCAGCGGTCCACTGCCGGAGCTGCGCGTCTCGGTCAACCTGTCGGCCGCCCAGTTCCGTCACGACGGTCTGGTCGATCGCATCGAGGCCCTGCTGCGCCAGTACGGCCTGCCGGGTGACGCCCTGGAACTGGAGATCACCGAAAGCGTGATGATGGAGGAGGTCTCGCGCGGGCAGGACATCATGCGCCGGCTCAAGCGCCTGGAATGCCGCATCGCCATCGACGACTTCGGCACCGGATATTCCTCGCTGGCCTATCTGCGGCGTTTCCCGGTGGACGTGCTGAAGATCGACAAATCCTTCACCGACGGCCTCGGCATCGAGGCGGACGACACCGCCGTGGCCCGCGCCGTCATCGGCCTGGCCCGCAGCCTGCGCCTGGAAGTGGTGGCGGAGGGGGTGGAGAACGTCACGCAGCTCAACTGCCTGTGGGAGCTGGCCGGCGGCGAAAACCTGCTCGCGCAGGGCTATTACTTCGCCCGGCCCCTGCCGGCAGCGGAATTCGAGGCGTTCGCCGCGGCGCGCGCGGAGGCTCCGCGCGAGGCGGGCATGGTCGGCGCATAAGGCGCCGCGTCAGCCACGCTTCAGGGATCGAGTTGCAGGAAGGGCTGCTGCAACAGTTGCAGGAGTTGCAAGGGCCACTGCGGCAGTTGATAGGCGGGTGTTTGCGGAGCTTGCGGCGGGATGGGGGGCTGCGGCGGCACGGCCTGCGGGGCCGGGCCCGGGGGCGTGGCGGGGTATCCCGGTGACGACGCATACCCTGGTGGCGCATAGCCTGGAGGCAGATACCCGGGCGCCGGCGCGTAACCCGGCGGGGCAGGGTAGGTCTGAACTGGCGCAGGCTGCGGCAAGGGCAGCGGAAGCTGCGGCAGGACCAGCGGATAAAGCACCGGCGGCGAGAGAGCCGGCGTGGTCTTCGGCGGTTCGGCCATCTTCTCCTTGAGCTTCTGCTTCAGGTTGCGCTCCAGATCCTTTTCCAGCTGCCGCATCAGGTTGTCCATGTAGTGGCCGCCTTCGCGCTTCATGCGCGCCAGCAGCACCTCCAGCTTGAACGCCAGGTCGGGCGGCAGGCTCACCTCCTCGCCCTTGAAGGCGGCCAGCACCGAATCGCGCATGTACTCGAACAGCAGGTTCAACTCCTCTTCGGTGAAGTAGTTGCGCAGGGAGCGGCCGAGGTCGGACAGGGTGGGGCCGGCGGCGGCCTTTTCAGCGCCGTTCGGCGGCGTCTGCGCCTGCGCGCCGTGCGGCAGCGCCAGAGCGGTGGCCAGCAGGAGCGGAGTCAGGCGGACGATGATGGGAGTCTTATTCATAACGCAAAGCCTCGATCGGCGCCATGCGGGATGCCTTGCGCGCCGGGTACCAGCCGAAGAATACCCCCACCACGCTGGCGGAAGCCACCGCCAGCAGAATGGCCCCGCCGCCGAGGACCACCTGCCAGCCGGCGAAATGCTCCAAGGCCAGGCTGCCGCCCACGCCCAGGGCGATGCCGACGAGGGCGCCGCCGAGGGAGAGGATCACCGCCTCGGCCAGGAACTGGGTGAGGATGTCGCGCCGGCGCGCGCCCACCGCCAGGCGGATGCCGATCTCGCGGGTGCGCTCGGTGACCGACACCAGCATGATGTTCATGATGCCGATGCCGCCGACCAGCAGCGACACCGAGGCGACGGCGGCGAGCAGGCCGGAGAGCACCCGCGAGGCGGCCTGCTCCGCCTTCACCACCTCGGACAGATTGCGGATGTTGAAGTCGTCGTCCTGGTCGGGTTGCAGGCGGTGGCGCTGGCGCAGCAGTTCGCGCACCCGCGTCTCCGCTTCGAGCATGTCGGCGCCGTCTGCCATCTTCACGCTGATCTGGCCCACCGTGCGCAGGCGTCCGGGCTGCTGCCAGAGGATGCGGCCGCGCGCGGTGGACAAGGGAATGAGGACGATGTCGTCCTGGTCCACGCCCTCGGCGTTGCGGCCCTTGGCGTCGAGCAGACCGACGATGGTGAAGGGCACGAAGCGCACGCGGATAGCCTGGCCGACCGGATCGGTGCCGCCGAACAGCATCTGCGCCACGGTCTGGCCGACCACCGCCACCTTGGCGGACGAGCGCAGATCGTTTTCGTCGAGGGCGCGGCCGCTGGCCATGCGCCACTCGCGCGCGACCAGAAAGTCGGGGGTGACGCCGAAGATCTGGCTGGGCCAGTTGAGGTTGCCGTGGATGATCTGGCCGGAGCCGCGCTGCGCCGGCGCGGCGGCCAGCACGTAGGGCACTTCGTCCTGGATGGCGCGGGCGTCGGCTTCGGTGAGGGTGTTGCGGCCAAAGGTACTGATGCGCACGCCGCTGCTGGTGACGGTGCCGGGCATCACCATCATCAGGTTGGTGCCCAGGCTGCGGAGTTGTTCCGCGACGGTGCGCTTGGCGCCCTCGCCCACCGCCAGCATGGCGATGACGGCGGCCACGCCGATGATGATGCCCAGCGCGGTGAGCAGGCTGCGCAGCTTGTTGGCGCGCAGGCTGCGCAGGGCGGAACGTCCGGTGTCGAGGGGACTCATGGCCGGTTCCGGCTTGCCCTCCCCCCTTTGAAAAAGGGGGGTTGGGGGGGATTCCGGCGTGCGTTCCGGTCTACGGTGAATCCCCCCACCCCCCCTTTTTCAAAGGGGGGAAAATTTTGGAGGTGATTGGTGTTAGGCATCACGCCGCCTGCTCCAGCATCTCCGCCGCCCGCTGCGGTTGTTCGACCCTGCGGTCCTCCACCAACTGTCCGTCACGGAACACCAGCACCCTTTTCGCGAAGGCGGCGATGTCCGGTTCGTGGGTGACCAGCACCAGGGTGATGCCGGCCTCGTTGAGTTCCTGGAACAGGGCCATCAGTTCCAGGCTGGTGCGGGTGTCGAGGGCGCCGGTGGGCTCGTCGGCGAGGATCAGCGGCGGATCGTTGACCAGGGCGCGGGCGATCGCCACCCGCTGTTGCTGCCCGCCGGAAAGCTGCATGGGTCGATGCCCGGCGCGTTCGCCCAGCCCCACCCGCGCCAGTTTCTCCAGGGCGCGGCGGTGGCGTTCGGCGGCCGGTACGCGCGCATACAGCAGGGGCAACTCGACGTTTTCCTGGGCGGTGGCGCGCGGCAGCAGATTGAAGTTCTGGAACACGAAGCCCAGCCGCCGGTTGCGCAGTTCCGCCTGACGGTCCGCGTCGAGGCCGGTGATCTCCTCGCCATCCAGGCTGTAGTGGCCAGCGCTGGCCACGTCCAGGCAACCCAGCAGGTTCATGAAGGTGGATTTGCCGGAGCCGGACGGGCCCATGACCGCGACGAATTCGCCGGCTTCGATGCTGAGGCTCACCCCGCGCAAGGCGGGCACGACGATCTCGCCGATGCGGTATTCCCGGGCCAGGTCGGTGGTCTGGATGAGGGGCATGAGCGTTGGTTGGCTACGGAAGGGGGAAACGGGAAATGGGAAACGTAAAACCCGGGGGGTAATTCTCACGTTTCCCGTTTCTCGTTTCCCTTTTCCCGCCCTTCCTACATCCCCATGCCGAACGTCCGGCTGGGCTTGACGGCCTTGCGCACGCTTCCTTCCTGCACGCCGAGGATGATCTCCTGGCCTTCGCGCAGGTCGCCCTGCAGCATTTCCGTGCTCTTGCCGTCGCTGACGCCGAGACGCACCTGCACCGGGCTGGGTACGTTGTCCTTGAGCACCCACACGCGGCCGGGAATGCCGGGGCCTTCCTCGCGGCCGCGCACCTCCAGCTTGACCGGGGTGCCGTCGGCCTGCACCGGGCGGAAGCGCAGCGCCTCGTTGGGCAGCTTCAGCGCGTCCTGGCGCTCCTCGGTGAGGATGCGGGCGCTGGCGGTCATGCCCGGCAGCAGCTTGAGGTCCGGGTTGTCGACGCGCGCCATGACGCTGTAGGTGACGACGTTGTTGCTGGTGACCGGGGATTTGCGGATCTGCGTGACCTGACCGGAGAAGCGCTCGCCGGGGAAGGCGTCCACCGTGAAGCCCAGCTTCTGGCCGGTGGCGACGCGGCCCACGTCGGCCTCGTCCACCGCCACGTTCACCTCCATCTGGCGCAGGTCGCGGGCGATGGTGAACAGCACCGGCGCCTGGAAGGAGGCGGCCACGGTCTGGCCGACGTCGATGTTGCGGCTGATGACCACGCCGTCCACCGGCGAGCGGATGATGGTGCGGCCCAGGTCGAGGCGCGCCTGTTGCAGTCCCGCTTGGCGCTGCGAGACCTGGGCGCGGGCGCTGCCCACCTGCGCCTGGGTCACCGCCAGGTCGGCGCGGACCAGGTTCAGTTGTTCCCGCGCGGTGTCCAGGGCAGCCTGCGCACCATCCAGCTCGGCGGCGGAAATGAAGTTTTGCTTCACCAGCGCGCGCTTGCGTTCCAGGTTGCGCTCGGCGTCGGCCAGGGCGATCTGCGCCTTGCCGACCTCGGCCTGGCGCACCACCAGGTTGCCGCGCGCCACTTCCGCCGCGCTTTCCGCCGCGTGCAGGTCGGCCTCGGCCTGGGCGACGCGGGATTCGAAGGTGTCCGGGTCGAGGCGGGCGATGATCTGGTCCTTCTTCACCTCGCTGTTGAAGTCCACGCGGATGTCCTGGATCTGCCCGGAGATCTGCGAACCGACTTGCACGGTGACCAGGGCGGACAAGGTCCCGCTGGAGGAGACGGCGGCGGAGAGCGGTCCGCGCTCGATCTTGGCGAGGCGGTAACGCGGTCCGCTCTCCGCCGTCCGCCAGGGCTGCCAGGCGTACAGCGCGCCTCCGGCGGCGATCAGGAGAAGAATGGACAACAACCAGGCGCGGCGTCGGGACATGGAGGCGGACAGGAATCAGGCCAAAGGGGGACCCTGGAACAAGCGGGCGAGTTCCGCGCCGGGGTCGGCGGCGCGCATGAAGGCCTCGCCGACCAGGAAGGTATCCACCCGGTTTTCGCGCATCAGGGCCACGTCCGCCGGTGTCAGGATGCCGCTCTCGGTGACCGGGATGCGCTCGCCCGCGGCGCGGATGCGCGGCAGCAGGTCCAGGGTGGTGGACAGTCGGGTTTCGAAGGTGCGCAGGTTGCGGTTGTTGACGCCCATGAGCGGGGTCCGGAGTTGCAGGGCGGCTTCCAGTTCGGCGCCGTCGTGGCTTTCCACCAGCACCGCCATGCCCAGTGCCAGGGCCAGGTCTTCCAGTTCCCGCATCTGCGCCACGCTCAGGGCGGCGACGATGAGCAGGATGCAGTCGGCACCCATGGCGCGGGCTTCGTAGACCTGGTAGGGGTCGATCATGAAGTCCTTGCGCAGCACGGGCAGGTTGCAGGCGTCGCGGGCCGCCTTCAGGTAATCGGGGGAGCCCTGGAAGTAGTCGCGGTCGGTGAGCACCGACAGGCAGGCGGCACCACCCGCCGCGTAGCTCGCGGCGATCTCGGCGGGGCGGAAATCCGGCCGGATCACGCCCTTGCTGGGGCTGGCCTTCTTGATCTCGGCGATGACGGCCGGCTCGCCGGCGGTGATCTTCGCGCGCAGGGCGCCGACGAAATCCCGCGCCGGCGGCATCCATTCGGCGGACTCGCGCAGGGCTTCCAGGGATTCAAGCTTTTTCGCGGCGGCGATCTCCTCGCGCTTGGTGGCGAGGATCTTTTCCAGGATGTCGGACATGTTGGGTAGCGGGTAGCGGGTAGCGGGTAGCGGGTAGCGGGTAGCGGGTAGCGGGTAGCTCAGGTTTCCTCGATGCGGACGCGGGGAGCCAGGGCGGTGAACAGTTCGTAGGCGATGGTGCCGGCGGCGGCGGCCACGCGTTCCGCGGGCAGGCCTTCGCCCCACAGGGTGACCGGGCTGCCGACGTGGGCGGCGGGCACGCCGGACAGGTCGGCGAACAGCATGTCCATCGACACCCGCCCCAGTGTGCGGGTTTCCCGACCGTCCACCAGGATGGGCGTGCCGGTGCCGGCGTGGCGCGGGTAGCCGTCGGCGTAGCCGCAGGCCACCACGCCCACCTTCATGTCGCGCTCGGCGACATAGGCGGCGCCGTAGCCCACGCCTTCGCCCTTACGCACGAACTGGCTGGCGATGAGTTGGCTTTGCAGGGTCATGGCGGGCAGCAGGCCGAGGTCGGCGCCGCTCTGTTGCGCGAAGGGCGAGGCCCCGTACAGCATGATGCCGGGCCGCACCCAGTCGCCATGGGTTTCCGGATGGCGCAGCAGGGCGGCGGAGTTGGCCAGGCTGAAGGGAAGCTCCAGGCCGGCGGTGGCCTCGCGAAACAGGGCGAGCTGGGCGGCGACGCTGTCCGGGTCGTCGTCGGCGCGGGCGAAATGCGTCATCAGCGTGATGCCGCCGACGTGCGGCGCGGCGCGCAGGACCGTCAGGGCGTCCGCCAGGCGTTTCGGCGCCAGGCCCAGGCGATGCATGCCGGTATCCACCTTGAGGCAGACATCCACCTTGTGCTCCAGCCGGGTCTTGGCCAGGATTTCCGCCTGGTCCTGCCGGTGGATCACCGGCCGCAGGCGCAGGCGGGCGATTTCCGGCAGTTCGTCGGGTTGGAAGAAGCCTTCCAGCAGGACGATGGGATGGGTGTAGCCGGCGCCGCGCAGCTGGGCCGCCTCGTCGATCGACAGCACGGCAAAAGCATCCGCCGCCAGGAAAGCGCGGGCCACCCTGGCCAGGCCATGGCCATAGCCGTTGGCCTTGATCACCGCGAGGATTTTCGCCTTCGGCGCGGCCCGGCGCGCCACGGCCAGGTTGTGGGCCAGGGCGGCACTGTCGATGCGGGCGACCAGTGGACGGGACATCAGGCGGCGGGAGACTTACTCGCCATACCCGCCACCCCCCCCGGCGAAGCTCTCGAAGCGGGTGTACTCGCCCAGGAAGGTGAGACGCACCATGCCGATGGGGCCGTTGCGCTGCTTGCCGATGATGATCTCGGCGGTGCCCTTGTCCTGGCTGTCCGGGTTGTAGACCTCGTCGCGGTAGATGAACAGGATGACGTCGGCGTCCTGTTCGATGGCGCCCGATTCACGCAGGTCCGACATCACCGGCCGCTTGTTGGGACGCTGTTCCAGCGAACGGTTCAACTGCGACAGGGCGATGACCGGCACGTGCAGTTCCTTGGCCAGGCCTTTGAGGGAGCGGGAAATCTCGGAAATCTCTGTGGCCCGGTTCTCACTCTGGCCGGCGGCGCCGGACATCAGTTGCAGATAGTCGATGACGATAAGGCCCAGCGGGTGGTCGTTCTGGCATTGCCGCGCCAGGCGGCGGGCACGGGCGCGCACCTCCATGGCGGTGAGGCCCGGCGATTCGTCGATGAAGAAGGGGGTCTCGTTGAGTCGGCCGAGGGCGTGCGTCAGGCGCGGCCAGTCATCCTCGCCGATGCGGCCGGTGCGCAGCTTGTGCTGGTCCAGGCGGCCGACCGAGCCGAGCATGCGCATTACCAGCTGGCTGGCGCCCATCTCCATGCTGAATACCGCCACCGACAGGTTGGCGTCCAGGGCCACGTTTTCGGCGATGTTCAGGCTGAAGGCCGTTTTACCCATACTCGGTCTGCCGGCGACGATGATCAGGTCGCCCGGCTGCAGGCCGGAGGTCTTGGTGTCCAGGTCGGTGAAGCCGGTGGGCACGCCGGTGACCTCGCTGGGATTGTCGCGGTTGTAGAGCTCGTCGATGCGGGTCACCACCTCCATCAGGAGGGGCTGCACGGCCTGGAAGCCCTGCGTGGTCTTGGCGCCCGCCTCCTTGATCTCGAACACCTTGGCTTCCGCCTCGTCGAGGATCTGGGCGGCGGTGCGGCCGGCCGGGCTCAAGGCGGAATCGCTGATCTGCGCGCCCACTTCGACCAGCTTCCTGAGCACCGAGCGCTCGCGCACGATCTCGGCGTAGCGGCGGATGTTGGCGGCGGAGGGCGTGTTCTGCGCGAGGGCGGCCAGGTAGGCGAGGCCGCCGGCCTGATCGAGCTGCTCGAACGATTCCAGGGCCTCGGCCACGGTCACCACGTCGGCCGGCTTGTTCTCCTCGATGAGGCGGACGATCTGTTTCCAGATGGCCTTGTGGTCGGCGCGGTAGAAGTCCTGCTCGTTGATGAGGTCCGCGACCCGTTCCCAGGCCGTGTTCTCCAGCATGAGGCCGCCCAGCACGGACTGCTCCGCCTCGACGGAATGAGGCGGCAGCTTGAGGGCGGACAGTTCGGGATCGAAAACGGCGGACATGGGCAGGCTCGGGCGGGGAAGCGGCATTGTAATTCGGGACGGGGTTGCCGGACACCGCGCCGCAATCCGCGCGCGTGGGCTTGCACAAGATCAAGGCGGCAGCCTGGCGATCGCGCTTGAATCCACGCACCCGCATCCGACCGCGAGCAGAGCATGCACTTTCCCGCCTTCTTCCAGGACATTCCCCTCATCACCCTGCGCGATCCCCTGGCCGCGATCCTGGGCGCCGCCACCGACGGCCTCATCGACTACCGCTACACCGACGCGGTCAAGCTGGCCGGCCATTCCTGCCCGACGGTGGCGGGCGCCTGGCTGATGGCCCGGCGCGGCTTGCGCGCCCTCTATGGCGAGGACCTGCCGGAACGCGGCGGGCTACGCGTGGATTTCAGGGCCGCGCGCGAGGCCGGCACCACCGGCGTGGTCGGCAACGTGCTGGGCCTGATCACCGGCGCCGCCGGCGAGGAAGGTTTCAAGGGCCTGGGCGGCAGGCTGAGCCGGCGCGACCTGCTGCGCTTCGCCGTAGAGCTGCCCGCCGAGCTGCGCCTCACCCGGCTGGACTCGGGCGCCGCGACGCTGCTCGACTACCACCCGGAGCGGGTGCCGCCGGCAGCGGAGATGGCCCCGCTGATGGCCCGTGTGGTGGGCGGTGTGGCCGATCCCTGGGAACAGATCGAGTTTGCCCGCCTCTGGCAGGACCGGGTGCGGCGCATCCTGCTGGAGCACGCCGACGATCCGGAACTGGTGGTTGCACGGTCCGCCTGAGTGCCGCGCGGCCAAAGAAAAAGGCCGCTTGCGCGGCCTTTTTCGGGCGGGTGGAAGGCTCAGGCTTCTGCCACCACGGTGACGGTGATGTCGCAGGTCACGTCGGAATGCAGGGCCAGGGTGATGGGGTATTCGCCCACCATCTTGAACGGGCCTTCCGGCAGCCGCACTTCGGCCTTGGCGATTTCCACGCCCTGCGCGGAAAGCGCCTGGGCGATGTCCGCGTTGCTCACGGAGCCGAACAGGCGGCCGTCGACGCCCGCCTTCTGGGCGATGGTGACGGTCATGCCGGCGATCTTCTCGGCGCGCGCCTGCGCGGCGGCCAGTTTCTCGCCGGCCAGCTTTTCCAGTTCGGCCTTGCGCTCGGCGAAGGCGGCGATGTTGACCTTGGTGGCCCGCTTGGCCATGCCCTGGGGAATCAGGAAGTTGCGCGCGTAGCCGTCCTTGACCTTGACCACGTCGCCCAGGTTGCCCAGGTTGACCACTTTGTCCATCAGGATGATTTCCATGTTCGCGCTCCTGATCAGTTGTTGTGCTTGTCGGTGTAGGGCAGCAGGGCCAGGAAGCGGGCGCGCTCGATGGCGACCGACAACTGGCGCTGGTAACGCGCCTTGGTACCGGTGATGCGGGCGGGAATGATCTTGCCCAGCTCGTTGATGAAGTCCTTCAGGACTTCGACGTCCTTGTAATCCACTTCCTTGACCTTCTCGGCGGTGAAGCGGCAGAACTTGCGGCGGCGGAACAGGGCGGCGCCGTTGGGGTTCTTGGGACGCGGCTTGCGTTTGATGAAAGGCATTTTCCAACTCCTAGATCGTTGCGGTTCCGGTCAGCCCGGAGCCAGGATTCCAAATTCGGTCACATGCAGTTCGAGACGGGGGTCGCGCGCGCCCTTGCGGTCGACGAAGCCTTGCAGGTGGAGGTCGGTGCCGGGCTGTACCCTGCCCAGTTCCTCCGCCACCGGCCCGAAGGCCACCAGCTCCGTCTCCAGCGCCACCGGCCGGGTCCGTTTCGCTTCTTCCTGCGTCGAGGTGTGTTGCACCGTGCAGCGCAGGGTGGCGAGACCAGCCGGGGTGCGGCGCGGGCCCGTTGTCGCCAGCAGGCGGCCCGTCAACTCGAACCGGTTCAGGCGGCCTCGGCGGCGGGCTCGCTGGCGGCCTGGGCCAGCAGCAGGTTGCGCGCCTTCTCGCCCTTCATCATCGGCGACGGCGCCGTGACGGCCTCGTCGCGCACCAGGGTCAGGTGGCGCAGGATGGCGTCGTTGAAGCGGAAGCCGTGCTCCAGTTCGTCCAGGGTTTCCTGGTCGCACTCGATGTTCATGAGGACGTAGTGGGCCTTGTGCATCTTCTGGATGGTGTAGGCCAGTTGCAGGCGGCCCCAGTCCTCCAGGCGATGGATGTGGCCGTTCTTGGAGGCGATCAGGGACTTGTAGCGCTCGACCATGGCGGGCACCTGCTCGCTCTGGTCCGGGTGCACGATGAATACGATCTCGTAGTGACGCATTGAAACTCCTTTTGGGCTGAGGCCGCCCCCGTGCGCTCGGGGTGCGGCAAGGCGGGAAAGAACCGAGCCCGGCGGGCCGGGCTCGGGGAAGCGCGGAATTCTATTGTGGAATCAGGCGGATAGCAAGGTGAAACGGAGTCGGAGCGGTGGAGCCCGTCTGTTGAATGTCCGCCTTGCCGGTATATCGATCAAAACATACAATATGTACAAATTATTCATCTAGGAGTCGAGCATGCGCACCGTGACCGCCAGTGAAGCCAAACAGGGCCTCGCCCAGGTCATCGAGACCGCTGCCCGTGAACCGGTTGTGATCCAGCGCCAGAAACGCGACGTGGCCGTGGTCCTGTCCATGCAGGAATACGAGCGACTCACCCGCCTGAACGTCGCCGAGTTCCAACGCTTCTGCGACCGGGTTGGGGCCGCCGCCCAGGCGGCCGGGATGACCGAGGACAAGCTCGCCGAATTGCTCGCCGATGACTGAGCAGTCTCTGTGGGTGCTGGACACCAACGTCCTCATCAGCCGGCTGTTGGTTCCCAAAGGGGTGGCCGGGCAGGCTGTGGACCACGCCCTGGCACGGGGCATCCTGCTGGTTTCCGAGGAAACGCTGGGCGAACTGGTGGAGGTTCTCGGCCGCTCCAAGTTCGATCCCTATGTGAGCCGCGAGGATCGGCGGCAATTCATCGAGCTGCTGGGTGGCGTTGCCCGCCTCATCCCCATCACCCGCAAGCTGCGCGCCTGCCGCGACCCCAAGGACGACAAATTTCTCGATGTGGCCGTGACCGGCGGCGCGAACGCCCTCGTTACCGGCGACCGCGACTTGCTGGAACTTGACCCGTTTCATGGGGTGCGGGTTGTCAGCCCAGGGGATTTTTTGGCTTGGGGTTGAGGGGGGTATGGGAGGCGGGTTATCGGCCATTCCGGCCGTTCGGTCGGTGTGGCGTTTCGGCTAACAATTGCTCAGTTACCTGCCGCTCAGCTGAACGAGAGGTCGAACGCCTGCTTATCTAGTCGGTGGGCGCGGCCTTCCGACCCAACTACTCCCCCTACTTCGATTTGATTGGCTATCCTGAATTTGAAGCATCTAATTCCCATGAAAAATCTTCTTCGCCTCGTTCTGATTGTTAGTGTCTTACTGTCGTCCACGCGGTTGATGGCAGCGGAGTATGTCGAGTTGTCCGACCACTTTGCAGTGAAGCATGCGAGTCGGTTCCTCGACAGCGATTATCAAGAGATCTTCGCCCGCGAAAACAAGAGCGATAAGTTCAAGTTGGTCGGAACCACTAGAGGGTGTAAGAATTTTTGTGTAAACGGTCCCCCGGCAGGAAACTGCCGCATTGCCAGGAGCGATGATGACCGTACTGAAGCACGATGTACCCCCCGAGCTGATAGATAGCCTGTTAGCGAATTACCGAAAGCCGGAAGACCTGATTGGCGAGAACGGGTTGCTCAAGCAACTCACCAAGCTGGTAGTCGAGAGGGCGCTGGAAGCCGAGATGGCCA
>VGVT01000049.1 GCA_016873935.1 Betaproteobacteria bacterium | reverse complement strand
GCCAGAAATGGACCATGCCGATTCGGGATTGGAAGGCGGCGCTGACTCGCTTTACTATCCAGTTCGAAGATCGGATGAACAACCTCTAAACCATAACCCGTTTACACAAAATTCCGGACACCCTCTGTTTTTTGCCTTCACGATCAAACTCTACGTCGGCTGCTCTGATCAAGTTGTTGAAACCTTCTCTGAAATGCTCTATTGCATCGCCTTTCTCTGTACAAAAAATTCGTTTTGATGGTGACGTATCTTCACCAATTTTATTTAGGTATTCGCGCCAACGTGTCAAGACGTTCAATGCTGTACTTCGCCCGACCACTTGACGAGATTTTTTCACCTTTGAATGCGAAGCTGAAACGCGGCACACGATTACTTTCTGTCCAAGCTTGTTCTTTCTTTCTTCGATGTCCTCCCAACGCAAATGCCGTGCCTCACCGACTCTTAGTCCAGTATTCACCATGAACAGGACATACGTCCTGAGCATTTGTCTGTATCTATGCAGCCTCGAATCGTTTTTGTGCTTTCCAACTTGAACATACTCATTAGATCGCATGAACCGAAAGAGCTTGCGATATTGGTCAATTGTGAATGATGATCTTCGTTCTTTCTTCCCAACTTTATATGTGTAAAGATACGCGTTGCCATTGTAATGATTGTGTTCTTTCAACCAACGTAGACATTGCTTGAAGCAACCGATCTCCCATTGCAATGTTCTTCGCGTGGGGTCAACTTTTGCGTTTCCATGTGTCTGGTTGGTGGGGTCTGCTGCATATGCACGTCGCCATTCTTCATATTGTTCTAGCTGGCGAACATTGACAGCATTGATATCTTTTTTGCCGAGATATTTCGTCCAGTAAGGTAGTGATCGGCGAAAGCCTCGAAGCATGTGAGGCGAAAACCCTGCAACCATTAGAGACACGTTGCGCTCATAGTTCGACAGGAACTTGTTGATCGCTTCGTCTGTGGGTAAGGGTTTCAGCCCGATGCCAGCTTGTTGCGCGAAACGAATTTGTGCATAACGTTCCTGTGCAAGCTGCAATGCTCGATCAAGATTATCTGTTTTGAGGCTTTCAGTGATATACCGTTGACCGTTTGACAAATCCTGTCGGTCAACGCGGAATCGCGCGTAGTAGATCGATTTTTTCTTTAGATTCCGCAGAAAGACGGAGACCTTTGCGGTTCCATCTTCACCCATACAAACATGAAAAATGTTGGGGTCATGCATGTCATGTTCACATTTAGTTCACACGACATTGATTATATTACAACTTACTGAAAACAAAGGGATAATCTAAAGCAACGGTCGATCCAGAATTGCCAAGCCATGGTCGGGACCGGAGCGAAGCCGGGATCAGAGCCCGGATTCCTCCAGCATTTCGTGGGCGTCCTTGGCCAGTTCCTCGAATTGCTCCGGGCTGAGCAGAAGGTGGCCGAGGATGGAATCGCCGCGCTTGTCCCACTCGGCATCGCCGGACAGACGCGAAAAACTGGTCTCGATGTGTTCCGCCAGATGGGTCAGGGCGATGAGGTTGAGAGACTCCGTGGGCAGGTGGGAAGCGAACACGTCCAGATCATGGTGCTGTCCGATGCCCAGGCGGATGTGCTCCGGCAACTGCCAGCCCTTCGCCAGCAGCCCGCCAACCACCGCGTGGTTGGTGCCGAGTTCCGCGTCCTCCACCTCGGTGAAGCCGAGCTTCGGCTCGGCATTGGCTTTCCGCAGCACTTCGCGGTAATTGGGGAAGCGGCGCATCAGCAGGGGAATGCCCGCGTCATGGAAGAGGCCGAACAGGTGCGCGTCCTCCTTCGGCGCGCAACCCAGGCTCTGCGCCAGGTAGGCGGACACCAGGGCGGTGCGCGCGGCCTCGTCCCAGAACCGGTCCAGCCCCTGGGTGGGCACGGTGTTGCGCAGCGAAAGACTCACGACCAAGGCGCCGATGTTCTTCATGCCCAACATGCTGACGCCATGCTCGATCGAGGTGACCTGCCGGCGCAGGCCGAACAACGGCGAATTGATGGTCTTGAGGACGGTCGCCGCGAGGCTCACGTCGGTGGAGACCAACTGGGCGATGCGGCGCAAGTCCGGTTCCGACTTGGCGCGTTCCTCCAGCACCGCGTTGACGATGGCGGGGCGCGGCGGAATGGCCACGCTGGCGATGATTTTCTCGGCCTCGGCCTGGGACAGATCGGTCATGTTGCCTTCCAGCGGATGCCGGGCGCGCCCGGCCTTGATGCTTCAGATGCCACGCAGCAGTTCGTTGATGCCCACCTTGGACAGGGTCTTCTCGTCCACCTTCTTGACGATGACCGCGCAATACAGGCTGTACTTGCCGTCCGCGGAGGGCAGGTTGCCGCTTACCACCACGGAGCCGGCGGGCACCCGGCCGTAGTGCACCTGGCCGGTTTCGCGGTCGTAGATGCGGGTGCTCTGGCCGATGTAGACGCCCATGGAGATGACGCAGTTGTCTTCCACCACGACGCCTTCCACCACTTCCGAGCGGGCGCCGACGAAGCAGTTGTCGCCGATGATGGTGGGACCGGCCTGCACCGGTTCGAGCACGCCGCCGATGCCGACGCCGCCGGACAGGTGCACGTTCTTGCCGATCTGCGCGCAGGAACCGACGGTGGCCCAGGTATCGACCATGGTGCCCTCGTCGACATAGGCGCCGATGTTGACGTAGGAGGGCATCAGCACGACGTTGCGGGCGATATAGGAGCCCTTGCGCGCGGCGGCGGGCGGCACCACGCGGAAGCCGCCTTCGCGGAAGTCGCGGCTGTTGTAGTCGGCGAACTTGGAGGGCACCTTGTCGTAGTAGTTGGTGAAGCCACCCTTGATGAAGAAGTTGTCCTCCATGCGGAAGGACAGCAGCACCGCCTTCTTGATCCACTGGTGGGTGACCCAGGTCTGTCCCTCGCTGCGTTCGGCGACGCGCAATTCGCCCTTGTCCAGCAGGTCGATGACGGCCATGACCGCATCCTTGACCTTGGGCTCCACGTTACGCGGGGTGATGTCGGCGCGGCGCTCGAAGGCTTCCTCGATGATGGCTTGCAGTTCTTGCATGATATTTTCCTTTAATGACTACGTGTAACTACTCGATCCTACAAAAGGTTCTGGGTGAGGACATGGCATGCACGCCCTTCACGTCGGGATGCGCGCGCAAGGAATCCACCACCCGCATGTGATCCGCGTCGTTCACCGTGACGCCGAACAGGATTTCCACCGTGCCGTCCGCCAGCGCCTTGGCGTGCAGGATTTCCAGGGATTCCCTGGCGAGGACGCCGTGCAGGGCGGCGCCGGCCTTGCCCTGATCGGCCTGGCAGGAGAGGGCGGTGGCCAGCAGCAGCGCGCCGACTACCCTGAAGGGCATGAATACCCTGAAGGGCATAAATGCCGCGCGCTTCATGCCGGCCCCGTGCCGAAATCGGCGATGCGGCGCGCCGCTTGCAGGGTCGGCTCGAGGGCGTCGACCAGAGCGATGCGGATGAAGCCGTGGCCCGGGTTGACGCCGCGCGCCTCGCGCGCCAGGAAGCTGCCCGGCAGCACGGTGACATGGCATTGCCGGTACAGCTCGCGGGCGTAGCGCGCATCGTCGCCGCCCGGCACCTTCGCCCACAGGTAGAAGGCGGCATCCGGCGCCGAGAAATCCAACACGCCGCCGAGGACGGGCATGACGGCGGCGAATTTCTCCCGGTACTGGCGCCGGTTCTCGCGTACGTGCGCCTCGTCCCGCCAGGCGGCGGAGGAGGCGGCCTGCACCGCCGGGTTCATGGCGGAGCCGTGGTAGGTGCGGTAGAGCAGGAATTGCCGGATCAATTCGGCGTCGCCGGCGACGAAGCCGGAGCGCAGGCCCGGCACGTTGGAGCGCTTGGACAGGCTGTTGAACACCACCAGCCTTTCCAGGCCCCGGCCCAGTTGCCTGGCGGCGGTGAGGGCGCCCAGGGGTGGAGTGGCTTCGTCGAAGTAGATCTCGGAGTAGCACTCGTCGGCGGCGATGGCGAAGCCGTGACGGTCGGCCAGCTCGAACACCGTCTTCCACTCGTCCAGGGCCATGACCTTGCCGGTGGGATTGCCGGGGGAGCAGACATAGAGCAGGTGGGTGTCCGCCCACAGGTCTTCCGGCACCGCGCCGAAGTCCATGTGGAAGCCGTTGTCCGGCAGGGTGTTGAGGAAGTAGGGCTTGGCGCCGGCGAGCAGGGCGGCGCCTTCGTAGATCTGGTAGAAGGGGTTGGGCGATACCACCCGCTTGACGTGCCTGGTGGGGTCGATGACCGCCTGGGCGAAGGCGAACAGGGCCTCGCGGCTGCCGTTCACGGGCAGGATCTGGCTGGCCGGGTCCAGCTCCGAGCCATAGCGCATGCGGCACCAGTCGGCGATGGCGGCGCGCAGGTCGTCCGAGCCCTGGGTCGAGGGATAGCTGGCCAGGCCCTGGAGATTGGCGGTGAGGGCTTCCCGGATGAAGGCCGGCGTAGCATGCTTGGGCTCGCCGATGGAAAGATTGATGGCCGCAAGTGCGGGATCGGGCGTGACGCCTGCGAACAGCTCGCGCAGCTTCTGGAAGGGATAGGGCTGGAGTTGGTTGAGACGCGGGTTCATGGCGCGGGTACGGCGCGATCGGCGAAACGCGAAGGAAACGAATTATATGTCGAGCCCATCCATGCATAGCTCCCTCGCGACACGCCATCCGGGCCTGGCTCCCGCCAGCCTGCTGCTGGCCGCCAGCGTCTGGGGGCTGGTCTGGTACCCCTTCCGCCTGCTGGAAAGCGCCGGCCTGGCCGGCAGCGTGGCCTCCCTGCTGACCTACGGCCTCGGCCTGCTGCCCCTGCTCTACCTGGCGCGGGGCCGGCTGTGGCCGGGCAGGGCGCAGGCGGGCTGGCTGCTGGCGGTGGCCCTCAGCGCCGGCTGGACCAACCTCTCCTACGTGCTGGCGGTGATCCACGGCGAGGTCATGCGGGTCATGCTGCTGTTCTACCTGGCGCCGCTGTGGACCATCCCGTTCGCCCGCCTGATTCTCGGCGAGCGCGCCGGCCGCGCCGGCCTGGCGGTGATCGGCCTGGCCCTGGCCGGTGCCCTGACCATGCTGCACACCGGCAACGGCTGGCCGCTGCCCGCCAACACCGCCGAATGGCTGGGGCTGTCGTCGGGCATCGCCTTCGCCCTGTCGAACGTGCTGATCCGCAAGACCCGCGCGATTCCCATGGAAACCCGCTCGCTGTGGATCTTCGCCGGCGTGGCGGGCATCGCCTTGCTGTTTCCGGACACCCACGCCACGGCGGCGCAGGCTGTGCGCGCCCTCGACGCCGGAACCTGGCTGCTGGTGGCCGGCGTCATCTTCGCCCTGCTGGTCGCCACCTTCACCGTGCAGTACGGACTCATCCACGTCCCGGCCAACCGCGCCGTGGTCATCCTGCTCTCGGAACTGGTGGTGGCCGCCCTGTCCAGCCATGCGCTGGCCGGCGAGGTCATGGACTTCCGCGAATGGCTCGGCGGCGCCATGATCGTCGCCGCGACTCTTTTCTCCCTGCGCCTGATCCGCCATGAGTGAAATCGTTTCCCTGCTGCACGCCTCCCTGCTGGTGGCCGATCTGGCGCGCGCCCGCGCCTTCTACGAGGGCGTGCTGGGCCTGTCGCCCAGTCCGTCGCGGCCGCGCATGAGCTTCGAGGGGGTCTGGTACCCGGTCGGCGAGGGGCAGATTCACCTGATCCAATTGCCGAATCCGGATCCGGTCTCTGGACGGCCGGAACACGGCGGCCGAGATCGCCACACCGCCCTCGGTGTGATGCATTGGGATGCTTTGCGCGCGCGGCTGGACGCGGCGGCCATTGCCTACACCCTCAGCCGCTCCGGGCGCCGGGCTCTGTTCGTGCGCGATCCCGACGGCAACGCACTGGAGTTGATGGAAGTCTGAATGTGGCAGGATGACCCGCCGCCACCGGCGATGCCGGCCTCAGGCTTGTAATAAAGTTTTCATGATCGCGCCGCGCCATTATTCTCCCCGGCAAACCACCCAACCACCCGCTTACCACAATGCACAACAACAACCCGTCGCCCACCCACCTGCGGCCGATGACCGCCAGCCAGCCCACCACCGAGTTGTACCAGCTCCCGCCGCTGGGCATGGACGATACCGCCCTGGCCCTCGACATCCGCCGCTACTTCGGGACCTTCCTCGGCCGCGACCGGCACTGCCATTCCACCCATTACCCCTACCAGGCCCTGGTGTTGGCCCTGCGCGACCGCCTCATGGAGCGTTGGAAGCGTACCCGCTACGCCTACGAGGTGAAGGACGCGCGGCATGCCTACTACCTGTCCCTGGAATTCCTCATGGGGCGGACCCTGGGCAACGCCCTGCTCAACCTGGGTCTGGACGAGGTGGCGGAGCCCGCCCTGCGTCGCCTGGGCCTGGACCTGGAGGAAATGATCGACGTGGAACACGATGCCGGCCTCGGCAACGGCGGCCTGGGCCGCCTTGCGGCCTGCTTCCTGGACAGCTGCGCCACCCTGCAACTGCCGGTCATGGGTTACGGCATCCGCTACGAGTACGGCATGTTCCGCCAGCACATCGAGAACGGCCGCCAGGTGGAAGAGCCGGATCACTGGCTGCGCGACGGCAATCCCTGGGAACTGGAGCGGCCCGAGCATACCCGGCGCATCCAGTTCGGCGGCCGCACGGAAACCTGGCGCGACGCCGACGGCCGCCAGCACGTGCGCTGGCTGGACAGCCATGACGTGCTGGCGGTGCCCTACGACACGCCCATTCCCGGCTATTGCAACAACACTGTCAACGTCCTGCGCCTGTGGAGCGCGGCGGCCACCGACGAGTTCGACCTGGGCGAGTTCAACGCCGGTTCCTACACCGAATCGGTTGCCGCGAAGAACGCGGCCGAGAACATCACCATGGTGCTGTACCCCAACGACGCCAGCGAGAACGGCAAGGAGCTGCGTCTGCGCCAGCAGTACTTCCTCGCTTCCGCCAGCCTGCAGGACGTGCTGGCACGCTGGGAGCTGTATCACGGCCGCGACTACGACCTGTTCGCGGCGAAGAACTGTTTCCAGCTCAACGACACCCACCCGAGCTGCGCCGTGCCCGAGCTCATGCGCCTGCTGATGGACGAGCGCGGCATGGAATGGGATCCTGCCTGGGAGATCACCCGCCGCACCATGGCCTACACCAACCACACCCTGCTGCCCGAGGCGCTGGAGAAGTGGCCGGTGCGCCTGTTCGCGCAATTGCTGCCGCGCCTGCTGGAAATCATCTACGAGATCAATGCCCGCTTCCTGGTGGAGGTCGCGCGGCGCTGGCCGGGTGACAACGAGCGGCTGGCCCGCATGTCGCTGATCGAGGAGGGCGCCGAACCCCAGGTGCGCATGGCCTACCTCGCCATCGTCGGCAGCTTCTCGGTGAACGGCGTCGCCGAGCTGCATTCGGATCTGCTGAAGAAGGGACTGTTCCGCGACTTCTGCGAACTGTGGCCGCACAAGTTCAACAACAAGACCAACGGTGTCACCCAGCGCCGCTGGCTGGCCTCCGCCAACCCCGGCCTGGCGCGGCTGCTGAACGAACACATCGGCGACGGCTGGGTGACCCGGCTGGAGGAGTTGCGCGGCCTCACGCCGCTGGCCGGCGACGCCGCCTTCCGTGGGCGCTGGCAAGCGGTGAAACGGGCCAACAAGGAACGCCTCGCCGCCCTGGTGAAGCGCGACTGCGGCGTCGAATTCGACGCCGACGCGCTGTTCGACGTGCAGGTCAAACGCATCCACGAATACAAGCGTCAACTGCTCAACATCCTGCACGTCATCCATCTCTACGCCCGCCTGAAGGCCGGCGAGGATGCCGAGTGGACACCGCGCTGCGTGCTCATCGGCGGCAAGGCCGCGCCCGGCTACTTCATGGCCAAGCGCATCATCAGCCTGGCCTGCAAGGTGGCCGACATGGTCAACGGCGACGCCCAGATCGGCAAGCGCCTGAAACTCGCCTTCCTGCCCAACTACCGGGTCTCGGCCATGGAGATCATCGCCCCCGGCACGGATCTGTCCGAACAGATCTCCACCGCCGGCAAGGAAGCCTCCGGCACCGGCAACATGAAGTTCATGATGAACGGGGCCGTCACCATCGGTACCCTGGATGGCGCCAACATCGAGATTCGCGAGGAGGTGGGCGACGCCAACTTCTTCCTGTTCGGCCTCACCGCCGGCGAGGTCGATGCCACCCGCGCGCGCTACGACCCCGAAGCCCTCATTGCTGCCGATCGCGATCTGCGGCGGGTCATGGGCCTGCTCGAATCGGGTCACTTCAACCCCTTCGAGCCGGGCCTGTT
Source organism: Betaproteobacteria bacterium (assembly GCA_016873935.1). GTDB lineage: Bacteria > Pseudomonadota > Gammaproteobacteria > Burkholderiales > Thiobacillaceae > PFJX01. The sequence goes on along the minus strand of VGVT01000049.1, from coordinate 8,837 downwards.
CGACCCCATCATCCAGGCCATCCGCAGTCCCCACGACCCCTGGCTGGTGGCGGCCGATTTCCGCGCCTACGTCGATGCCCAGGAGAAGGTGGCGCGCGCCTATCGGGACAGCGAGAAGTGGACCCGCATGAGCATTCTCAACACCGCCGGCAGCGGCAAGTTCTCCACCGATCGCACCATGCGCGATTACAACGAGGAAATCTGGCGCCTGCTGCCGGTCAAGCCCGCGGTGTGATCAGAGCTCCTCGACGGGGGTGACAAGGAAAATAATTTTCTTGTGTAACAAATGGATATGGTCGCTATCGCATCCATGTTGTGAGGAATAATACCCCCACTCCGCCGCATGCTTCTGCTCGCCCGGTGCTATAAAAAATCAGGAAGGTTTTCTTCCCGTAGCGCTGCAAGGAGGTGAATCATGAAATTCAAAACCCTGGTATTTGCCACGGCCGTTGCCTTCTCCGGCATGGCCGTCGCCGCCGACCCGGCTCCCCCCGCCGTACCGCAGACTCCCGAGGCGTGGGCGCAAAGCATGTGGGACTTCACCCGCAACCCGAACCCACTGAAAGATCCGAAGCAGTTCGTGCCCTTCGCCACGGCGGCCACCGAGCCGGGCTTCTATGCCGCCCTTGGCACGCAGATGATGGATCCGTCGATGTGGGCCTACATGGCCAACAGCATGATGAATCCGGCCGCCTACAGTGCCTGGATGCCGCTGATGACCGACCCCAACGTGTACATGAAGTGGCTCACCGCAAGCATGGATCCAAACTTCTACACGGCCCTGCTGACGCAGTTCTCGGATCCGGGCAAGCTCATGCGCTGGATGATGGCGCCGGTGGATCCCCGCACCATGGCCCTGCTGATGCAGACCATCAACCCGGCCATGTACCTGAAATGGATGATGGCGCCACTGGATCCGCAATGGTTGCGGGCCGGCGTCAATACCATGAACCCGGCCCTGTATCTGGGCTGGCTGGGAGCCGGACTGAATCCGACTTCCTATGGCGATTTGTGGAAGGGCTTCCTGACCTATCCGGTGCCGGGAACGCCGGCGCCCACCACTTCGCCCTATGGCACGACCTTCAACATCTTTGACCCGAATGCGTGGACGCAGATGTTCACCGTGCCGGGCATGACGCCGACACTGACGCCACCGCCGGCCACCACGCCACCCGCCAAGTAGCGCCGGCTTGACGTTCCGTTCCGACAACGCCCCCGCGGGGGCGTCGTTCGTGATCGGGCCGCCTACTGACAAGACTTGCAAGGTGTTCAAGCGGCCCGGTGAAGCTGGGTTGAACCGGAAACCGAGCGCAAGATTGCTGACATTCGTGGAAAATACGCCCTTTGCGCGGTGACGCATGCGTTGACCCGCTCCCCTCCGGAAACTGGAATCGCACGCATGACGTCAACCGCAAGCCCTTCGCCCGCGCCCCAGGCCGACGTCCGCGTCGGCACGCCGGCCATCGAGCTGAAGGGCCTGTCGAAGTCCTTTCCAGGCGGCCGCGCGCCGGCGCTCGACGGCGTCGACCTCAGCGTGCCGCGTGGCGGCATCTTCGGCATCCTCGGCCCCAACGGCGCCGGCAAGACCACGCTGATGTCGATCCTCGGCGGGCTCATCCTGCCCAGTTCCGGCAGCGTTCGCATCGACGGCCACGACGTGCTCACCGAGGCGCGGCACATCCGCCACATCCTCGGCCTGGTGCCGCAGGAGCCGGCCATCTACCCGACCCTGACCGCGCGCGAGAACCTCGATTTCTTCGGCCGCATGCAGGGGCTTTCCGGTGCCTACCTGGAAAGCCGCATCCAGGCCTGCCTGGAACTGGCGGAAATGACCGGCGAGGCCGATCAGCGTGTGGAACAGTTCTCCGGCGGCTACAAGCGCCGCCTGAACATGGTCATCGGCCTCATGCACGAGCCGGAGATCCTCATCCTCGACGAACCGACGGTGGCCATCGACCCGCATTCGCGCGCGCTGATCCACGATCGCCTGCGCGAGCTCAACGCCGCCGGCATCAGCATCCTTATTTCCACGCATTACATGGAAGAAGCCGAACTGCTCTGCGACGAGATCGCCATCATCGATCACGGCCGGCTCATGGTGCAGGGCTTGGTGCCGGACTTGCTGGCGCAGCGGCGCGACGAGGCCATCGAGCTGCAGTTCTTCGGCGAACCGGGGGCCGGGCTGGCGCGCGCGCTGGAAACCATTCCCGGCGTGCAGCGCGCCGAACAGGCGGGCTGCCGCGTGCGCGTCTTCAGCGATCGGCCCGAGCAGGTGATCGCGCCGATCATGCAGCGCGTGCAGGCCGAGGCGCCGACCCTGCGCTCGCTGGTATTCGGCCGCGCCAGCCTGGAGCAGGTGTTCCTCTCCCTCACCGGTGACCGGGGGGCGCCCAGATGATGCGCAACCTCGCCAAGCTGCGCGCCAGCGTCGTCAAGGAGGCGCGCATCCTGCTGCGCGACCGCCAGGCACTGATCCTGTTCTTCACCATGCCGGTGCTGTTCGTGCTGATTCTTTCGCTGTCGCTGCGCGATGTCTTCGGCGACCGGCCCGGCGCCACCTTCCCGGTGCTGGTGGTGGCCGAGGATCAGGCGGAAGTGGGGCGCGGCATCGTCGACACTTTCCGCGCCAATCCGCACATCCGCCTGGCGCTGGCCGAGCGCGCCAGCGAGGCGCAGGCGCGGCAATGGCTGATCGACGGCCATTACCGCTTTGTCGTGCTGGTGCCGGCCGGGGCGACGCTGCAGGCAAAGCGCCGTCTCGGAGAAATCATGGCCGAGGTGCCCGCCGACCTGCGCCTGGAGCAGCCGGTGTCGGTGCGCGTGCTGGCCGACCCGTCGCTGCGTTCCGACTACCGCAAGGTGCTGGAAGGCAGCCTGGATCTGGCCTTGCATGGCATCGAGATGAAGCTTGGCCGCGAACAACTGGAACAGGCCCTGCGCGCCACCCAAGGCTCGCATTTCACCGGCCTGCCGGATATGGAGCACGGCCGCCTGTTCCAGCCGGTGCATGGCGAGACGGTGACCAAGCGCGGTGGCGGCCCCACCCCCACCTCGGTGCAGCAGAACGCGCCGGCCTGGACCCTGCTGGCGATGTTCTTCCTGACCGTGCCGCTGTCGGTGGCGTTCATCAAGGAACGCGAACAGGGCAGCCTGTTCCGCCTGCAGACCATGACCGTACCGGCCTGGGTGGTGTTGGGCGGCAAGGCGGTGCCCTATTTCGTCATCAACCAGATCCAGATGATTTCCGTCCTCGCCGTCAGCGTTTACGTGCTGCCGCTGCTCGGCGGCGATCCGCTCGGCCTGGGCAATGCGCCGCTCGCCCTGCTGTTGATGGGCGCCTCGGCCAGCCTGGCGGCCATCGGCTTCGGCATCGCCGTGGCGGTGTACGCGCGTACCACCGAACAGGCCGCCGGCTTCAGCTCGGCCACGGTGATGATCATGGGCGCCCTCGGCGGCATCCTGGTGCCGAAGGCGGTGATGCTGCCGATCATGCAGGAATTGGCGGTGATTTCGCCGCTGTCCTGGGGGCTCGACGGTTTCCTCGACATCTTCGTGCGCGGCGGCGGCGTCGACGATGTCTTGCCGGAGGCGCTGGCGCTGCTGGCGTTTTCCGCGTTTTGCCACGCCATCGCCATCCAGCGCTACCGCCGCCGCGTCTGAAATCAGCGCGCGCGCGCCTCGCCTTCGGCGGCCGCGCGGCGCGCCATCTCACGCGCCATGGCTTCCATGCGGGTCTTGGCGTCGTGGCGGAAAATCTCGATCGACACCTCCGGCGGCACCGTAAAACCGGGCTCGATGAGGGAGCGGTAGATCAGGCGCACGCGATTCTTGCCGACGATCTGCCATTCGCCCATGAAGGTACGCACGTTGCCGGCCACACGCAGGAACTGGATGGTGGCGGGCGGCGTTTCCTTGACCTGCACGATCATCACCAACGGGAAGTTGGGCAGCCAGGGGATCTGCCCGCGCTGCTCCAGGCGGACGGGCTCGCCGGGCTTGGAGCGGATGCGGCTGACGAGCAGGTCGGGCACGAATTCAGCCCAGCGCTCGTAGTCGGTCAATACCTGCCAGGCCAGATCGCGATCGACCCGGGTCTGGATCTCCGCCACCACCTGGATGCGTTCATCGCTGGTGTCGACGCGCACGCGCGCTTCCGCCAGGGCCTGCGCGCCAGCCGAAAGGGCGAGCCACAGGGCCGCGATGCGCACGAGGAATCTGCGTCTGTTCATGTTGGGTTGCCGCACGGGCCGGGATGAGAGTGCGGCAAGACTATGCGCTGCCGACGCGCATGCCAAGCTCCGGCCGGCGCAGCGTCCTCGGCGACTTCGCCGCGCTCAGCCGCCCGCTGTCCGGTTCATGTGCATCAGCCGTTGCGCCAGGCTGCCGATGATGCGCCGCGACAAGGGCGCGGAGTACCGCATCAGTTCCTCGAGCATGCCGGGTGGCAATACCAGCGCGGTGACCTCTGTCCTGGCGCGGATGCTGGCGGTGCGCGCTTCGCCGAGCAGGTAGGCCATCTCCCCCAGGAGGCTGCCTTCCTCCATGTCGGTGAGATGTTTCTCCCCATCCGCCACGCGCTTGTAGACGGCGACCTGGCCGGCATAGATGAAGAAGGCCTCCTGGCCGCTGTCGCCTTCGGCGATCAGCGTTTCGCCGGGCGCGTAATTGCGCCCGTACTTGGCCAGCAGCCGGTTGGCGCGGGCGAAAACCAGCGATTCCAGGCGGTTGGCGCCCTTGCCATGGCCGCCCAGGAACAGCTTTTCCAGGGCCGCGACATCGACCTTGGACAGGGCATAGAGGAACTGGGCCCAGAAATAGAAGGCCATGCAGGCAAAATAGGCGCCGATGAGGATGAACACCACGCCGCCCAGGGCGCCATAGACGGATTGGTACTTCTCCACCCGGAAGAACAGCTCGAAGCCGAAGAACAGTCCGGCCAGGGTGAGGGTCGCCAGGGCGCTGACCACCAGGGTGGGCCGGCGTGGCGGATGCGACAGGGGAAGACGGCGCAGGGCGAGATAGAGGAGGCCCCAGACCGCGAGCAGGGCGAGCAGGGTATTGAGGCTCTTGAGCAGGGCGCCGCGGCCCTCGCCCAACAGATCGACGCTGGCGAAGAAGTTCAGGCTGGCCTGCACCACCACCGCCAGCAGCACGAGGCCGAGCACCACGGGAATGATGATCAGCGGCAGCATCCAGTTGAGGACGAACGGACGCTTGGATTCTTCCGGAAAAATCACATGGAAAGCGCTTTTCACCGCCTTCACCAGTCCTCGCGAGGACAGCACCAGCGTGAGCAGCCCCACGCCGCCGGCCGCGAGCTGGGCGCTGCGCGGGATGACCCCCAGCTCGGCCAGTTCGTTCAGCCGGAACTGCTCGTACAGGGCGGCCAGCAGCAGCACGGCGGGTACCGATGTTTCCGCCAGTTGCGCCAGGTATTGCGCGGCATAGGTGAGCAGCAGCACCAGGGGCGCCGCCGACAGCAGGAAATAGAAGGCCGTGGCGCCGGCATGGTTGTGCAGTTCGTTCTTCACGAATAGGCGGATGGTGGTGTACACGGTCTGCGCGAACCAGTCCAGGCGGTTCATTTGGGTCGCGTTGAGATGGGCGCTCATGGGGGCGGGCTGTCAGCGGGAATTCGGCTCGGAGCGGTAAAATGCGCCATTTTTGCAGCCAGGAAAACCCCATGTCCCTCGTCCGCCCCTTTCCCGCCCTCCGTCCCGCCCCCGGCCGCGCCCAGGAAGTCATCGCACCGCCCTACGACGTGCTGAATACCGAAGAGGCGAGGGCACTGGCGCAAGGCCGGCCGTGGAGTTTTCTGCACATCTCGAAGCCGGAAATCGACCTGCCGCCGGGTACCGACCCCTACGCCCCCGAGGTGTATGCCAAGGCCGCCGCGAACCTGAAGAACATGCTGGACGCCGGCGTGCTCAAGCAGGACGAGCAGGCCTGCTACTACGCCTACCGGCTGATCATGGGCGAGCACGTCCAGGTGGGCCTGGTGGCCGCCGCCAGCGTCGCCGATTACGACAGCAACCGCATCCGCAAGCACGAGTTCACCCGGCCCGACAAGGAAGACGACCGGGTGCGCCAGATCGAGGCGCTGGCCGCGCAGACCGGCCCGGTCTTGCTGGCTTATCCGCCTCAACCGGAAGTGGACGCGATTCTCGCCGACGCGACCCAGCGTGAAGCGGACGCCGACGGTATCGCCGAGTCGGGCGTGCGCCATACCCTGTGGGCGATCCGCGACGCCGAGCGCATCGCCCGCCTCGACGAGCTGTTCGACACCATGCCGGCCCTGTACATCGCAGACGGCCACCATCGTTCCGCCGCCGCCTCGCGGGTGTGCGCCACACGCAGGGCGGCCAACCCGGCGCACACCGGAATGGAGGCCTACAACCATTTCCTGTCGGTGATCTTTCCCCACCACCAGATGCGCATCATGGATTACAACCGGGTCATCAAAGACTTGAACGGCCTGTCCGAGCCCGAGTTCATGGCCCGGGTGGCGGAGAACTTCATGATCGAGATGGAAGAGGCCGCCGTGAAGCCGGCGCGGGCCGGCGAGTTCGGCCTCTACCTCAACGGCCGCTGGATGCGTCTGACCATCCGCGCCGACCTGATCCCCCACCAGGACCCCGTCGCCCGCCTGGACGTCAGCCTGTTGCAGAACCACCTGATCGCCCCCATCCTGGGCATCGCCGATCCGCGCCGCGACAAGCGCATCGACTTCGTCGGCGGCATCCGCGGCCTGGCGGAACTGGAACGGCGGGTGAATTCCGGCGAGATGGCCCTGGCCTTCTCCCTGTGCCCCACCTCGATGGAAGACCTGATGGCGGTGGCCGACGCGAACGAGGTCATGCCGCCCAAGTCGACCTGGTTCGAGCCCAAGCTGGCGGACGGCCTGGCATCCCAGCGGCTCTGAACGGCTGCTTTCCGCGATGCTCACGATTCTCCGCATTGCGTCGCGGGTTTCCATCAAACGCGGGAATCCCGAATAATGACCATGTCCAGGACCTCATCTCAGAGATAGGCACATGCCGCCACGAGACCCCCGCAAGCGCGCGAAGCTCGATCCCGTGTTGCAGAGCATGGTGGATACGCATCCGGAACCCTTCGCCCTGGTCGACGAGGATTTCGTCGTCGTGGCCTGCAACCGCAAGTACGCCGAGACCTATGCCGGCACCGACCCCGCGCACGTCGTCGGCAAGACCTGTCACGAAATCTCGCACAAGACCTCCACCAACTGCGAACTCAACGGCGAGGAATGCCCGCTGACCCACGTATTCGAAACCGGCCAGCCTTTCCAGGTCATTCATCGTCATTTCGACTGCCTGCACGATCCGGACTACGTGGTCATCCATGCCAGCCCCATCCTCGGCGCGGACGGCAAGGTCGCCTACATGGGCGAGAGCGCAACCTCGATCAGCCACGAGGAGGAACTGCGCTTCGAAGAGAACAAGATGGTGGCGGGCTGCTGCCCGTCCTTCATGACCCTGTTGCAGCACCTGGCCACCGTCGCGGATACCGACTCGCCGGTGCTCATCGAGGGCGAGACCGGCACCGGCAAGGAACTGGCGGCGCGGCTCATCCACCGCAAGTCGAAACGCGCCCTGAAGGAATTCGTACCCCTGGATTGCACGCTGTTCTCCGAGGAAATGTTCGCCAGCGAGTTGTTCGGCCACACCAAGGGAGCCTTCACCGGCGCGGTGGAAACCCATCGCGGGCTGTTCGAGGCGGCGGATGGCGGCACCCTGTTCCTGGACGAAGTGGGGGACATGCCGCTGTCCATCCAGGCCAAGTTTCTGCGCGCCCTGGAGTCCGGCAATTTCCGGCGCCTGGGGGAAAACCGCATGCGCAAGGCGGACGTGCGCATCATCTGCGCCACCAACCGCGACCTCAAGCATATGGTCGAAGCCGGCACCTTCCGCGCCGACCTCTACTACCGCATCAACTGCATGCAGCTCGAACTGCCGCCCCTGCGTCACCGGCGCGGTGACATCCCGGAACTGGTCGAGCATTTCCTCGGCCACGGCGGCAAGCGGGCCCAGGCCATCTCTCCGCAAGCCCTGGATGCCCTGGCGCGCTATGACTTCCCAGGCAACATCCGCGAACTGCGCAATATCCTGGAGCGCGCCGCCATTCTCGCGCACGGCGCGACCGTGGAACTTGGCCACCTGCCCAAGGAAGTGGTGGATCCGGCACAGGCGCCGCAAACCCATCCCCTGCACGAGGAACAGGCTTTCTTCGTCATGCCGTGCGGCACCCGCGCCCTCACGCCCGAGTCCGTGCGCAAGGCCCTCGACAAGTTCCACGGCAACCGCCGCCTGGCCGCACAGGCCATGGGCATCTCCGAACGCACCCTGTATCGCTGGCTGAAAGCCCATCCCGCAGTCCTGTCATGACTTTGTCATGACAGGAGTGTCAGTGTCAGTCCAGGACTGACATCCAGGTACCCGTCGTTTTTCTTCCCCGCTCAATGAATCAACGACTTGTCGGCGTCGACGAGTCTGGCCCGCTTTTTGCATTAAGAGGATCGCCATGTCCGTTTAAGGAATCCACATGCTCGGCGGATGTGGCTTTTTTTCCTTTTTAGCCATGGAGACAGGAATGAACACATCTCGCAGGAACGTACTGAAGGGAGCCGGCGCCACCACTGCGGTGAGTGTGGCGGTGATGGCTGGCCTGCTGAAGCCCGGCATGGTCCTGGCGGACTGGAACAAGGCTGGCTTCGAAGCCAAGGACGTCAATGCCGCGCTCGCCTCGATTGGCGGTAGCGGTGCCGCCGCCAGTGGCGACGTCAGCGTCAAGGCCCCGGACATTGCCGAGAACGGCGCCGT
>VGVT01000048.1 GCA_016873935.1 Betaproteobacteria bacterium | reverse complement strand
CCACATCATGGTGCTGCTCGGCTACCTGATGAGCGCGATCTTCATGTACCTCTACTTCGCCCCCTATGGCCGCCTGCGCGAGGCGGTGGCGGCGCAGGACTGGCCGGCGGCGGGCGCGGCCCTGAACCGCATCCGCGTGCTGGTGGGCACCAACCTGCTGCTGGGCATCGCCAACATCGCTCTGGTCTTCCTGCTGCCGATGACCCTGTAGGACCTTGGCCGCGTTCAGGCGAAGAACGCCGCCTCCGCCTCCGCCGGCAGCTTCACGCCGGTGACCCGTGCCTTCTGCAGGACCTCCCAGTAATAGCGGTAGGTGGCGCGGTCGTGCAGCTCGCCGGCGTGCTGGATGGGGCCCCAGTCCGCCTTCTGGGCGGCGAGCAGGATGGCGGCACCGGTCTCCACTTCCGAGTAATCCGGCTTCATGGCGTCGACGATGGGCTGGATCTGCGTCGGGTAGATGCTCCACTGGCGCAGGAAGCCGAACTCCATGCGCGCCCGGCGCGCGTCCTGGTAGGTGGTGTAGGGGTTCTTCAGATCCAGGGTGACGTTGTGGGCGGGGATGACGCCGTTGGCCAGGGCCGCCGAGACCACTTCGGTCTTGGCCCGGGCGATGAGCTTGTGCTCGAACTGGCCCGGGCTGCGCATGGCGCTGGCGGGGATGGCGCCGTGGTGGCCGGAGACGAAATCCATGAGGCCGAAATCCAGCACCTGCAGCCAGGGCAGCGTCGCGATGCGGTGCACGTCACGCAGCGCCCCGTGCGTCTCGACGAGGATGTGGATGGGAATTTCCCGCCCGATCTCGTGCTTTGCCGCCACGCTCTGGATGTAGGCGATCATCTCGGCGGCATGGCCGTACTCGGTGCTCTTGGGAATGGTGAGGTAGGCCAGCAGCTTGCCGGCGCCGCCCACCAGGATGTCCACGTCCTGGCGCCAGGACGGGTGGCTCCAGTCGTGGATGCGGGCACCGGCCATCTTGTGACGGTTCGCCTCGGTGCCGAGCACGCGCACGATCATCTCGGCGTGTTCCTGCTCCCGCCCGGCCGGGGCGCCGTCCTCGCAGTCGCAGGTGATGTTGAACACCGGCCCCAGCTTCTCCATCTGCTCCAGTGCCTTGAGGATCAGCTTCTCGCTGCCTGCGAAATGCTCGCAGGCGGGGATCACCGGGAAGGGCTTCTCGCCGGCGAACAGGGCGGCGTTGGGGTGGACGGGGTGGGTCATGGAAGCTCCGGAAAAGGCTTGGAAAAGGTAAGAGGGGTGTTCCAGGTTGAAGAAATCCCCCCCAGCCCCCCTTTTCCAAAGGGGGGAGTCCGCTTGGCTTGGCGCCCCCCCCTTTCATAAAGGGGGGACAGGGGGGATTGAGCACCAGGCAATGGTCGCGACACGATTCAGGTCCTGCGCGGCATCAGCACCGTGTAATCCAGGTCCAGCACCACGTTGGGGTGGTATTTCTGCTTGCCGCCGGCATCGATCATGGGGTCCGGCAGTTCGGCGGCGGCCAGGTTCTTGATGCCCAGCATGCGCAGGCGCAGGGCGCCGAGGTCGGCGCGATCGGGCAGGTCCCATTTTTCCAGCACTTGCGTGCGGGTGTAGAGGGTGTCGCCGGCGAAGGTGGGGTTGCAGTGGCTGCCGGCGTTGATGGCGGCGATGAGCAGGGCGTTTTCCAGGCCCTCGTAGGACAGCGCCCGGCACAGGGAAATGACGTGGCCGCCGTAGACCAGGCGGCGGCCGAAGGCGCTGTCCTGCATCATGTGGGCGTCGAAGTGCAGCCGCGCCGGGTTCTGGTAGAGACGAGTGGCGAAGGTGTGGTCCGGCTCGTCCAGGGTCATGCCGGCGGGGTGGTCGATGTGCTCGCCCGGCTCGTAGTCGTCCCACAGCCGGGGGCCGCCGGTGAGGCGGGTCTCGTAGTCGCGCGCGTCCAGGAAGGGCGGGATCTCCAGGCGCCGCGGCGCCACGTAGGCGGGCGTCTCCGGCACCACGGCCTTGGGCGCGGGGTGGCTCTTGTCGCGTTTCTTCACCATGACCCAGCGCACCCAGGTGAGGACTTCGCGATCGTCCTGGTTCACCGCCGTGGAGCGCACCCAGACCACGCCGGATTCACCCGTGCTGTTTTCCTTGAGGCCGATGACCACCGATTCCGCCGCGATGGTGTCGCCCACGTAGACCGGCGCCAGGAAGCGCACGTCGGCATAGCCGAGGTTGGCCACCGCGTTGAGGGAAATGTCGGACACGGTCTTGCCGAAGGCCAGGTGGAAGGCGAGCAGGTCATCCAGCGGTCGCCGGGGATAGCCCAGGGCATGCGCCACCGGCGCGGCGCAGCCGACCACGTGGCGGGAGCCGGTGAGCGCCAGGTAGAGGGCGATCTCGCCCTCCCCCACCGTGCGCGGCGTCGGGTGCAGGAAAGTCTGGCCGAGGCTGAAGTCCTCGAAGAAATTGCCGGCGGAAACATGGCTCATGGGGTTCTCCTAGGCGTCCTCGTCGGCTTCCATCTTCACGATCAGATCATGGATCAGCAAGGTGCGGCGCGCCGCCTCCACGTGCAGGGTCTCCACCAGGCGGCCGTCGACCACGGTGACGCCGCGTCCCTCGGCGTTGGCTTCGGCGAAGGCGGCGATGATCTTGCGCGCCCGCGCGACGCTCTCGGCGCGCGGCGTGAAGGCGTCGTTGGCGTACTGGATCTGCAGGGGATGCAGCACGGTCTTGCCGTCGTAGCCGAGGTCGCGCGCCATGCGGCAGGCGTATTCGAAGCTGGTCATGTCCTTCATGTCCAGGTGCACGCCGTCGACGATGGGCAGGCCGTGCGCGCGCGCCGCCAGCAGGCAGTGCGAGAGGCTGTAGAGGATGGGCAGACGCTCGGGAGTGATGCGGGCATGCAGTTCGTTGGTCAGGTCGGATGTACCCATGACCAGGCAGATGAGGCGGTCCGAGGCGCCCGCGATCTCCTCGGCGCGCAGCACCGCCATGGGCGTCTCGAGCATGACCATGACCGGAATCTCGGCGCCCCCAGCCTGGTCCAGGGCGGCGATGGCGTCCAGCACGTCCCGGCGGCTTTCGATGCGCGGGAAGAGGATGGCGTCCGGCTTCAGCGGGGCGATGGCGGTGAGGTCGTCCAGGCCCCAGGCGGAATCGTGCCGGTTCACCCGCACCACCACCTCGCGGTGGCCGTAACCGCCGGCCTGTAGCGCCGCCACCGCGTTGCGCCGGGCTTCCGCCTTGCGTTCCACCAGCACCGATTCCTCCAGGTCGAGGATCAGGGAATCCACGCGCAGCTCCCGCCCCTTGGCAAGGAAGCGCGGTACGCAGGCCGGGATGTAGAGCATGGAACGGCGGGGGCGGTACTGGGACATGGAGACTCCTTGCGGCGCTTCGATATGGTCGCCGGCGGGGGGAATGAAGGTGGCGGGCAGGCGGTCGTTCATGACGCTAGCCCCTCGAACGGGGGAAACGCCCATGTCGAATGCCGTGGTTCAGGATCCCCCTCATGCCGACCTCGCCTCAGCGATCTCCGGCCGCAACTGCTTGCGGATGATCTTGCCGTTCTTGGTGCGCGGGAAATCCTGGGCCAGATAGACGATCTTCGGCGCCTTGTAGCCGGCCAGGTGTTCGCGGCCGAAGGACGCGAGCTGGTCGGGGCTGGCCTGGGCGCCGGGATGCAGCATGACGTAGGCCACCACCAGCACCTTGTCGGCGGCCAGTTCCTCGCCGGTGGCGGCGCAGTCGGCCACGTCCGGATGAGTCTTCATGACCCGCTCGATCTCGTGTGGCGAGACCCGGTAGCCGAAGGAATTGATGATGTCGTCCTTGCGGCCCAGGAACCAGATATAGCCGTCCTCGTCGAAGCGCGCGTAGTCGCCGGTCAGGAACCAGCCCTCCTTGAAGGCCTTGGCGGTTTCCTCCGGCAGATTCCAGTAGCGCATGAACAGGCCCGGGTCGTCGTCGGGCAGACAGATCATGCCCTCCTCGCCCGCCGCCACCTCGGCCAGGGTCTCCGGATCCAGCAGCCTGACGTCGTGGCCGGGTTGGGGAAAGCCGGCGGAACCCGGCTTGATGGGGCGGAACTTGTTTTCCGACAGGTAATAGGACACTTCGGACATGCCGACCGCCTCGTAGATGTCCACGCCGAAGCGCTGCCGCCAAAGGCTCAGCATCTCGTCCGACAGGTGCTCGCCGGCGCTCATGCAGTGGCGCAGGGTGGGCACGTCGGCGCCGGTGTGGGCGGTCTTCTGGATGATCTGCCGGTAGATGGTGGGCACGCCGATGAAGATGGTGGCGGAGTGCTTGGCGATGAGCCTGATCCAGCCCTCGGCGTCGTTCTTGCCCTCGTGCACGATGACGGTCTTGCCGCGATAGAGCGGGTCCATCAGGCCGGAACCGAGCACGTAGGTCCAGTTGAACTTGCCGGAATGGACGATGCGGTCGTCCGCCGGCGCGCCCTTGGTGCCGAAGTCGAACCAGTATTTCGCCGCCGGCTCCCGGCCCAGCATGGCGCGGTGGGCGTGCAGCACGCCCTTGGGGTAGCCGGTGGTGCCGGAGGTGTAGACCAGATAGGCGGGATCGGCGGTGCGGGTCGGATAAGGCGCGTCCCAGGCTTCGATGCCGGCCAGGGAGGCTTCCAGGCCCAGCACCTTGAGGCCGTTGCCGTTGTAGAAAGGCGGCACGCCCTCGCCCGCCAGCAGCACGAAGCGCAGGCTGTCGAGTCCGTGCAGCTTGTCGCGCAGGCCGGCCCACATGGCCTTGTCGGTGACCAGCACGCTGGCGCCGGAATCCTTGGCGAGATAGGCCACCTCCTCGGCGGTGAGCAGGGTGGAGGTGGGCACGGCGATGGCGCCGCGCTTCATGGCGCCGAGGAAGGCGGTGGGATAGGCGAGGGAATTGGGCAGGCGGATCAGCACCCGGTCCTCGGTGCGCACGCCCAGGTTACGAAGGAGCTGGGCGAAGCGGGAGGTGGCCTCCGCCAGTTGCTTGTAGGTGGCGGTGGAGACGCCGAGGGCGTCGTCCTCGACGATCATCGCCAGCTTGTCCTCGGCGGGCGTGCCCAGATGGGCGTCGGTGCAGGCCACGCCGATGTTGAAGCGGTTCGGCAGGTTCCATTGCCAGGGATCGAAGGGGGGGAAGGACATGGCGGTCTCCAGGTGATCCGGACGTTCGGGGGCGTTCATGGGCGAGCTCCTTCGGCGAGCGGCTCCCCCCTTTGCAAAAGGGGGGTTGGGGGGGATTTCATCGCGCCATCGGCGAAGGCCAGACGGCTGAATCCCCCCTGCCCCCCTTTTTCAAAGGGGGGTGTCAACCTGGCGGCGGCATGCGTCACAGGATGACTCCATGAGGCTTCGCCTCCCACGGCCGCAACGCGACCGTGGGGCCAGTTTTAGTTCCGGCCAACGCCGCCCAAGGCGTCATTAGCCTCCACCGAAATTGGCCATACGCGGTCATAGGATGACCCCGTATGGCCAATTTTCTCTCACCACCTGGGCCGGCAGCATGCCCAGCACCTTGAGGGCGAAATCGGTATCGTCTTCCGACAGGGCGCGCAGGGCGTGGGCGCGCAGCAGCACCTGCAGGGCCTTGCCGAACATGGGTGGGTCCAGCATCTCGCCCTCGAACTTGATGGCGCCGCCGAGCAGGGCGTCGGCCTCCACGGCGGCCTGGAGCACGCGGATGTTGCGCGCCACCTCGGTGGGGGACGGGGTGTAGGCCACCTTGCACAGGTGGATGTGGCTGGGGTGGATGACCTGCTTGCCGGTCAGGCCCATGGCCGCCTCCTCGCAGGCGTGGCGGTAGACCACGCGGGACTCCTCGTCGCCGTGCAGGTCCAGCCAGCGGCGGATGTCGTGCGGCTCCAGGAAGTTTTCCGGCATGGCCGCCTGGCCGATGAGCACCTCGACGCCGCCGATGACGCCGACACCGGCGATGCGCGCCTCGAAGATGATCTGATGCAAAAAGTAGGACAGTTCCTGGGTCCAACCGCGCGGCGTGATGTGGATGCCCATGGCCTTGGAGAAGTCGTGGATGCCGAACACCACGTGCTTCACCGTCGGGTAGGCCATGATCTCCGGGGCGATCTTCAGCGACTTCGGATGCTCGATGATGGGCTGGATGGTGATGCGCGGATTCATGCCCGAGAGCGCCGCCGACAGATCGCGGATCTCGGCGGCGCCGTAGGCCTCGCCGGCCTTGGCCAGCATGACCACGTCGATGTGGTCGGCCAGGTCGCGCAGCATGGCCAGGTCCTTCTCGTACTCCTCGGTGCGGAAGGGGTTGATGCGCACCGCCACGGCCAGGTCGTCGCGGTTCAGGCCGGGCAGTTCCTGGCGCAGCAGGTCGCGCGACAGCGCCTTCTGCCGGCAGCCGTCCTCCAGGTCGAACAGCAGGGTCTGCGCGCGGCAGTGGCGGGCGTGCTTCTGGAAACGCTGGGCGGCGGCCTCCAGGTCCTCGTACAGGCCCAGGGCCGGGGCGTACTTCACCGGCGGGTAGTAGAGCTGGATGCCGGGCCAGTAATCCCCCAACACGCGGCTGGCAACAGCCATAGCGGACTCCTCATCTCTCGATCGTCATGGAAGCGGGTCTTCGCCCGTTTCCTTGTTGAGGCGAACGCTATTCCCTTCTCGGCTTTTGCACTGCACAAATATTTCAAGCGTGGTTATTGAAAAACCTAATGGTTTAGTCGGCTTTTCCTCCTGTCATTGGAAGACGATACTTGGCATTGTTTGCGTCCCCAATCAGTCATTCCCGCGCAGGCGGGAATCCAGTTTCCAACATCCGATTGTTGTTGAGGCAATCCGATGAACGGCCTGGATTCCCGCCTCCGCGGGAATGACGCAACCAGGCTGCGGGAGCCTCTATGACCACCATCCGCCAGGAAGACTTCATCCAGTCGATCGCCGACGCCCTGCAGTACATCTCCATCTATCACCCGCTCGATTTCGTGCGCGCCATGACCGCAGCCTACGCGGCGGAAGCCTCGCCCGCCGCGAAAGACGCCATGGCCCAGATCCTGGTCAACTCCCGCCTGTGCGCGGAGGGCCACCGCCCCATCTGCCAGGATACGGGCATGGTGGTGGCCTTCCTGAAGATCGGCATGGAGGTGAAGTGGGAAGGTTCACTGTCGATCCACGACATGATCAACGAGGGCGTGCGCCGGGCCTACACGCATCCGGACAACCCCTTGCGCGCCTCGGTCCTGAGCGACCCGGCCGGGGCTCGCAAGAACACCCGGGACAACACCCCGGCGGTGATCTACCTGGACCTGGTGCCCGGCGACACGGTGGACGTGAAGATCGCCGCCAAGGGCGGCGGCTCGGAAAACAAGGCCCACTTCACGGTGCTCAATCCTTCCGACTCCATCGTCGACTGGGTGTTGTCCGTCCTGCCCGAGATGGGCGCCGGCTGGTGCCCGCCCGGCATCCTCGGCATCGGCATCGGCGGCACGCCGGAAAAAGCCCTGCTGATGGCCAAGGAAGCCCTGCTCGACCCCATCGACATCCAGGACCTGAAAGCGCGCGGCCCGCGCAACAAGGTGGAGGAACTGCGCCTGGAGTTGCTGGAAAAGGTGAACGCCCTGGGCATCGGCGCCCAGGGCCTGGGCGGCCTCACCACCGTGCTCGACGTGAAGATCCTCGACTACCCGACGCACGCGGCCAGCCTGCCGGTCGGCCTCATCCCCAACTGCGCCGCCACCCGCCACATCCATTTCAGCCTGGACGGTTCCGGCCCCGCCGTGTTCACACCGCCGCCCCTGTCGGCATGGCCGGAGATCGCCATGCAGGGTCCGGCGACCGCGCGCCGCGTCAACCTGGATACCCTGACCCGGGCGGAGACCGCCACCTGGAAGGCGGGCGAGCAACTGCTGCTCACCGGCAAGCTGCTCACCGGCCGCGACGCGGCCCACAAAAAGCTGGCCGACCTGGTGAAGCAAGGCCAGCCGCTGCCGGTGGATTTCCGCAACCGTTTCATCTACTACGTCGGCCCGGTCGATCCCATCGCCGGCGAAGCGGTGGGTCCGGCCGGCCCCACCACCGCCACGCGCATGGACAAGTTCACCGACCTGATGCTGGGCGAACAGGTGGGCCTGATCGGCATGGTGGGCAAATCGGAACGCGGCCCGGAGGCCATCGCCTCTATCCGGGCGCACGGCGGCGTCTACTGCATCGCCGTCGGCGGCGCCGCCTACCTGGTGGCGAAAGCCGTCAATGCGGCCAGGGTGCTGGCCTTCCCGGAACTGGGCATGGAAGCGATCTACGAATTCGACGTGGAGAACATGCCGGTCACCGTGGCGGTGGACAGCTCCGGCAACTCCGTGCACGACACGGGGCCGCGCGAATGGCGCATGAAGATCGGCAAGATTCCCCTCGCGGCCCACTGAGGGCCGGGGCGGCGGGAGCGGCTGCCCGCTCCCGCGGTACGCCTTATTTCTTCGCCAGACTGAGCCGCGACATGTAGTCGCTGACGGCTTCCACGTCGGCGTCGCTGTAGCCCTTCAGTACCTTGACCATGTCGGGGCTGGCGTTGCGCCGGCCTTGGTCGCGGCTCTCGCGGGTCTCCCGGACGAGATAGCCGTAATGCTGGTGGGCGACCATGGGATAGAACTTCTTGTGGTCGCCCTCGCCGTTGGCGCCGTGGCAGCTGGCGCAATCCTTGTCGTACAGGGCCTTGCCCTTGGCCAGGTTCTTGCCGTCGCCCTTCTGGTTGTTGGCCGGCGGCGGCAGGCTCTTGATGTGGGCGGCGATGTCCGCGAGTTCCTCCACGGTGACGATCCAGTCGCCGACGAAGGGCGCCATGGCCGGGTTGTCGCGGCGGCCGGCGCGGATGTCCATCATCTGCTTGAGGGTGACGCTGGCATGCTGGCCGGCGATCTGCGGATAAAGTACCTCGGGCTTGCCGTAGCCATCGGGCAGATGGCAGCCCCGGCAGATCTTGTAGGCGACCAGGCCGCGCTTGGCGCTGGCCTTGTAGTCCAAGGCGCGGTTCAGGTCCTTGTCGGGGGTATTCCAGACATAGCCGGGGCTTTCTATGCCCTTGGCGCGGGGTTGGCGCTCGCTCTGGGCGAGTGTGGACTGGGCCGCCAGGATGCCCAGGGCGGCGAGAATGAACGATCGAAGAGTGGTTTTCATTGGGCTTGTTCCTCGGGAATTAGGGCATGCTGGCCATGTACTCGGAAACGGCGCGGGTTTCCTTCTCGCTCATGCGCTCGGCGATGGTCCTCATGACGCGGGTGCCGTTGTTGCGCTTGCCGGCGGCGTAGAGCCGGAACTGCTCCAGCAGGTACTCGACGTTCTGGCCGGCGACGCGGGGAAACTTGCCCGACCCGCTGCCGTCGACCTCGTGGCAGCTTTCACAGCTGGGGATATCGCTGGCGGCGTTGCCCTTGAGGTAGAGCGTCTTGCCCACGGGCAACAGGGAGGGCTCCGTGACGGTTCCGGGCGCCGGCTTTTGCGACGCATAGAACGCGGCGAGATTGGCCAGGTCATCGTCGGCAAGACCGGAGACCAGGGGCCCCATCACTTCATTCTGGCGCTTGCCGGACTTGTAGTCCTTCAGCTCGCGCAGCAGATACACGACCTGCTGGCCGGCCAGCTTGGGAAAATTAGGGATGGCGCTGTTGCCGTCCTCGCCATGGCAGGATGCGCAGAGATTGCCGGCGAGGCTGATGGCCTTGGAGGCATCCCCCGCCTGCGCCACCAGCGGGCTCGCCAGAATCGCCAACGCCGCGATACGCAATAAGGTTTGGGAAGTCATGGAATGTCCTATCGAAAGTACAACATATACAGCATACCCAGACGCGCCTGCATGCGTGAGTGCCGGGGAAGGCGATGCGCATTAAATTTGACTGTGATCAAGAAACATTCCCGGGATTTCCTCCTTTCAGCCGCATCCGCCTGAGGCAGAATAGCGGCGAATACTTGAAGGGAGACCCCATGGAACTGCTTTGGTGGCATTGGGTGGCGCTGGCCCTGGTGCTGATCGGCGCGGAATTGCTGCTGCCGGCCTTCTATCTGGTCTGGTTCGGGCTCGGCGCCCTGCTCACCGGCCTGGTGGTCGCCGTCGTGCCCCTTGGCCTGGCGGCGCAATTGCTGCTCTGGAGCCTGGCCTCGGCGCTGATGGTGGGCGCCTGGATGCGCTTCTTCCGCAACCCGGACCGCACCCGCTCCGGCCAGGCCAAGGAGGGCGCCCTGGGCCTGGTCGGCCTGGTCACCCGCGACGTCGCTGAACTGGGCCAGCAGAGCGGTCCGGGTGAAATTCTCTTCCAGCGCCCGGTGCTTGGCTCCGACCGCTGGCCGGTGGTGGCGGACCAGGCCATCCCCGCCGGCAGCCGGGCGCGGGTCGTGGACGTGATGGGCCAGACCCTGAAAGTCGAGAAACTCTGACCCGGCCGCGTTCCGGCCCCTCACCCCTCACTCAACCCAACCCGGAGACCCTCCATGGGCGGCGAAATCATCTCGGTCCTACTCGTCCTGTTCCTCTTCATCACGCTCTGGAAAGGCGTGCGCATCGTGCCCCAGGGTGAGGAATGGGTGGTCGAACGCCTCGGCAAGTACCTGAAGACGCTGATGCCCGGCCTGCATGTGCTGGTGCCCTACATCGACAACGTGTCCTACAAGGTCACCACCAAGGACCTGATCATGGACATCCCGCAGCAGGAGGTGATCACCCGCGACAACGCGGTACTCATCACCAACGCCATCGCCTTCGTCAAGGTCACCGACACGCAGAGCGCGGTGTACGGCGTCACCAATTTCCAGATGGCGGTGATGAACCTGGTGCAGACCTCGCTGCGCGCCATCATCGGCGACATGGAACTCGACCAGGCCCTGTCCAGCCGCGACCAGATCAAGACGCGGCTGAAGAACTCCATCGCCGACGACGTCGCCGACTGGGGGCTGACCCTGAAATCCGTGGAAATCCAGGACATCAAGCCCTCCCCCACCATGCAGAAGTCGATGGAGATGCAGGCCGCCGCCGAGCGTGAACGCAAGGCCACGGTGACCAAGGCCGAGGGCGACAAGCAGGCCGCCATCCTGGAGGCGGAAGCCCGGCTGGAGGCGGCCAAGCGCGACGCCGAGGTGCAGGTGCGCCTGGCCACCGCCAGCGCCGAGGCCATCAAGCTGGTCAGCCTCGCCCTGCCGGACAAGGATCTGCCGGCGATGTACCTGCTCGGCGAGAAGTACATCCAGGCCGTCAAGGATCTGGCGGGCGCCGAGGGCAGCCGCACCGTGCTGCTGCCCAGCGATCTCATGAAAACCCTGGAAGGCGTGCTGGGTCAACGCCGTTGAGTCGCAGTCCGTCGCACAGCGCAGGAAATAAAGCACTTGGCGACGGCAGGCCATCCGTGGAACACTTCATACCGAAGCCTGTTGTTAAAGTGAAATCTAAAGAGTTCACTTCAAGCGCCGATATTTGCTACATTGCATGCATCAAGACCGCACAGTCCACGGGGTGAGAAATTGAAAAGAACATGGCTGCTCCTGATCTTCGCGGCATTTCTGGCCTCGCCGCTGGCGAGCTACACGCCTGCGCAAGCTGCCAGCCAGCAACCGGCCAAGGCCCAGAAGAAGACAAAAGCCGTCCAGGCCAAGAAGAAGGTCAAGGCGAAGACCAAGAAAAAAGCGACCAAGGTCAGCAAGCGTGTCCGCGAGGCCTACAACCCGAATACCCCACTGCGCACCCTGCAGGCTTCCTATGACACCGCCTGGCGCGACAGCGATCTGGATCTGCAGTCTGCCGCCGCATTGGTGATCGACCAGAAAACCGGCGAAGCCCTCTACGCCAAGAACGTCGAAGTGGCCACGCCGATTGCCTCCATTACCAAGCTGATGACCGCGATGGTCACCCTGGATGCCGGCCTGCCCCTGGACGAAGAAATCGTCATCGGCACGGAGGACATGGATCGCCTCAAGGGCACCGGTTCCCGCCTGGCCCTGGGTACCCGGCTCACCCGGGAAGAGTTGCTGTATCTCGCCCTCATGGCTTCGGAGAATCGCGCCGCCGCCGCCCTGTCGCGCGCCTACCCCGGTGGACGCGAAGCCTTCATCGCCGCCATGAACCGCAAGGCTAGGGCCATCGGCATGGAAAACGCGCATTTCGTCGACGGCACCGGTCTCAGCAGCAGCAACCGCGCCACCGCCGCGGATCTGGCCAAGCTGGTGGATGCCTCCTATCGCTACCCGCTCATCCGTCAGAGCAGTACTGCCGACAGTTATGACGTCTCCGTGCCGGGCCGCAAGGTGGTGCGCATCAAGCAGAACGGCAAGGTGAAGCGCGTCGCCAAGAGCGTCACCCGGCATGTAGCCTTCCACAACACCAACAGCCTCACCCGCAACAGCGATTGGAACATCGGCGTCTCCAAGACCGGCTACATCAGCGAGGCCGGCCGCTGCCTGGTGATGCAGGCCAGCATCGCTGAGCGCAAGGTCATCATCGTGCTGCTCGATTCCTGGGGAAAATGGAGCCGCATCGGCGACGCCCAGCGCATCAAGAAATGGCTGGAGCAGGACCGCCAGCTGGCCCGCGAGGGCTCGCGCGTTTCCGCCTGAGCGGCCGCCGCGCCCACGCGCGGCGGATTACGCTCGAGATGAATCCGCCCTACTCGCTACTCGCTCAGAACAGGGTCGTGGCGCGCACCCAGGCTTCCGGCAGCAGATCGAGGACGCGCGCTTCCAGCCATTTGTCGGTGCCGCTGAGGATGGCGATGCCGACCAGCAGGATGATCACGCCGAAAGTCTTCTTGATCGCGTCGATGCGCGCCATCACCCAGCCGCGCGCGCGATAGAAGCCGGCGCGCGAGGCATAGGCCACGGCCACCAGGGGAATCGCCGCGCCGATCCCGAACAGACCTAGGATGAGACCACCGCGCACAGCGCCGCCCTCACTCGCCACCAGCGCCAGGGCCGAGGCGAGCAGCGGACCAGAACAGGGACTCCAGACCAGGCCGAGGACCGCCCCCAGCAGCAGGGCGCCGCCCAGCGAACCGCCGTCGAGCCTGGCCGAGGCGGCGTTGGCACCGGAAGCGATGGGCATCATCCAGGCGGTGAAACGGTCGTTGAGGAAAGGCACCAGCATCACCAGGCCGAAAGCGATGAGCATCCAGGCGCCGAACACACGCACATGCTCGGAGTCGATGCCCAGGGCCGGCCCCAGGGCGCCCAGCAGGATGCCGATGACGGCGAACGAAGCCGCCATGCCGATGCCCATCGCCACCGGTGCCAGGCGGTTGCCCTGCACCGCGCCGCCCAATACCAGGGGAAGGATGGGAAATACGCAGGGCGACAGCGTAGTCAGGCTGCCGGCGACCAGGCTCAGGCCGAAGTGCGCGAGCGGAATGTCCACGCGGGCCTACCACTCGCCCTTGAAGACGGCGCGCAAATCGTCGGCATCGGTCATGCCGCCGACGCGGGTGACCTCCTTGCCGCCCTTGTACAGAATGATCGTCGACTGGCTGCGCACTCCCAATTCACGGCGCAACTCGCGCGCCTTGTCGTAATCAACCACCAGCAGCGTGCCCGGCATCGAGGCGTCGCCCAGCCAGCTCTTGAAGACGCGCTCCTGAGCGCGGCAGGCGGGGCACCATTCGGCGTGGAAGTGCAGGGCGACGGGCTGGCCGGACTGGCGCAGGCGTTCGAAGGTCGCCGCGTCGTAGGGCTTGATGTCGATGGCCAGGACATTGAGGGAAGCCAGCAGCAAAGTAGCGAACAAGGACACGATGGCTTTCATGGTGCATCTCCTCTCGATCGGTTTCTTCGGTCATGCGCATGGGCCGGAACTCGGCGCGACGCGCACGGCATGCTCGCCGATTTCAGATACCCCGCCAATCCCGCGAGTTCCCGCGGCGGCTCACAGATCCTTGCGCGGATCCTTCGCCACCGCGGCGCGGCCTGCCTCGATGCGGCGCATTGCGGCGTCGTCCGTATAGCGGATCAGGGACTGGTCGACGCGGCCGGAATAACGCCGGGCAAGCAGGGTTTGCGTGGCGGTTTTCCAGGTGTGGGTGCGGTTCTCGAAGGCGACCCCCTTCAGATTGCGCAGGGCTTCCCGCGTCACCGTGGATTCGCCGTATTTTCCGCCCAGGGCCTCGACCACCTCGGCGAAACGGGGTTCGTCGACGTGCATGGAAATGCTGGTCAGGCGGCCGTCGTAATAGAAGAAAAAGATCGAACGCACCGGCGCGCTGGCGATGGTTTCGCGCTCGCGTGGCCGCAGTCCGCAGATGGTGTCCGCCGCCGGCGCGTTGGCCGTGCGGCATTCGTACCTGGGATTGTTGGCCACGGCGGCGATGCCGGAGCCGAGTTCGATGCCCTTGAAGGCGAAGCCGCCGGCGGCGGCCACGGCGACCGGCGCGCACAGCAGGCAGAAGACCCGCAGGGCGAGCCAGCGCGGGCTCAATCGACTTCCTCGATCCAGGCCTGCTGGATGGCTTCCAGGATCTTCTCGCCGGAACGGTTGGCATCATCGGAAAAAACCGGCAGTTCCATCACCCAGCGGTGCAGGTCGGTGAAGCGCACATAGCGCGGGTCCACGTCGGGGTGGTGCTCGGCGAGGGCGATGGCGATGTCCAGGGTATCGATCCATTTCATGGGGTTCTCCTCCTAGCGGGTAGCCGGTAGCGAGTAGAGGGTAGCCTGAGTATCCGCGCCTCCGGCGCGCAAATATTCGGCTACCAGCTACCCACTACCGGCTACCTGCTTCAATGTCCTTCCTTCACCATGTTGATGGTGTACTTCGGGATTTCCACCACCACATCCTCCTTGCCCATGAGGGCCTGGCAGGACAGGCGGGAGGTGGGCTCCAGGCCCCAGGCCTTGTCGAGCAGGTCGTCCTCCAACTCGGTGGCCTCGGACAGGCTGTTGAAGCCTTCCCGCACCACCACGTGGCAGGTGGTGCAGGCGCAGGATTTCTCGCAGGCGTGCTCGATCTCGATGCCGTTTTCCAGCAGGGTATCGCAGATCGACACGCCTTTCTGGGCATCGATGACGGCGCCGTCGGGGCAGAGCTCTACATGGGGCAGAACGATCAATTGGGGCATGGCACGGTCTCTTGTCGACTGGGCAGGACGGCCAGCACGCCGTCCCAGAACTCGATGCGCGCCTCGACCGCGCGGATGGCGGCGGCGCGGGCCTCGGCCAGCCTGGCCGCCTCGCCCTTGCAGAGCACCTCCAGCAGGCGCAGCGAGAGCGGGGCGTGGAAGTCTTCGTCCAGATGAATGTGGCGGCGCAGGTAGTAATGAAAAATCGGCGCCTGCGCCTCGCTCACCGCCATGCGATCGAGAAAGGCGCGGAACATGGCCGGGATGATGTGCTCGCGGCCCAGGGCCAGGGCCGCGGCGACCTCGTGGGCGCGGCCGGAGTCGATGAAAGCGAAGGTGGCGCGGGTGAAGCGGGCGGCCGGCGCGGGCGCGAGCCCGCTGGCCAGGGCGGCCTCGATGCCGGCGCGGCCGGCGAGTTCGACGAAACGGGCGGGAACGTCGGCGTCGGCGCCGATCTCGCGCATGGCGCCGAGGTAGAGCTGGAAGTGGCTGGAGAATTCACCCGGCGCACCGGGGCCTGCCTCGTCGGTCTCCTCCTCCAGCACCAGCTCATTGATGAAGCGCTGCGCCGTGGCATCGGCGCCGGGCGTCCACGGCCAGCGCGCCGGCGCCACCTCGTGTTGCAGATACTTGATGAGGGACATGAAATCCCACACCGAATGCACGTGGTGCGCCATGAACACGCGCAGGTCGTCGAGGGACCGCAGCGCGCCGTAGATCGGGTGCCGTTCCAGGCGTTCGCGCAGACCAGCGATGAATTCGGGCTCGAAGGCGGACATCTCAAACCTCCAGTTCGTCAAGGCGGTGGCCGGTGAGGGCTTTCTTGACGGACAGGTCCATGCGGCGCGCGGCGAATTCCACGGTGCCCTGGTTGAGGGCCTCGGTGGCGCGCTTGACGGCGGCGAGATCGTCGCCGGCAAGGGCGGCGCGCAGGGCATGCATGAGCGCGTCGATGCCGGCGCGCTCGGCCGGCGTCAGCAGTTCGCCGCCGTTCTCCGCCAGGGCCGCCTCGCTGGCTTCCAGCAGCCGACGGCCGTCCACCCGTGCCTCGAGCAGATTGCGCGCGGCCATGTCGTCCTGGGCGTGCGCGTAGGAATCCTTGAGCATGGTCGCCACTTCGTCGTCCGTCAGCCCGTAGGAGGGCTTCACGGCAATGCTGGACTCGACGCCGGTGCCCGTCTCCCGCGCCGTCACCGAGAGCAGGCCGTCGGCGTCCACCTGGAAGGTGACGCGGATGCGCGCCGCGCCGGCCACCATCGGCGGGATGCCGCGCAACTCGAAGCGGGCCAGGCTGCGGCAGTCGGACACCAGTTCGCGCTCGCCCTGCACCACGTGGATGCTCATGGCGGTCTGGCCGTCCTTGTAGGTGGTGAATTCCTGCGCCCGCGCGGTGGGGATGGTGGCATTGCGCGGGATGATCTTCTCGGTGAGGCCGCCCATGGTCTCCAGGCCCAGCGACAGGGGCACCACGTCCAGCAGCAGCCAGTCGTCGCCGCTCTTGTTGCCGGCCAGCACGTTGGCCTGGATGGCGGCGCCCAGGGCCACCACCTTGTCCGGGTCGAGGTTGGTCAGCGGCGTCTGCCCGAAGAACTCGCCGACCGCCGCCTGGATGCGCGGGATGCGGGTGGAGCCGCCGACCATGACCACGCCCTTGACGTCCTCCGCCTGCAGGCCGGCGTCGCGCAGGGCCTTGCGGCAGGGCAGCAGGGTCTTGTTGACCAGGCTCGCGGTGATTTCGTTGAAGATGGCCTCGCTGAGCCGCAGGTCGACGACCTCGCCGGTGGTCAGCACGGCGGTGATGTGGGCCTCGCCGTGGTCGGACAGATTCTCCTTGGCCTCGCGCGCGTGGGCCATCAGCAGGGCCTTGTCCGCGTCCGCCAGGGTGTGGATGCGGGCCTGGTCCAGCGCCCAGCAGTAGATGCGGCGATCGAAATCGTCACCGCCCAGGGCGGAGTCGCCGTTGGTGGCCAGCACCTCGAACACGCCCTTGGTGAGCCTGAGAATGGAGATGTCGAAGGTGCCGCCGCCCAGGTCGTAGACCGCGTAGAGGCCCTCGGCGGCGTTGTCAAGGCCATAGGCGATGGCGGCGGCGGTAGGTTCGTTGAGCAGGCGCAGGACGTTGAGGCCCGCCACCCGGGCGGCATCCTTGGTGGCCTGGCGCTGGGCATCGTCGAAGTAGGCCGGCACGGTGATGACCGCGCCCACCAGTTCGCCGCCCAGGGCGGCCTCGGCGCGGGCCTTCAGCACTTTCAGGATTTCGGCGGACACCTCGACCGGACTCTTCACCCCCGCCACGGTCTTGATCTGCACCATGCCCGGCGCGTCGACGAACTGGTAGGGCATGGTGGCGGCATCCGGGATGTCCTTGATGCCGCGCCCCATGAAGCGTTTGGCGGAGATGAGGGTGTTGTGCGGATCCTCGGCGGCCTGAATCTGGGCGGACAGCCCGACGGTGGTAGAACCATCCTTGTGGTAGCGCACCACCGAGGGCAGCAGGCCATGGCCGCGGGCGTCGTTGAGCACCACGGACACGCCGTTGCGCACCGTGGCCACCAGGGAATTCGTGGTGCCCAGGTCGATGCCCACCGCCAGCCGGTGCTGATGGGGCGCGGTGGAGAGACCGGGTTCGGCGATTTGCAGGAGGGCCATGGTTTTATTGGTGAAGGGTCAAGGGTAAAGGGGGAAGGGTGAAGAGCGGCGGCGGGAGCATGGTTTTACCCTTCCCCCTTTACCCTTCCCCCTTCACTTCAAAGATCCTCATACGCCGCACCCACCTCTTCCAGCAACTTGTCCATGAAGCGCAGCTTGCGCAGGGTATCACTCGCGCCGGCATAGTCGCGCCGCTCGTCCAGCAACTCGCCGAGCAGGTCCCGCATCTCCTTCGCGCGGGCTATCAGGGTGCGCTCCAGCGTCTCCAGGGCGGCCCCATCCTGCGCGGCGCGAGCATCCTCCAGAGCCTCGCGCCATGCCATCTGCGCCAGGATGAAGTCCGCCGGCATGGACGTATTCATGGGGTCCATGGCATCGACGCCGTTCAGCAGCAACAGGTAGCGCGCCCGCTCGAACGGCTTCCTCAGGGTCTGGTAGGCCTCGTTGACCTTGGTGGTCCACTGCATAGCCAGGCGCTGTTCCGCTTCGCCGGCGTGGGCGAACCGGTCCGGATGGATTTCCGCCTGGATGTCCCGGTAAGCCTTGTCCAGCTTGTCCGCGTCCAGGGCGAAGGCATGAGGCAGGCCGAACAGGTCGAAGTGGTTCTGGTTGAAGTCGAGGGACATGCCGGGGAAGGTAAAGGGGGAAGGGTAAAGGGTAAAGGGTGAAAAGCTCGCCAAGCCAACCCTTCCCCCTTCACCCTTCCCCCTTCACCGATTCAGACGTTGAACGATTCCCCGCAGCCGCAGGCCGACTTGACGTTGGGGTTGTGGAACTTGAAACCCTCGTTGAGGCCTTCGCGCACGTAGTCCAGCTCGGTGCCGGCCAGATACGAGAGGCTCTTGGGAT
>VGVT01000047.1 GCA_016873935.1 Betaproteobacteria bacterium | reverse complement strand
GCCCAGATTTCCTCGGCGGTGAAGGAGAGGATGGGGGCCATGAGCCGGGTCAGCGTTTGCAGGATGTGCCACAGGGCGCTTTGCGCGGCTTTGCGCGGGCGGCCGTCCTTGGCGGTGGTGTAGAGCCGGTCCTTGAGGATGTCCAGGTAGAAGGCGCCCAGATCCTCGGAGCAGAAGTTGTGCAGCCTCTGCACGGCGGTGTGGAAACTGTAGACCCGGTAATCGGCCAGGGTGGCTTCCTGCATCTCCCGGGTCAGGGCCAGTGCGTAGCGGTCGATCTCCAGCCATTGCTCGGGCGGCAGCAGGTTGGCCGGATCGAAGTCGGCGGTGTTGGCGAGCAGGAAGCGCAGGGTGTTGCGGATGCGCCGGTAGTTGTCCACCGTCCGCTTGAGGATCTCGTCGGAGATGGTCAACTCGCCGGAATAGTCGGTGCTGGCCACCCATAGGCGCAGGATGTCGGCGCCGTAGGTGTCCATGACCTTTTGCGGCGCGATGACGTTGCCCTTGGACTTGGACATCTTCATGCCTTTGCCGTCCACCACGAAGCCGTGGGTGAGCAGGGCTTCGTAGGGCGCGTGGCCGTCGGTGGCGCAGCCGGTCAGCAGCGAGGACTGGAACCAGCCGCGGTGCTGGTCCGAGCCTTCCAGGTAGAGGTCCGCCGGGTGCTTGAGGCCTTCCCGCTCCTTGAGCAGGCAGGCGTGGGTGACGCCGGAATCGAACCAGACGTCCAGGGTGTCCCGGTTCTTCACGTAGTTCTCGGCCTCGTCGCCCAGCAACTCCTTGGGGTCCAGGCTGAACCAGGCCTCGATGCCGGCCTGTTCCACCCGCTTGGCTACCTCCTCCAGCAGTTCCTGGCTGCGCGGATGCAGTTCACCCGTGCTCTTGTGCACGAAGAAGGGCATGGGTACGCCCCAGTTGCGCTGGCGCGAGACGCACCAGTCCGGGCGGGATTTCATCATGGCTTCCAGGCGGGCGCGGCCCCAGGCGGGGAAGAACTCGGTGTCGTCCACGGCTTGCATCGCCTTGTCGCGCAGGGCGTGCTTGTCCATACCGATGAACCATTGTCGGGTGGCGCGGAAGATGATGGGGCTCTTGTGGCGCCAGCAGTGGGGGTAGCTGTGCTTGAGCGGCGCCTGGGCGAGCAGGCGGCCGTTCTCGGTCAATACCTCCAGCACCTTCTTGTTGCCGGCCCATACCGACAGGCCGCCCAGCAACAGGGTGTCGGCGTAGAACTTGCCGTCGTCGCCGACGGGGTTGTCCACCTTGAGGCCGTACTTCTGGCCGGCGATGTAGTCGTCATGGCCGTGGCCGGGGGCGATGTGGACCAGGCCGACGCCGGCCTCCAGGGTGACGAAGTCGGCCAGGATCACCGGCACTTCCCGCGCATAGAAGGGGTGTTGCAGCTTCAGGCCTTCCAGGTCCACGCCCTTGATCTGGGCGAGGGTTTCCACGGTCTCGAAGCCGTAACGCCGGATGGCGGACTCGGCCAGGTCCCGGGCCAGGATCAACAGGCCCTTGGGGGTACGAATCAGGTCGTAGACGAAGTCGGGATGCACCGCCACCGCCTGGTTCGCGGGCAGCGTCCAGGGCGTGGTGGTCCAGATCACCGCGTAGGCCGGACAGTCCCCTTCGGCGGGTAGGCCCAGGCGCCTGGCCAAGTCGGCGCAGTCGGCGACCGGGAAGGCCACGTCGATGGCGGGCGAGGTCTTGTCCTCGTATTCCACCTCCGCCTCGGCCAGGGCCGAGCCGCAGTCCACGCACCAATGCACCGGCTTGGCGCCCAGGTAGAGGTGGCCGTTGGCCTGGATCTTGCCGAGTTCCCGGATGATGTCCGCCTCGAAGCGGTAGTCCATGGTCAGGTAGGGGTGGTCCCAGTCGCCCAGCACGCCCAGGCGGACGAAGTCGGCTTTCTGCCGTTCCACCTGGCTCGCCGCGTATTCCCGGCAGAGTTCGCGGAAGCGGGCCGGCGGCGTGTCCTTGCCGTGGGTCTTTTCCACCTGCAATTCGATGGGCAGGCCATGGCAGTCCCAGCCCGGCACGTAGGGGGCGTCGAAGCCCTCCAGGGTCTTGGTCTTGACGATGATGTCCTTGAGGATCTTGTTCACCGCGTGGCCGATGTGGATGTCGCCGTTGGCGTAGGGCGGGCCGTCGTGCAGCACCCAGACCGGGCGTCCCTTGGCGTTGGCACGCAGCTTTTCGTACAGCTTCTTCTCCTGCCAGGACTTGACCCAGGCCGGTTCCCGCTTGGCGAGGTCGCCGCGCATGGGGAAGGGGGTGTCGGGGAGGTTCAGGGTGTCTTTGTAGTCGGGCATTTTGGGTTTGCTGCCTGGATTCAGTGTTGCGTGTGCTCAAGCCGGTTTTGGCCGGGAGTCGCCCGGCGGCGAGTTACTTTTCTTGCTTGGCCAAGAAAAGTAACCAAAAGAAGGCCACCCCGCTTCGCCGCCCTTCGGGTTCCCTCGCCTGGGCGAACGCTTCGGGCGGCTGCGTAACTCGCCCCTGCGGGGCTCAGACATACTCGCCGAAAGCCCCCGAAGCGTTCGCCCAGGCGAGGCGGCTCAGAGGGGGGCAAACCGTCGCGGAGTGACGCCTTGTCCCCTTCTGACGCCGCCGGCCAGTGCCCGAATCCACGGGGGAAGTCGGCGAGCGTGTTTGAGCCCGCAGGGCGAGTTTGCGAGCCGCCCGTGGATTCGGGTGCTGGCCGGGGATTTCGGCGGAAGTAGGGTGTGCTTTCTTTGATTACTTTCTTTGCACAAGCAAAGAAAGTAATGCGCCGCCGGGCGCCCCCGGCCTCCGACCTCACCTCAAACATTCAACATCTCCCTCGCCTGCCGCGCATCCTCATCGATTTGCGCGATCAGCGCCTCCAGGCTCGGAAACTTGGCTTCATCCCGCAGCTTGTGCAGAAACTCCACCCGCAAATGCCGCCGATAAATGGACTGGTCGAAGTTGAACAGATGCACCTCCAGGGTGGGCCGCCCATTCGCATGCACCGTCGGCCGGGTGCCCAGGCTGGCGACGCCGGGCCAGTCGGGCTGGTCCAACCCCTGCACGCGCACGGCGAAGATGCCGGTGAGCGGCGGGCGGTTGTGCTTGAGCTGGATGTTTGCGGTGGGATAGCCGATCTTGCGACCCAGCTGGTCGCCGCCCACCACCCGGCCGGAGATGGAATAGGGGCGGCCCAGCATCTGGGCGGCGGTGGCCATGTCGCCGGCGGCCAGGGCTTCGCGCACGGCGGTGCTGGAGGCGCGCTGGCCGGCGGCTTCCACGGTATGCAGGGATTCCGCCTCGAAGCCGTACTTTTCGCCGAGCTGCTTGAGCAGGGCGAAATCCCCGGCCCGCTTCGCGCCGAAGCGAAAGTCATCGCCCACCAGCACGTAGCGGGCATGCAGGCCCTCGACCAGGATGCGGCGCACGAAGTCCTCGGCGGACAGGGCGGCGAAAGGTTTGCTGAAGCGGCAGACATGCACGCGGGCGACACCCAGCCCGCGCAGGATCTCCAGCTTCTCGCGCAGGGAGGTCAGGCGCGTGGGGGCGGAATCGGGCGAAAAGATTTCACGCGGATGCGGTTCGAAGGTCAGCACCGTGGGCGCGCCGC
The DNA here is from genome assembly GCA_016873935.1 of Betaproteobacteria bacterium. Lineage (GTDB taxonomy): Bacteria > Pseudomonadota > Gammaproteobacteria > Burkholderiales > Thiobacillaceae > PFJX01. The sequence continues at coordinate 15,044 of VGVT01000047.1, read as the reverse complement.
CCACCGAGGCGGAACGGGCGGTGAGCCGGGCCAGCATGGCCTGATGGCCAAGGTGCACGCCGTCGAAATTGCCGATGGTGACGGCGCCGGGGCGTTGCTGCGTATGCGGTTCGCCGAAGCAGCCATGGGTCATCCGCATGATGAGGATATCTCGTTGAAAAAACGTGGATTTTAGCCGCCGGAGGGGGGGGAGTCTATTCGGCGGCGCGGCGTTTGAAGTCGGCAGGACGGAAGCCGAGCAGGCCCAGGGTGGCGAAATAGATGAGGATGCCGCCGGCCACCAGCGCGCCAAGATGGAGGATGCGCTGGCTGAATCCGTAAGCCAGCCAGCGCGCTTCCTCGGTCATGGCGAACCAGAGGAACAGGCCCATGGCGATCAGGCCCAGGCCGAGCTTGCCCAGAAAGGTGCGCCAGCCCGGTTGCGGCTGGTAAATGCCGAGCTGGCGCAATTTGTAATAGAGGATGCCGGCATTCAGGCAGGCGCCCAGGCCGATGGCCAGGGCCAGGCCGGCATGCTTGAGATGCCAGATGAAGGCCAGGTTCATGGCCTGGGTGGCGAGCAGGGTGAGCAGCGCGATCTTCACCGGAGTCTTGATGTTCTGGCGGGCATAGAAGCCCGGCGCCAGCACCTTCACCAGGATCAGGCCGAGCAGGCCGACGCTGTAGGCGACCAGGGCGAGGCGGGTCATTTGCACATCGTGGGCGGTGAACTCCCCATAGAAGAACAGGGTGGCGATCAGCGGCACGGCGAGGATGCCGAGGGCCAGGGCGGCGGGCGCCGCCAGCAGCAGGGTCATGCGCAGGCCCCAGTCCAGCAGTTTCGAGTACTGGCCGGTGTCGTTGTCGGCGTAATGCCGGGCCAGGGAAGGCAGCAGGATGGTGCCGAGGGCGGCACCCAGCAGGCCCGCCGGAAACTCCATGAGACGGTCGGCGTAATACAGCCAGGACACGCTGCCGGTGTCCAGGAAGGAGGCGAACAGGATGTTGATGAGCAGGCTGATCTGGGCGACCGACACGCCGAGGGCGGCGGGCGCCATGAGCATGAGGATGCGACGCATGCCCTCGTCGCGCGGCGCCCAGTTCCAGCGCGGCAGCATGCCCAGCCGCATGAGTGCCGGGATTTGCAGGGAGAGCTGCAGGATGCCGCCCAGGAAGGCGCCCCAGCCCAGGGCCAGGATGGGCGGGTCGAACCAGGGTGCGGCGACCGCGGCGGCCAGGATCATCGCCACGTTGAGCAGCACCGGCGTGAAGGCCGGCACCATGAACCGGCTGAAGGTGTTGAGCACACCGCCGGCAAGGGAGACCAGGGAGATGAACAGGATGTAGGGGAAGACGATGCGGGTGAGTTCTACGGTCAGCTCGAACTTGTCGGGCGTGGCCGTGAAGCCGGGCGCGAACACCAGGATGATGAGGGGCGCGCCGAGCACGCCCAGGGCGGTCACCACGGTCACCGCCGCGAACAGCATGGTGGCCACCCGCGCGACCAACAGGCGGGTGGCGTCCTCGCCCCGCCTGGCCTTGTATTCCGCCAGGATGGGGACGAAGGCCTGGGAGAAGGCGCCCTCGGCGAACAGTCTGCGCAGCAGGTTGGGCAGCTTGAAGGCGACGAAGAAAGCGTCGGTGGCCATGCCGGCGCCGAACACGCGGGCGATGATGGCGTCGCGCACGAAGCCCAGGATGCGGGACAGCAGGGTCATCGAGCTGACCGCGGCAAGGGCGCGCAGAAGGTTCATGGAAACAGGGGCAGGGGCGGGGTGGTGCGGCATGGTAGCGAATGGCCGCGGGCCCGGATAGTTTTACGCATGCCGACGCAGCGGACTTGCCCAGGCTGCTGGCGCTTGCCTGAACAGGGCGGCACCGGTATGATGCGCGTTTTTCCGAATACCCCCAGATCAAGGAGTTTCCGCATGGCTAACAGCGCACAGGCGAAAAAACGCGCGCGTCAGGCCGCCGCGCAACGGCTGAGCAACATGGCCCAGCGCTCGGCCTACCGGACCGCGGTGAAGAAAGTCCGCAAGGCCATCGAGGCGGGCGACAAGGCTGCGGCCCAGGCCGCGCTCAACGAGAACATGGCCGTCATGGACAGTCTGGCCGACAAGAGGATCGTGCACAAGAACAAGGCGGCGAGGCACAAGAGCCGGCTGTCGGGCGCCATCAAGGCCATGGCCTGAAGCCGGACCTTCCGCTCGCGCAACAGCCGCCCGGTTCATCCGGGCGGTTTTGTTTTCAGCGCCGCGTCGGCGCACGCCGGCAGCGCGCCGTCGCGCGGGAGTTGACGCCCGTCGACGATTTCCAGGTCGTTCTGCCGCGCGAAATCGAGCAGGAAGCGGAACAGGCGGGTCTCGCGCTGTTCGAGGGCGCGCTGGATCACCACGCAGCGCACACCCTGGCGGGTGACCGGGCAGACCATTGGGGAATAGTGCAGACGATGGTCCGAGCCGACGCAGGAGGCCACTCCGGCCAGGCGCTCCGCCCAGTCGCTGGGGCGAAAGGGTCGTCCCGCGCGGGTCAGGCCGCGTATTACGATCTCGCCCTGGAATTCGTCATTGCCGGCAGCGCTCATGGAACAGCCCGTGGCGGAAATTTGCTGCATTGTAGCAAAAGGGTCGCCAGGCCCCTTTATAATCATCCACTTCAACGTCGGAGACGCACATGAACCTGGATCGAGTCAGCACGGGTGCCAAGGCGCCGGAAGAAATCAACGTCATCATCGAGATTCCGGCGCATTCGGATCCGGTGAAGTACGAGGTGGATCATGAAACCGGAGCCCTGTTCGTGGACCGTTTCATGATCACCGCCATGCACTACCCCTGCAATTACGGCTACATCCCCCATACCCTGTCCAACGACGGCGACCCCTGCGACGTGCTGGTGGTGACCCCCATCCCGCTGATCTCGGGTTCGGTCATCCGCTGCCGGCCCGTGGCCCTGCTGCGCATGACGGACGAATCCGGCGACGACGCCAAGGTGCTGGCGGTGCCGGTCGACAAGCTGACCAAGCGCTGGGCCTCGGCCAAGGGCCCGCAGGACATGCCCGAGGAATTGATGCAGCGCATCGCCCACTTCTTCGAGCACTACAAGGACCTCGACGAGGGCAAGTGGGTGCGCGTCGGCGGCTGGGAGGATGCCGAGGCGGCGAAGCGCGAAATCCTGTCCAGCATCGCGATGTACAACGCGGCCCCCGAAAAGCCGATGTTCTGAGTCCCGCGCCGGCCGCTTCGGCCGTTCGCGCGGCGATCTGGCCGCGCCGCCCGCGCGCATGCCGAGAATGGCCCCGTGAAGATCTGCATCGTTTCCGACAGCCACGACAACCGCCGTCTGCTCGAGCACGCGGCCGCGGATGCCAAGGCGCGCGGGGCGCAGGCCATCCTGCATTGCGGTGACGTGGTGGCGCCCACCACCCTGCGCGTGCTGAAGAAGTTCGCGCTGCCGGTGCATGCGATTCACGGCAACAACACCGGCGATGTCCACGCCATGCACCAGCTCGCCCAGGAACCCGACAGCCCGGTGCGCTACCACGGGCAGGATGCCGTCCTGCATCTGGGCGGCCGCAGCCTGTTCCTGGTGCACTATCCACATTACGCGCTGGGCATGGCCCTCACCGGCGACTACGACCTGGTCTGCTGCGGGCATGACCACCGGGCCGGCGTGCGCGCGGTCGCCAACATCAAGGGTGCCACCACCTGGCTGGTGAATCCCGGCACGGTGGGGGGCGTCGGCAAGGAGCCCACCTACATCCTGGCGGATCTGGAGCGGCTCAGCTTCTCCATCCAGCCGGTGCCCAGCGAACCGGGCGAAGCCTGCAACGTGCCGCCTGCCAGCACGCATCCCTGATCAGGGCGGCGGGGGCCGGAAGACCGCGCGGTTGTCGTAGAACTCCGGCGCCTCGTTGGCCGCCCACCAGCCCGGTATGCCTAGCACGGGCAGGGGAAACAGCTGTTTCGGGTCCGCCACCCGCCCTTCCAGCCAGACACGCGCGACAGCCTCGTCCAGCCAGGCTGGCGGCGCATCAGCGTCGACTGGCGCGGCAGCCGGCACGAACAGGCACTTGGCGGTGACGCCCGGCCAGGGTGCGAGCAGCTTCTCCAGCACGGCGTGGCCGATCAGGAAGGCGCGCGTGTCACGCCAGGCCCGCCGATGCGTGACGAAAGCCTCGCGCCAGCGTCGTTGTGCGAGCAGCTCCGCCAGGGCCGGGTCGCAACCCGTCAGCACCAGCCCGCTTTCGTCGAACAGCGTGGTGGCATCCGCTATCGGGCCACGCGCCTGGCCGGACGCCAGGTGGCGGCATTGCACCGCGTTGAGCGCCGCCTTGGTACGCGGAAAGGCGAGCCAGATGAGGGCGTTGAGCAGATCGTGCCAGTTGTCGCGACGAGTCGGCACGCAGCCGCTGGCGAGGATGGCGGCCTCGTAATCGACTTGGCCGCAACGCCGCTCCTGGGTCTGGAAACGGATGGACAGGCCTTGCGCGTTGACGACGCCGGCCCGGCACGCCAGCTCGTCGAGTTGCTCCAGTGCGGGCCAGCGCCCACCGGCCAATGCCTCCGTCCAGGCAGTCAGATGGGCGAACGGCGGCGTCGCCGCGAAATCGTCGCGCCAGTCGCCGCTCACGACCCGAGCGCGGCCAGGCGCGCCCGGAATCGCCGCGTCAGGGCGTGCTCCGGGCCGAGCATGCCGAACAGCGCCAGCAGGGCGCGGCGGCCGATGTCGTCGCGGTAGGTCGGCGCCTGCGCGGCCAAGTCCAGCAGCGACTCCATGGCGCTTTCCGGGTCGTCGTCGAACAGGGCGCGCGCGGCCTGATTCAGCCGGTATGCGGGTTCCCGTTCGGCCAGCGTGGAAGCCGCCGCGTCGTCGCGGGCGGCGTCGATCAATTCCAGGTGCGCCAGCAGGGGGGCGACGCCTGCATCGGCGCGCGCGGCCGCGGGCAGCGCGGCGAGCAGGGCAAGTGCCTCGTCGGGGCGTCCGGCCAGGGTCAGCAGCTTGGCCAGGTCGGTGGCCACCGCCAGGTCTTGCGGATGTTCCACGGCCAGACGCGCCAGCATGGCGATGGCCGCCTCGCTGTCGCCGGCCTGGTGCAGGGCGAGGGCGGCCAGTCGCGGTTCTTCCCGCGGGTCGGCGAGAAAGCGGCGCAGGGCGGTGCGGAAGACTTCCTCGGATTCGGCGCCGTGGATGGTGTGCGCCACTTTCCCATGCAGAAAGAACTTCACCGTGGGCACGCTGGTGACGCCGAGGTCGCGCGCCTGGCGGCCCAGTTCGTCGGTGTTCACCATCACCAGCAGGAAGCGGCCGGTGAATTCCGAGGCCAGCTTCAGCAGACGCGGCATGAGCAGCATGCAGGGGCCGGCGCGGGGCGACCAGAAATGCGCCAGCACCAGGCCGCGCGCGGAATTGCCCAGGATCAGCCGGTCGAAATTCTCGGCGCTGGCGTCGAACACGAAAGGGGAAAGGGATTCGGGCATGTCAGTACCCCCACAGATGACGCCATTCGATGTGCGGCCAGGCCGGGTCGACGCTCAGCGTGCCGCGCGGGCGATGCGCCCGCGTGCCGAGGTCGCGTTCCCGAGGCGGATCGAAGGGACGCCCGCGGCCGTCCATGAAGCTCACGGCGAAGCGGACGAAGCTGTTGCGGCTGCGCCGCGTGACGCAGGCATGCTCCCGGCTGGCCAGCCGCAGCAGCGTGCCCGGCGGGTACAGGCCCATGCGCCGCAACAGCAGTACCGCGATCTGGTTGTCGATGAGCCCGCGGCGCGGTCCGTACAACTCGCGCAGGGCGTAGCGCATGGCGCGGGGCGGGCGATAGTGCTGTCCGGAAATGCGCGTGACGTAGGCGTCGACCACGTGCAGGATGCGCGCCGGCAGGCTGATGCGGGCGCCTTCCCTGCCCTCCGGGTAGCCGCTGCCGTCCATGTTTTCGTGATGCTGGCGCACGGCCTCCAGCCACACCGCATCGTCGAGGCCCAGTTCGCGCAGGAAGTCGGCCGCGCGTAGGGGATGGGCGATGAGACGAGCGCGCTCGGCGTCGCCGTCGGCGCTGGCGGAGACGATGCGGGCGGCGTGGATGTCGGGGTCCGTCAGATTCATGGTGAGGGCAGCGCCGGCCAGACCCAGCCGTTCCTCCTCGCTCAATTCCAGCTGGTCGGCCACCAGCAGGGAGGTGAACAGCACCAGCAGTGCGTGGTTGATGTCGGGACGCGCCAGCGGCACCAGGCGGGGATAGCCCAGGCAGGCGTCCGGATGCATGGAGTAGGTCTGCGCCAGTTCCCGGCTGAGTCGTGTCAGCGCCTCGGCGCTCAGTAATTCCGGTGGACCGCCCAGCAGGGCGTCCGCTTCGCCGGCCAGTTGCGTGAGACGGTCCAGACAGTGTCCGGCTTCCGGCGCAATGCTCTGCCGACGGTAGAGAGTACGGCCGATGAGGCGGATGTAATGAGCCTCGTCGGCGATGAGCGTTTCGGCGCCGGCCACCAGTACCCCGCTGTCGGTGTACAGGTCCCAGGGCAGGTGCTGCCCGATCAGGGAAGGGTCGAGTTGGACGGGATGCAGCACGCTATCGGACTTCTGAAGGCGGGATGCCGGGGAGTATGATGCAAGCGACCGCCACGTGGGAGCCCCGACATGACCGTGCACGCGCTGAACAACGAGGAAGTCCGCCTACTGCGGGAAGAGCTCGAAATGCTCATGAGCGAGAGACAGAAGCTGCTGCAGGTGGTGGGCGCCGCCGCTGTGCTGGTGGCCAATCTGGATTCCGATACCTTGCCGCAGGACCAGGACACCATCGACGCCGCCGAACTGCTGGCCGAGAGCCTCAACGGCCTCAGCGAGGAAAGCCTCAGGGATGCCCTGGAGGCCGTGCGCGCCGAGTTCGATCCCGATGCCCAGCGCGAGGTTGCGAACTGATCGCCGGCTGAGCGGGCTGCCCCGCCCGGCGATGAAGGCACGCCTCAGTCGGGCCGGCCCAGCAGGCGCACCTCGCGTTGCGGGAAGGGGATGACGATGCCATCCGCGCGGAAACGCTCCAGGATGGCTTGATTGAGTTCGCCGGTGGCGGTGTGGAATTCCGCGACCGGCGCCCAGGGCTTGACCGCGATGACCACCCCGGAATCGGCCAGGCTGCGCACCTGGATCAGTGCTTCCGGATCGCGCAGCAGGCGCGGGTTGGCGGCCAGGATGGCGCGGATCAGCGCCAGCGCCCGGTTCAGGTCGGTGTCGTAGGCCACTCCCACCGCCATGTCCAGTTGGCGGATCTCCCCGTAGTTGTGCAGTATCTCGCCGACAATCTTGCGGTTGGGGATGACCACGCGGGAGCGGTCGGGGTGGCTCAGCACCGTCTTGAACAGGCTGATCTCCTCGACGCTTCCTTCCTCGCCGACGATGGCGATGTACTCGCCGATGCGGAACGGCCGCGTGAAGATGATGGTGAGGCCCGCCACCAGGTTGCCCAGCACCCCCTGCATGGCCAGGGCGACGCCGGCGCCGGCCACGCCGAGGCCGGCGATGAGGGGCAGCAGTTCCACGCCCAGGTTCTGCAGGGCCATGATCAGGAAAAGGCCCAGCACCAGCAGGCGCAGCAGGCGCACCAGCAGTTGGCGCACGGGCGCGTCGATGGCCAGTTTCTTCAGCATCCCCTCCGTCACCCTGCCCAGCCAGCGGCCGACGAAGAAGCCGACCACCAGGATCATCAGTGCCACCACCAGCTTCGGGCCGAAGCGGATGGCCAAGTCGATGAGGGTGCTCTTGGCCTGGTCGAGGACGACGAATTGCTCGTTCATGCTGGTGTGCTCACGGGGTGGTGGAGGTGCCGAGGATCTGGTCGAACAACTCCCAGGACAGCCGGGCGTCTTCCGGGCTCACCCGGCGCACGGCCTGGCCCAGACTGACCATGACGAAATCGCCGATTGCGGGGGGCTCATCCCGCAGCATGAACAGGGACACGTCGCGTTCGACGCCGCGCGCCTCGCAATGGGCGGAGAGACCATCGATGGCGGTGATTTGCATGGGGTAGGCTAGGCACATGGGATGAACGATTGAAATATTTGATAGAGATGTTAAGTCATTGAATGCAGATGGGTATGTCCGAAATATTGCAGAAATATTGAGCAATATCAATATGTTGAGTAAATAAGTATATTGTTATTGCTGCATGTGCGAAGTATTCTTCACGGCCATGAAAACCCTGGTTCTCGGTATCGGCAACACACTGCTCAGCGACGAAGGGGTAGGGATTCATGTCTTGCATGCCCTCTCCGCGGGCGCGCCTCTGCCCGATGACGTCGAGCTGATGGACGGCGGCACCCTGTCCTTCACCCTGGCCGGTCCCATCGAGGAAGCGGAGGCCCTCATCGTCGTCGACGCCGCCCACATCAAGGCCGAAGCCGGTGCTTGGCGGATGTTCGAAGGCGAGGCCATGGATGCCTTCCTGCTCGGCAACCGCAAGTCCAGCGTGCACGAGGTGGGCCTCACCGACCTGCGCGCCATCGCCATTCTGGCCGGACATTGGCCGGAAAAGCGAGCCCTGCTGGCTATCCAGCCGCAGGTGGTGGATTGGGGCGAACTGCCCACGCCTGCCGTCGCCGAAGCCATTCCGCCCGTGTGCGCGGCCATCCGTGGCCTGATCGAGGGATGGCGCCATGTCGCTTGAGGACATCCGCGTCGTCGTCGACGCCGGCGAATCTTCCCCGTACCAGGCCGACGCGCTCTCCGGCAACGCCCCCGTGCTGCTGCGCGAGCTCGCCGAACATGTCCGCCAACTGATGGCGGCGGGTGAACCCACCGCCATCGATCTGAACGCGCTGCCCCTCACACCCGCCGACCTGGACTGGCTGAAGGCCACTCTGGGCGAGGGCGAGATCAGCGTCACCCTGCATTCCGACGGCGAATCGACGCTGGCGGAAACGGCCTGTCCAGGGGTCTGGTGGGTGACGCACCACAACGAGAGCGGCCATGTCGTGTCCCGCTTCATCGAGGTTGCCTTCGTGCCCGAACTGGTCAAGGCGCACCCGGAAGATGTAAAAACAGGATTAGAATATCTTGAATCTTTAATTTTTGATCTAAGCTGAATCAGGTTCTTCACGTCAGTGTTGGAAGCCAGGAGGCTAAGCATGCAAGGTCCATTGATTGACACCCTAGCGCGGCGAGGCGTCACCCGCCGTACCTTCTTCAAGTACTGCGCCACGTTGGCATCCCTGATGGCGCTGCCCCCTTCGGCGGGCCGGGCCATGGCGGAAGCCATGGCGGCGGCGCCGGCGGCGAGCAGGCGGCCCTCGGTGATCTGGTTGCCCTTCCAGGAATGCACGGGTTGTACCGAGTCCATCACCCGGTCCCACTCGCCTTCCATCGAGGGCCTGATCTTCGATGCCATCTCCCTGGACTACCAGGAGACGCTGATGGCGGCGGCTGGCCACCAGGCCGAGGAAGCCCTGCACCATGCCATGAAGGAAAACGAGGGCAAGTACCTGCTCATCGTCGACGGCTCGATCCCGCTGGGGCTCGACGGCGCCTACTCCTGCATCGCCGGCAAGACCAACCTGGAGGCCCTGAAGGAAGCGGCCAAGGGTGCGGCAGCCATCGTTGCCATGGGGTCCTGCGCGGCCTTCGGCGGCATCCCCAAGGCCAACCCCAACCCCACCGGCGCGGTGTCGGTGTCCGACATCATCAAGGACAAGCCCATCATCAACATCCCCGGTTGCCCACCCATCCCGGTGGTCATGACCGGCGTGCTGGCCCACTACCTGACCTTCGGCACAGTGCCCGAGTTGGACAAACTGGGGCGGCCCAAGGCCTTCTACGGCGAGACCATCCACGACCGCTGCTACCGGCGTCCGTTCTACGACCAGGGCAAGTTCGCCAAGACCTTCGACGACGAGGGCGCGCGCAAGGGCTGGTGCCTGTTCGAATTGGGTTGCAAGGGCCCGGTCACCTACAACGCCTGCGCCACCGTGAAGTGGAACGCCGGCACTTCCTGGCCGGTGGAATCGGGCCACGGTTGCCTGGGCTGTTCCGAGCCTGATTTCTGGGACGGCGGCGGTTTCTATCGTGCCCTGTCGCGGCCCGCGGATCCTCTGAAGATGGCGGCGACGGCCGCGGCGGTGGGCGCGGCGGCCGGCGTGGCGATCACCTTCGCCAACCGGGCCAAGAAGAGCTCCGCCAAGGCGGCGCACGAAACCGTGACCCTGGCTGATCTGGAGAAATGATCATGAACGAAATGCAATTCCTGACATGGGTCCGGGGTCCGGGCCTGGACATCGCCATCGGCATCTTCCTGCTCGGCGTGTTGTGGCGGCTGATCGAGATCTACTCGCTAGGCCGCAAGGTCGATGTGGCGCCCGGACGTCATCGTGACGGCGCCTCAGGCCTGCACACGGTATTCCGCCGCTCGGTACCGCCACCCGGCATGATCAAGCGTTCGCCGGTGACCTACATCGGTGGTTACGTCTTCCACATCGGCCTGGCGATCATCGTCTTCCTGTTCGAGCCGCACATCATCCTCATCCGCGATCTAACCGGGCTGTCCTGGCCCGGCCTGCCCTCGCAGGTGATCGACCTGGTGTCGGTGATCACCCTCGGCGCCATGCTGGTGGTGCTGGCGGACCGCATCAAGAATCCGGTGAAGCGCTACCTCAGCACCTTCGCGGACTGGTTCACCTGGACTCTGACCTTCCTGCCGGTGCTGACCGGATGGATGGCCGTGCAGCATTTGTTGTTGCCCTACACCACCATGCTGGCCCTGCACATCCTGTCCGTCGAACTGTTGTTGATCGTCCTGCCCTTTACCAAGCTGTTCCATGCCTTCACGGTCTTCGGTTCGCGCTGGTACCTCGGCAAGATCAACGGTCATAGGGGAGTCCCTGTATGAGCGCCTCACTGCAAAAGGGCATCAACGCCCTCAAGGAAGTCATCGACGCGCCCGTCGCGAGTTATTTCAACAGCTGTGTGCATTGCGGTCTCTGCGCCGAGGCCTGTCTGTTCCATCTGGAGACCGGCGATCCGAAGTACACGCCCATCCACAAGCTGGAGCCCCTGCGCCGGGTCTATGAGCAGGAATACACCCTGCTCGGCCGCCTGAAGAAGATGGTAGGTCTGTCCAAGGCCGTCACCGACGACGAACTGGAAGAGTGGAAGGAGCTGGTCTACGACAGCTGCACCATGTGCGGCCGCTGCTCCATGGTCTGCCCGGTCGGCAACGACATCGTCTACATGGTGCGCAAGCTGCGCGAGGGCATGGCGGTTTCCGGCCACGCGCCGGATGGTATCAAGGGTGCCACCAAGCGGACCGTCGAGATCGGCGGCCCGATGGGCCTGAAGTGGCCGGCCGTGGCGAACGTCATCAAGAAGGCCGAGGCGGCCACCGGCGAGACCATCAACGTCGACAAGCCGGGCGTTGACTACCTGGTGCTGCTGTCTTCCATGGAGATCGTCAACTATCCGGAGTACCTGGAAGCCCTGGTGAAGATCTTCAAGAAGGCCGGCATCACCTTCACCCTTGCCTCGGACGCCTTCGAGGCGACCAACGCGGGCATGCAGATCGGCGCTTCCGACATCGCCAAGGTCATTGTCTCGCGCATCATCAATTCCGCCGAGAAGCTGGGCGTGAAGTACGTGCTGTCGCCGGAATGCGGCCACGCCTACATGGCGATCCGCTGGGAAGGCCCCAACCTCATCGGCCGGCCCTACAAGTTCGAGGTCAGGCACGTCCTCGAGGTGCTGGAAGAGTTGCGCCAGAAGGGCGTGCTGAAGATGAAGGACAAGTTCAAGGAGCCGCTGATCCTGCACGACCCCTGCCAGATCGTGCGCCGCGGCGGCGTCCTGGAAGCGCCGGAACCCCTGGTGCAGACGGTGGCCGAGAACTACATCCCCATCGTCGACAAGCAGAAGTGGAACTGGTGTTGCGGTGGCGGCGGCGGCGCCTCGGCCATCCATACCGAGGAAGCCGAAGCCTTGCGCGCCAAGGCCTTCCGCATCAAGAAGCGGCAGATCGAGGAAAACGGCGTCAACACCATGGTGACCTTCTGCGCCAACTGCCGCATCGTGATCGAGGAAGGTTTCGACCACTACGAGATGAACACGCAGTTGCTCGGCTTGACCGAACTGCTCGCCGAACACCTGGAGGACTGAACAAATGAACGCACCCCAACGCATCGTCGTTGACCCCGTCACCCGGATCGAGGGTCACCTGCGCATCGAGGCGGAAACGGACGCATCCGGCAAGATCACGCGGGCTTCCTCCGCCGGCACCATGGTGCGCGGCATCGAAATCATCCTGCGCGGCCGCGACCCCCGCGACGCCTGGGCCTTCGCCCAGCGCATCTGCGGCGTCTGCACCCTGGTGCACGGCATGGCCTCCATCCGCTCGGTGGAGGACGCGCTGCATCGCGCCATCCCCAGCTACAGCATCCCGCGCAACGCGGAGATCATCCGCAACCTGATGATCGGCGCGCAGTACGTGCACGACCACGTCATGCACTTCTACCACCTGCACGCCCTCGACTGGGTTGACGTGGTGTCGGCGCTGAAGGCCGATCCCAAGGCCACCTCGTCCCTGGCGCAGAGCATCAGCAATTACTCGAAGTCCTCGCCCGGCTATTTCGCCGACGTGCAGAAGAAGGTGAAGACCTTCGTCGAGCAGGGCCAACTGGGCATCTTCGCCAACGCCTACTGGGGCCACCCGGCCTACAAGCTGCCGCCCGAGGCCAACCTGATGGCCGTGGCGCACTATCTGGAAGCCCTGGCCTGGCAGCGCGACGTGGTCAAGCTGCACGCCATCTTCGGCGGCAAGAACCCCCACCCCAACTTCGTGGTGGGTGGCACGCCCTCGGCGATTTCCGTGCATAGCTCCAGCGGCGCCGCCAAGGCGCGTGGCGGACAGGATGGCACGGCGGTCAACATGGTGGGCCTGCAGACCGTGCAGACCGTCATCAAGCAGATGAAGGACTTCGTCGATCAGGTCTACATCCCCGATCTGCTGGCCATTGCCTCCTTCTACAAGGACTGGGGTGCCATCGGCAGTTCCGGCGGCAACTACCTGTCCTTTGGCGACATGCCGGAGAAGGACATCTGGACGCCGGATTCCTTCCTCATCCCGCGCGGTGTCATCCTCGATGGTGACATCAGCAAGGTGCATCCGATCAACATGGATGACGACAACGAGATTCAGGAATTCGTCAGCCACGCCTGGTACAAGTACAAAGACGGCGATGACAAGGGCCTGCATCCCTGGAAGGGCGAGACCGAGTTCAACTACACCGGTCCCAAGCCGCCGTATGAGCAGCTCGACGTCGATCAGAAGTATTCCTGGCTGAAGTCGCCGCGCTGGAAAGGCAAGCCCATGGAGGTCGGCCCGCTGGCGCGCGCCCTCATCATGTACGCCACCGGCAACAAGCAGATGAAGGAACTGGTGGACTACACCCTGAAGACCCTCGACGTGCCGGTCGCCGCCCTCTTCTCCACCCTCGGCCGCACCGCGGCGCGCGGCCTGGAGAGCAAGGTCATCGCCGACGCCATGCAGGGCATGTTCGATAGCCTGATCGCCAACATCAAGGCCGGCGACGTGAAAACCTTCAACGAGCAGTACTGGGATCCGGCCTCCTGGCCCAAGTCCATGAAGGGGGTCGGCCTGATGGAGGCGCCGCGCGGCGGTTTGAGCCACTGGATGGTGATCGAGGACGGCCGCATCGACAACTACCAGGCCATCGTGCCCAGCACCTGGAACGCCGGTCCGCGCGACACCGCCGGCAACTCGGGACCGTACGAGGCTTCGCTGCAGCATAACCACGTGCTGCACGACCCCAAGCAACCGCTGGAGATCCTGCGCACCATCCACAGCTACGATCCCTGTCTTGCCTGCGCGGTGCACGTGACCGACCCCGAGGGTGAAGAGCTGATCCAAGTGAAAGTGAAGTAAGGCGCCCCTTCCTCCCCGGAAGGGGCAGGAAAGGAGGTGTGAGATGACAAAAAAGTAGTTGTTGCAACACCACAAGTTGTAAGCAAGACCTACGGTTGGGGCGGGTGGAAGATGCCAATCTTCCACCCCAGCGACCCCGAATACTGTGAATACGGCTGTCCGGTATGTACCCGCGCAAGACGGGGAGTGCCGTGGGCCGTGGCCGTGCAGAAGGCCGAACTCGCCCTGACCCTGGGCGGATGCCCCTGGGGCCGCGCGCGCCGTCGCAAGTACGGGGTGACCCCCGATCAACCGATTCCCGTATCCCCCACTGATGGATCGAGATAGCCATGGACGATCCGCTCAAGCGTTTGTTGGAAGCCGAAGCCCGCGCGCAAAGCCTCATCGAGGCGGCCAGTCACGAACGTCAACGCCTCCTGGACGAAGCGCTGACCGCCGCGCGCGAGGCCGAGGTGCGTTTCGAGACCGGTCGCGCCGAGTTGCGCGCTCCCTTCCTGCGCGAGGCAGGCAGCCGCGCCGACCAGGCCGTGGCCGAACTGTCCCGCAAGTATGAGGAGCGCCAGCGCAACCTGCGCGACATGGCCGCCCGCCACGAACAGGAGGCGATCGACGCCGCCCTGAACCTGCTGCTCGATCCCGCCCGCTGAAGGGCGGGACGAGCCCTCTTGCCTCCGGGTAATCCCGTGACCGCCTATCTCAATACCCGCGTCAGCCTCTATTCCGGTCGTCTCTGGCAGCCGGCGGACTTCGACGCCGTGCTCGCCATCCCCGACGCCGAAATGGCGGATGCCCTCGGCAGCCGCGGCCTGCCCCAACTTTCCGCAGGCTTCGACCGTCATCAGGACCACCGCTCCCTCGAGCAGCGCATCATCGCCGAGCTGCTCGACGAGACCACGGTGCTCATCCGCCCCCTCACCGGCGCCGCGCGGGCTTTCCTGCTCTATTGGACGGTGCGCTTCGAGGTCAGTAACGTGAAGACCCTGCTGCGCGGCAAGATGACCGGCGAGCGGCCCGCAGCCCTGATCCACCGGCTCACCCCGATGGGCGCCTTCGGCCGCCTGGACGTGCAGGATCTGGCGCACGCCGAGGATCTCGCCGAACTCCTGCGCCGCCTGGAAGCCGGCCCCTACGCCGGCATCGTGCGCCAGGCCCG
>VGVT01000046.1 GCA_016873935.1 Betaproteobacteria bacterium | reverse complement strand
GCCGACATCCTCTCCCGAAGGCATCAGGCGCGACACGCCGCCAAGGTCGGCCACACCAGGAAACAACAGCGATTACATCTCCAGCCTACGCCTGCCGTTGGGCCGGGGGGAATCTGACAAAGTAGAATTAAGCGAAAACGATTGAAACTATCGCGCCCGTCATTCCCGCGAAGGCGGGAATCCAGTGGTTTTAACACCGCCTGGATTCCCGCCTTCGCGGGAATGACGGTGGTCTTTGGCTTAAGTAAGTGCCATTCGGGCCAGGGGGGATTCATCCCGGTCCGCCAGCCTACAGAAGACGGCGCTCCGGACCGCTCACACCACCCGGTTCCTCGCCTCCCCGCGCACGAAAGCCTCGATGTTGTCCATGAGCTGGTCCGCCAGGCTCTGCATGGCCTCGCGGCTGGACCAGGCGACGTGCGGGGTGAGGAGGAAATTGGGCAGGTCGAGGTCGAGCAGCGGATTGCCCTCGCGCGGGGGTTCCACGGACAGCACGTCGAAGCCGGCGCCGGCGATGCGGCCGCCGCGCAGGGCGGCGAGCAGGGCCGCCTCGTCGACGACGCCGCCGCGGGCCGTGTTGATGAGCACGGCGGAGCGCTTCATCAGGCCGAATTCGCGCGCGCCGATGAGGTTGCGGGTGGCCTCGGTGAGCGGCGTGTGCAGGCTGATCTGGTCGGCGCGGGCCAGCACCTCGTCGAAGGATACGCGGCCGGGGCGGAGGCTGGTCGCGTCCTTGTGCTCGGCGACCAGCACCTGCATGCCGAAGGCCCGGGCCAGGCGCTCCACCCCGGCGCCGACGCTGCCATAGCCGATCAAGCCCAGGGTGGAGCCATGCAGGTCGTGCATCTCGTGGTCGAACAGGCAGAAGCGCTCGGCCCCCTGCCAGGCGCCCCGGCGCAGGCTGGCGCGCCAGGCCAGCAACTGCCGGCGCAGGGCCAGCAGCAGCATGAACACGTGCTCGGGCACGGTGTGCTCGGCATAGCCGCGGATATTGCAGACGGCGATGCCAAGCTCCCGACAGGCTTCCAGGTCCACATTGTTGACCCCGGTGGCAGCCACCGCCACCAGGCGCAGTTTTGGGCAGGACTGCAGCACCGCGCGGGTGATGGGCGCCTTGTTGGTGATGGCCACGCTGGCGCGCCAGAGATGGTCGGCCACCTCCTCCGGGGCGCTGTCGGGGTGCTCCACCCAGACGTGGTCGAAGTCCGGGATGCGCAGGTCGGCGATGAGGGTCGCGCGGTCGAGGAAGACGATGTATTCCTTCACGGCAGGCTCCTTTTCACTCGTGCGGGGACGCCGGGTGCCCGTTCAGGCGCTCCACCACCTCGATCAGCGCCGAGGAGTCGCCCTCGCCGCCGCCCGCGCCCACCAGCGCGTTCATCATCTGCGCGGCCAGGGCGGCACCGGGCAGGGCCAGGCCCAGTCGGCGCGCCTCGTCGAGGACGATGGCGAGATCCTTCTGATGCAGGCGGGCCTTGAAGCCCGGCACGAAATTGCGGTCGAGCATGCGCTGGCCGTGGATTTCCAGGATGCGGCTGTAGGCCGAGCCGCCGAGCAGGGCCTGGCGCACGCGGCCGGGGTCGACGCCCTGGCGCGCCGCGAACTCCAGGGCCTCGGCCACGCCCAGCAGGGTGGCGGAAACGGCGATCTGGTTGCAGGCCTTGGCGACCTGGCCGGCGCCGCTGCCGCCGACATGGACGATGTTGTCACCCAGGACCTGGAACACGGGCAGCACCCGGCGGAATACCGCCTCGGCCCCGCCCGCCATGATCGACAGCGTGCCGGCCTTGGCGCCCGCCTCGCCGCCGGACACCGGCGCGTCCAGCAGGTGCGCGCCACGCCGCGCCAGGCGCGCGGCACAATCGCGGGTGGCGGCGGGCGAGGTGGTGCCCATGTCCACCACCACCGCGTCCTCCGCCAGGCCCTCGGCCGCGCCCTCCGTGCCGAACAGCACAGCATCCAGGGCCGCATCGTCGGCGACGTTGACGAAGACGATGGCAGCCGCCTCGGCCACCCCGCGCGGCGTCATGGCGGCATGCGCGCCGGCACGCACCAGCGGCTCGGCGCGCGCGATGTCGCGGGCGAAGACGGTGAGGGGATGGCCGGCGCGGCGCAGGTTGAGGGCCATGGGCTGGCCCATGGTGCCGAGTCCGATGAATCCGAGGGGAGGCATGGGCAAAAGGGTAAAGGGGGAAGGGTGGAGATGGTAATCGACTGTTGTGACCACGGTTCAAGATGGCAAGGGGTTGAGCCGATATCCACAGGGTCTACAGTGACTGTATTCGCCCCGCCGGGGCGGATTTTTTTCTTCCAATCGAACCAGGAGTTCCAGCATGACCGAGATCCGCGCCACCAACATCACCTGGCATGAAGGCCACGTCAAACGCGAGGATCGCGAACGCCTGCTCGGCCAGAAGGGCGCCACCATCTGGTTCACCGGCCTGTCCGGCTCGGGCAAGAGCACCATCGCCTTCACCCTGGAACACGCCCTGGTCGAGCGCGGACATCTCACCTACGTACTCGACGGCGACAACATCCGCCACGGCCTCAACAAAAACCTGGGCTTCTCCGCCGCCGACCGCGAGGAGAACATCCGCCGCATCGGCGAGGTTGCGCGCCTGTTCGCCGACACCGGCGCCATCGCCCTGACCAGCTTCATCAGCCCCTACCGCAAGGACCGCGACCGCGCCCGCGCCATCCACCTGGAAAGCGGCCTGCCCTTCATCGAGATCCTGGTCGACGTGCCGGTGGAGGTGTGCGAGACACGCGATCCCAAGGGCCTCTACAAGAAAGCGCGCGCCGCTCTGGCCGAGGGCAAGGGCATGGGCTTCACCGGCGTCGACGACCCCTACGAGCCGCCGCTGGCGCCGGAACTGGTGCTGAACAACGACCGCATCTCGCCGCAGGAGGCAGCCGCCCAGGTCATCGATTACCTGGAGGCGCGCGGCCTGCTGCCAAACCTGCCGCGTTGACTAGAAACTCCTCTCCCCCTTGCGGGGGAGAGGCCGGGAGTGGCGGGCGCCGCATGGCCGCGGGCCCACACTTGCATGGACGGGCACCGCCTTGGGCCATGCACCGGGAGTCAGCGTCCGAGAAAGGCGATCCAGGCCGGCAGGGTGATCAGGAAAGCCAGGCTGCTCCAGCTCGCGGTCAGCGCCGCCGCGCGCACGTCGAGGCCGAAGCGGTCGGCGAAGCTGGCGGCCATGAGCATGGTGGGCATCGCCACCTCCAGGATCGCGGCGGTCTGCGCGGGCCGCAGCTCACCGAAGCCGGCGCGCGCCAGCAAGTAGACCAGCACGGGCGCCAGCAGCAACTTCACCGTCACCGCCGCCAGCACCGGCCGCGTCGGCCTGAGGTCGCGCCAGGGAATCGAGAGACCCAGGGTGAACAGCATGATGGGGATGGTGGCCTGGCCCATGAACTTCGCCGCCTTCACCAGCGGCTCCACCTCCAGGCCCGACAGATTCACCGCGAAGCCCAGCACGAAGCCCCAGATCGGCGGCAGGCTGAGCATGGTGCGCAGCAGGCTGTGGCCCTGCCCGCCCTCGTGCCCCAGGCGGGTGGCGATCCACACGCCGAAGGTCCACACCAGCGGCGTCGCCGCCAGCACGTCGGCGAAGGCGGCATAGCTGCCGCCGATGTCGCCGTAGAGGAAGGTCAGGGTGGGGTAGCCCATGAACAGTACGTTGCCGAAGCAGCCGGCAAGCAGGATGGCCGCCCGCGTTTCGCGCCTGAGCCCGCGTCCGAGCGGGGAATGGAACAGCAAGGGATAAAGCAGGGCGAAGCTGATCAGGATGCCGGCGATGGTCAGCGCCGGCACCGTCAGCAGCTCCCGGCTGATCTCCGCCTGCGCCGACAGCGCGAACAACAGCGGCGGCGCGAACACGTCCACCACCAGCCGGTTCAGGTTGACGCGCAGGGTCTCGGCGGGGAAGCGCGGGCGATAGCGCACCCACAGGCCGCCCGCCGCCACCAGCAGGGCGATGGGCAGCCAGACCTGGAGCAGCAGTTGCAGGAGGAAATCGGCGGACATGGGGTAGATTGTAGGTGCCCCGCCGACAATCCGGCGCACGCCGCAGTAGAGCCTCATCGCCCGGTGGCGTTGGGCCTGGCGCACGGGAACCAAAGCAGTGCCGGAACGAACTCAGGGTTTCGGCACCCAGGGAAGATGACAGCATGCCCGCGAACGATCCTCAGGACATCCTCGACTTCTGGTTTTCCCCGCGCTCCAGGGCGCTCTGGTTCGCCTCCACGCCGGAGTGGGACGCCGAAATCCGCGCCCACTACGAGCCGCTCTGGCAACGGGCCTGCCGGGGTGAACTGGAGGCGTGGAAGGATTCGGCCGAGGGCGCCCTTGCCTTGGTCATCCTGCTCGACCAGTTCCCCCTCAACATGTTTCGCGGCGAGGCCGCCGCCTTCGCCAGCGAGGCGCGGGCGGTGGCCGCATGCAAACGGGCGCTGGAGCGGGGATTCCACCACGGCCTGGACGAAGCGCGGCGCCTGTTCCTGTTCATGCCGCTGATGCACAGCGAAAATCCGCAAGACCAGGATCTCTCGCTGCAACTCTTCGAGGAATCCGGCATGGACACGCGCTGGCCGCGGCACCATCGCGACCTGGTCCGCCGCTTCGGCCGCTTCCCGCATCGCAACGCCATCCTGGGCCGTGCGAGCACAGCGCGGGAACTGGACTATCTGGCCTCCGACGAGGCGTTCAAAGGCTGAAACGCATGAGCGAGAAACCCTATGCCGAATCCTCCGCGCAGAACCGGGCGCCCATCCAGGCGGTGCTGGAAGAAGTCTTCGCCGACCGCCGCCGGGTGCTGGAGATCGCCAGCGGCACCGGCCAGCACGCGGTCTACTTCGGCGCGGCCCTGCCCCAGCTGAGCTGGCAGACCAGCGAGCTGCCGCACAACCATGCGGGCATCCTGGCCTGGCTGGACGAAGCCAGGCTGGCCAACGTGCTGCCCCCCGTCGCCCTCGACGTGAACGACCCGGTCTGGCCGTTGAGCGGCTTCGACGCGGTGTTCAACGCCAACACCGTGCACATCGTCTCCTGGCCGGCGGTGGAACGCATGTTCGCCGGCATCGGCCGGGTGCTGGAATTGGGCGGCCTGCTCTGCCTGTACGGCCCCTTCAACTACGGCGGCCGCTACACCGCCGAGAGCAACGCCCGCTTCGACGCGTGGCTGAAGAACCGCGACCCGGCGAGCGGCGTGCGCGACTTCGAGGCCCTGAACGCCCTGGCCGAGGCCCAGGGCCTGGTCCTGTTCAAGGACTTCGACATGCCCAGCGACAACCACACCCTGGTGTGGCGGCGGGAATCCGTGCCGGCGAAGCCTTGAGCGCGCGCATCGTCGAATCCATCGCGGACATTGCCGCGCCGGCGTGGGACGCCCTGGTCGCGGGCGCCAGCGCGGACCCGGAGGACATCAACCCCTTCCTCTCGCACGCCTTCCTGCTCGCCCTCCAGGCAAGCGGCTGCGCCGCGCAGGCCACCGGCTGGGAGACCCGCTTCCTGGTCCTGGAGCGCGATGGCGATCTGGTCGGCGCCCTGCCCCTCTACGGCAAGACTCACTCCTGGGGCGAGTTCGTCTTCGACTGGGCCTGGGCCGACGCCTACCAGCGCCACGGCCTCGCCTATTACCCGAAGTGGATTGCCGCCGTGCCCTTCTCGCCGGTAACCGGCCCGCGCCTGCTGGCGGCGTCGCCGGAAGACCGCGCCCGGCTGCTGGACGCCGCCCTGAACCTGGCCCGGCAAGCGGGCGTTTCCTCCCTGCATCTGCTGTTTCCGGACGCAGCCCAGGCCCGGGAGATGGAAGCGCGCGGCATGATGCTGCGGCGCGGCGTGCAGTTCCATTGGCGCAATCCCGGCTACGCGGATTTCGCCGACTACCTGGCCGGCCTGCGCCGGGACAAGCGCAAGAAGATCCAGCAGGAACGGCGACGCGTGAACGAGGCCGGCATCCGTTTCCGGCGGCTGACCGGCGCCGACCTCCGCGAGGACGACTGGCGCCACTTCCTGGCCTGCTACCTGCGCACCCACCGGCAGTTCAACGCGCCCCCCGCCCTCAACCTGGATTTCTTCCTGCGCATCGGCGCCACCATGCCGGACAAGCTGCTGCTCATCCTCGCCGAACGGGACGGCAAGCCCATCGCCGCCGCCTTCAACCTGAGAAACCGGCGCACCTTGTACGGACGTTCCTGGGGCGCCCTCGAATACCACCCGGGCCTGCACTTCGAGACCTGCTACTACCAGGCCATCGAGTACTGCATCGAGCAGGGCATCGCCACCTTCGAGGGCGGCGCCCAGGGCGAGCACAAGCTGGCCCGCGGCTTCCTGCCCGTCACCACCTGGTCCGCCCACTGGCTCGCCCATCCCCGGTTCGCCCGCGCGGTGGAGGACTTCCTGGCGCGCGAAGGCGCGGGCGTGGATCACTACCTGGACGAGTTGAACGAGAGAAACCCGTTCAAGCCAAATTTGGGGAAGCCTGCCGCGGCCGTCGATATGGCGGCGCAATGACCCCGGGACGTTCAAGTACGCGCTGGTTCTTCCCCTCTGACGGCAGCCTCGGGGTTTCGACGTAAGCGGTCGGCCGCCGAATCCCCCCTATCCCCCCTTTTACAAAGGGGGGAACGAGCTTACGCCGCCGGCGTGCCGGCCCCCGCCGGATTCCGTAACCGGATGTGCAACTCGCGCAACTGCTTCTCGTCCACCGCGTTGGGGGCGTCGGTCATCAGGCAGGAGGCGCGCTGGGTCTTGGGGAAGGCGATGACGTCGCGGATCGACTCGGCGCCGGTCATCAGGGTGACCAGGCGGTCGAGGCCGAAGGCCAGGCCGCCGTGGGGCGGGGCGCCATATTTCAGGGCGTCGAGCAGGAAGCCGAACTTGTTGCGGCGCTCTTCCTCGCCGATGTTGAGGGCGGAGAAGACCTTTTCCTGCACTTCCTCGCGGTGGATACGGATGGAGCCGCCGCCCACCTCCCAGCCGTTGAGCACCATGTCGTAGGCCTTGGACAGGGCCTTGCCGGGGTCGCTGGCAAGGTATTCGGCGTGGCCGTCCTTGGGACTGGTGAAGGGATGGTGCAGGGCGTCCCAGCGGTTCTCGTCCTCGTTGAACTCGAACATGGGGAAGTCCACCACCCACAGCGGCGCCCAGGCGCGGCCGTCGACGTAGCCCTTCTCGTGGCCGATCCTGGCGCGCAGGGCGCCGAGGGCGTCGTTGACCACCTTGGCCTTGTCGGCGCCGAAGAACAGGATGTCGCCGTCCTCGGCACCGGTGCGCGCGAGGATTTCGTTCAGCGCGTTGTCATGGATGTTCTTGACGATGGGGGACTGCAAACCGTCGCGACCCTTCGCCTTCTCGTTGACCTTGATGTAGGCCAGGCCCTTGGCGCCGTAGATCTTCACGAACTCGGTCCAGGCGTCGATCTCGCCGCGGCTGAATTCGCCGCCCTTGGGCACGCGGATCGCGGCGACCCGGCCGTTGCCGGCGTTGGCGGGACCGGAGAAGACCTTGAAATCCACGTCCTTCATGACGTCCGTGAGCTCGGTGATCTCCAGGGTCACGCGCATGTCCGGCTTGTCGGAGCCGTAGCGGCTCATGGCCTCGGCGAAAGTCATGCGCGGGAAGGGATCGGGCAGGTCGATGTCCCGGGCCTGCTTGAACATGTCGCGGATCATGCCCTCGACCAGGGTCATGACGTCGTTCTCCTCGACGAAGGACATCTCCAGGTCGACCTGGGTGAACTCGGGCTGGCGGTCGGCGCGCAGGTCCTCGTCGCGGAAGCATTTGACGATCTGGAAGTAGCGGTCGTAGCCCGCCACCATGAGCAACTGCTTGAACAGCTGCGGTGACTGCGGCAGCGCGTAGAACATGCCGTCATGGACGCGGGAGGGCACCAGGTAGTCGCGCGCGCCTTCCGGCGTGGAGCGAGTCAGCATGGGGGTCTCGATGTCCATGAAGCCGTGGCCGTCCAGGTAGTCGCGCATCAGCTTCGCCACCCGATAGCGCAGGCGCATGTTCTGCTGCATGGGCTCGCGGCGCAGGTCCAGGTAGCGGTACTGCAGGCGGATGTTCTCGTTGATGTTGTCCTCGTCCATCTGGAACGGGGGCGTCAGGCTGGGGTTCAGCACCTCCAGGCTCTGGGTGAGCACTTCCACCATGCCCGTCGGCAGGTTGGGGTTCTCGGTGCCGGCGGGGCGGGGCCGCACCTTGCCGACGACCTTCAGCACGAACTCGGAACGGGTTTCCTCCGCCACCTTGAAGGACTCCGGGGTGTCGGGGTCGATGACCACCTGCACCATGCCTTCGCGGTCGCGCAGGTCGATGAAGATGACGCCGCCGTGGTCGCGCCGGCGATGGGCCCAGCCGCACAGGGTGAGGGTCTGGCCGATGTGGTCGGCGTTGACGGCGCCGCAGTAAAGGGTACGCATGCTGTTTTCCTAGATGAAACTCAGTCGCCCGGATAGTTGGCGATGGCGGGTTTGATGGGCGCGGACACCACGCCCATGGAGACGATGGCCTTGAAGGCGGCGTCGACGCTCATGTCCAGTTCGATCACCGCGTCGCGCCGCACGTAGAAGTAGAAACCGTTGACCGGGCTCGGCGTGGTGGGGATGAACACCGCCACGTAGTCGCGGTTGAGGTGCGTGTTGACCTCGTCCGGCACGTTGGTCTGGAAGGCCAGGGACCAGGCGTCCGGGTGGGGATAATGCACCAGCAGCACCTTCTTGAAGGCCATGCCGGAACCGGTGAGCAGGCTGTCGGATACCTGCTTGACGCTGCCGTAGATCGACTTCACCACCGGGATGCGCTTGAACACGCCTTCCCAGAAGGCGACCAGGCGCTGGCCGATCAGGTTGGTGGCCAGCAAGCCGGTGACGAGAATCACCGCGGCGGTCAGGATCAGGCCCAGGCCCGGCAGGCGGAAGCCCAGCCAGGCTTCCG
This sequence comes from Betaproteobacteria bacterium, assembly GCA_016873935.1. Taxonomy (GTDB): domain Bacteria; phylum Pseudomonadota; class Gammaproteobacteria; order Burkholderiales; family Thiobacillaceae; genus PFJX01. The sequence goes on along the minus strand of VGVT01000046.1, from coordinate 10,694 downwards.
GCTGCCATTGTTCAGGCAGCAGCAGCAGGCTCTGGTCGAGCAGGCCGAACAGGGCCGTCATCACCCAGACGGTGATGCCCAGCGGCACCAGGATCAGCAGGCCAGTGAGGAAGTAGCGTTTCAGCGCGGTCATGGCGACTCAGAAACAAATCGGGCAAACGCCGGCGCGTTTGCCCGATCGCGGAAGTGGTGGGAAGTCAGCCCGCGCAAGCCGGGCACGCGCCGGTACCGCATGCCGGCGATGGCGCCTCGGTGGGCTTGGCGCCGCTGTTCTTGAAGTCGGTGGCGTAGTAGCCGTTGCCCTTGAGGGCGAAACCGGCGGCGGTGAGTTGCTTGGCGAAGCTGGACTTGCCGCAGGAAGGGCAGTCGGTGAGCGGAGCGTCGCTCATCTTCTGCATGACATCCTGCTCGAAGCCGCATTCGGAACACTTGTAGGCGTAAATGGGCATGGCTGACTCCTGTAAACAACCGGGGAATTATATCAATGCCAGCTTATATTTAGCCGCACCCGGACAATTCAAGGCACATCGCGTTGCCCTCACGTCGTGGCCGCGTCCTCCGCCCAGGACTTCAGCAGGGGATAGTTGATCTTGCCGGTGCCCAGCACAGGCAGGCTTTCCACCACGCGGATGCGCCGGGGCAGAGCAATTTCGGGGAGTTGCTTGGCGCGAGCGACTTGGGCGAGTTGCTCCCGGCTCAGCGTGGCGTCGGTGGTGAACAGGACGATGCACTCGCCGCGACCCGGGTCGGGCACGCAGGTGGCAGCGTGCATGGCTTCGTCCGACGCCGCGCGGGCGAGCGCTTCCACCACCTCCAGGGAAACCATTTCCCCGGCAACCTTGGCGAAGCGCTTGAGGCGGCCGAGGATGGTCAGATAGCCGTCGGCGTCGATTTCCGCCACGTCGCCCAGGTTGTACCAGCCCTCGCCCAGGGACGACCAGGGTGGCGCGAGGACGCCGGGCCGGTCGGGCAGATAGTAGCCGGACAGCAGGTTGCGGCAGCGCACATGCAGTTCGCCACCGCGCTCGATACCCTCGACCGCCACCACCCGCGCCTCGATGCCGGGCAGCAGGGGCCCGACGGTGCCCGGCCGGTTGTTGTCGGGACGGTTCACCGACAGCACCGGCGCAGTCTCCGTGGCGCCGTAGCCTTCCAGGATGTCGACGCCGAATTGCTCGCGCCAGGTGCGGCGCACCGGCTCGGCCAACTTTTCCGCGCCCGCCACCACGTAGCGCAACGACATCAGGTCTTCGGGCTCGGCGTGGCGGGCGTAGTGCCCGAGGAAGGTGCTGCTGCCGAATAGGACGGTGGCCTGCCTATCGCCGATTAGCTTGGGAATTTCCTTGAAATGCAGCGGGCTGGGATAGAGCACCAGTTTGGTACCGCTCACAAGAGGCAGCAGGGTACCGGCGGTGAGCCCGAAGGAATGGAACACCGGCAGGCAATTGAACACCTTGTCCTCCCGGCCGATGGGCAGATAGGCCAGGATCTGCTCCACGTTGGCGAGCAGGGCACGGTGGGACAGCACCACGCCTTTGGGCCGCCCCTCGGAACCGGAGGTGAAAATCACCACGGCGGGGGCCTCGGCGTCGCCCGGTGGCACGGCGGCACGCGGAAACCAGAGGGCGAAGCCCATCAGCCAAAGCTTGTCGACCAGGCCGAAGCGGCCGCGCATATCCTCCAAGTAGAGCAGATTCACGCCGTGCAACGCGGCGACGGCCTCTTCCAGGTTGGCCTTCTTCAGGAACAGGCGCGAGGTCAGCACCGTGCGCACCCGCGCCACCTCGCAGGCGGCCTGCATGCCCTCGGTGCCGGCCGTGTAGTTGAGCATGCAGGGTACGCGCCGGAAGGCGGACAGGCCGATGAGCAGGGACACCGTCGATGCCATGTTGGGCAGCAGCACGCCGACGTGCTCTTCCGGCTGCGTCACCTTGCAGGCCAGGCGCCCCAGGGCCAGGGTCATCTTGAGGACATCGCCGTAGCTGTACAGGCCCGGCTTCATATCCTCCCACTGGCCGGCGCCGCGCCGGCCATGCCGCTCGCAGGCCGCGACCAGGGCGGAAAACAGGGTCTCGCTCACGCGGGCTCCGGCATTCCGGCGGGTTCAGGGGTTCCTAGAACGGAATGTCGTCGTCCATGTCGCCGAAGCCGGCGCCGGCGCCACCTCCGGCAGCGGCGGGCTTGCCACCGCGTGGCGCGCCTTCGGCGGGCGCGTCGAAGTCGGCGGCACCACTTCCACCGCCGCCGCGGCCGCCCAACATCTGCATGCGGTCGCCGCGGATCTCGGTGGTGTAGCGGTCATTGCCATCCTTGTCCTGCCACTTGCGCGTGCGCAGGCTACCTTCGACGTAGACCTGGCTGCCCTTCTTCAGATACTGGCCGCAGATTTCCGCCTGCTTGCCGAAGAAGGCGACCGAGTGCCACTCGGTGACCTCCTGCGGCTCGCCGCTGCGGTCCTTGAACTTGTCGGTGGTGGCAATGCGCAGGTTGGCGACCGCGTCGCCGCTGGGCATGTAGCGGATTTCCGGGTCGCGGCCCAGGTTGCCGATGAGAATGACCTTGTTGACCGAAGCCATGACTATCCCCCTTCAGAAATTTGCGATAACAGATGCCGAACGCCTTCCTCGTCCCAGCCGGTCTGCGCCACCTTGAGCAGGACCGCGCCCTCCTCCGCCAGCACGGTGACCGCCTCGACCCCTGCGAACACGGGCAGGGCCGCGAGCAGGCGGCCGGTATCCGCCGCGGACAAGCGGCCGACATGGAACATCTGCGTCTTCACCCGCGGCGGCGGCTTCATGCCCGCCGCCAGCAGCAGCCAGGCCAGCATCAGCGCGGTGCAGAAGATGAACACGGCAACGAAACCATGATGCTGGGCCAGCCAGCCTCCGAACAGACCGCCGAAGAATAACCCAAACGCCTGGCTGGCGTTGTAGACCCCCATGGCGGTGCCCTTGGCCTCGGGTGGGGCGATCTTGGAGACCAGCGAGGGCAGGCTGGCTTCCAGGATGTTGAAGGCCACGAAATAGGCGAACAAGGCGGCCACCACCCCCCAGAACAGATCCAAAGTGAGAGCCAGGCCCATCTGCGCGGCGAGCATCAGGGCGACGGCGGCGACGAACACCCGTTTCAGTTCGCCGCGTTTCTCGCCATAGATGATGGCCGGCACCATGAGGGCGAAGGACAGCACCACCACCGGCAGGTACACCAGCCAGTGCCGCTCCCCCTCCAGGCCGCCCTGCACCAGGGCGAAGGGGACCACCACGAACATGGCCATCTGCGCGGCGTGCAGGGCAAAGATGCCCCAGTTCAGGCGCAGCAGTTCCGGCATGCGCAGCACATCCCTGAGGCGGGCCGGGTTGGCCTCCGCGTCGGAGTGAAAAGCCGTGCGGCCGGGGTCGGGAGTGACGTACTTGAGCACCGGGATGGCGAGCAGGGCCAGCACCCCGGTCATGGCGAAGATGCCCGGCACGCCGATCCATTTGTAGAAAGCCGGTCCCGCCGCCAGGGAAAAGGCGAAGGCGAGGCCGATGGTGGAGCCGATCAAGGCCATCGCCTGCGTGCGCTTCTCTTCCCGCGTCAGGTCGGCCAGCAGGGCGGTCACCGCCGCCGAGACGGCGCCGGCGCCCTGCAGCGCGCGGCCCAGGATGATGCCGGCCAGCGTGTCGGCGTAAGCGGCGAGGAAACTGCCCAGGGCGAAGATGACGAGGCCGAAGATGATGACCGGCTTGCGTCCCAGCCGGTCGGAGGCCATGCCGAAGGGGATCATCAGCAACGCCTGGGTCAGGCCGTAGATGCCCAGGGCCAGCCCGATCAGGGTGTGGTCGTCGCCACCGGGCAGGGTTTGCGCGTACAGGGCGAAGACCGGCAGGATGAGGAACATGCCCAGCATGCGCAGGCCGAAGATGCTGGCCAGGGACGCGGCGGCACGACGTTCGAGACGGGAGACGGGATCCGGAGCGGGCACGTTGCTTGGTGTGATCGGAAAAGGGCGGAGTTTAGAGCCTATTCCGGCCGGAAGCATGCCCCAGCCCGCCCCATCGATATCCATATCGGGGTGATGGTCGGCGGCCCGCCTTGCCTCCGCGTCCGCCTGCCGCCGCGCATGCGCCATCGGTCAGGTTTGAGACCGCCCCGCCCTTTTGCGTATAGTGGGCCGTTTCCCGCTGCAAGTTCTTCACCATGATCCGCGTCCGCGGCGCCCGCACCCACAACCTCAAGAACGTCAACGTCGATCTGCCGCCGCACAAGCTGGTGGTCATCACCGGCCTGTCGGGCTCGGGCAAGTCGTCGCTGGCCTTCGACACCCTCTACGCCGAAGGCCAGCGTCGCTACGTGGAAAGCCTGTCGGCCTACGCCCGCCAGTTCCTGCAACTCATGGAAAAGCCGGACGTGGACCTCATCGAGGGGCTCTCCCCCGCCATCTCCATCGAGCAGAAGGCCACCAGCCACAACCCCCGTTCCACCGTGGGCACGGTGACCGAGATCCACGACTACCTGCGCCTGCTCTTCGCCCGCGCCGGCACGCCGCGCTGCCCGCACCATGGCATCGAACTGGCGGCGCAGACCGTTTCGCAGATGGTGGACACGGTGCTGCAGATGCCCGAGAACACCAAGCTGATGATCTTGGCGCCCCTGGTGGTGGGGCGCAAGGGCGAGCAGGCGGGCCTGTTCGACGAGCTGCGCGCCCAGGGCTTCGTGCGCCTGCGTGTGGACGGCGAGGTGTTCGACATCGACGGCCTGCCTGTTCTGGAGAAGAACAGGAAGCACACCGTCGAGGCGGTGGTGGACCGGCTCAAGGTGCGCACGGACATGAAGCAGCGCCTGGCGGAAAGCTTCGAGACCGCCCTGCGCCATTCCGAGGGCAAGGCCCTGGCGGTGGAAATGGACACCGGCCGGGAGATGCTGTTCTCCGCGAAATTCGCCTGCCCGGTGTGCGACTACGCCCTGCCGGAACTGGAACCGCGCATCTTCTCCTTCAACAACCCCATGGGCGCCTGCCCCAAGTGCGACGGCCTGGGCACCATCACATTCTTCGATCCGAAAAGGGTGGTGGCCTTCCCCCACCTGTCCCTGGCGGCCGGCGCAATCAAGGGCTGGGACAAGCGCAACGCCTTCTTCCACCGCATGCTGGAATCCCTGGCGCTGCATTACGGCTTCGACATCGACACGCCCTGGGAGGACCTGCCCGAGGGCATCCACCACATCCTCCTGCACGGCAGCGGCCGCGAGGAAATTCCCTTCCACTACCTGGCCGACGGTGGCCGCAAGGTGATCCGCCGGCACCGTTTCGACGGCGTCATCCCCAGCCTGGAGCGACGCTACAAGGAAAGCGAATCCCAGCTCATCCGCGAGGAACTGGCCCGCTACATCGCCACCAGCCCCTGCCCGGAATGCGGCGGTGCGCGCCTGCGCATCGAAGCGCGCAACGTCACCATCCACGGCTGGACCCTGCACGACCTTTCCCGCCTGCCCATCCGCCAAACCCTGAAGTTCTTCGACGAACTAAGGCTGACAGGCCAGCGCGCCCAGGTAGCGGAGAAGATCGTCAAGGAGATCGTCGCCCGCCTCACCTTCCTGAATGAAGTGGGCCTGGATTACCTCTCCCTGGAGCGTTCCGCCGACACCCTGTCCGGCGGCGAGGCCCAGCGCATCCGCCTGGCCAGCCAGATCGGCTCCGGCCTCACCGGTGTCATGTACGTGCTCGACGAGCCCTCCATCGGCCTGCACCAGCGCGACAACGACCGCCTGCTGGGCACCCTCAAGCACCTGCGCGACCTGGGCAACTCGGTCATCGTCGTCGAGCACGACGAGGACGCCATCCGCCACGCCGACCACATCGTCGACATGGGGCCGGGAGCCGGCGAGCACGGCGGCGAGATCGTCGCCCAGGGCAGCCTGAAGGACATCCTGGCCAGCGAAGCCTCCCTCACCGGCCGCTACCTGTCCGGCAAGATGTCCATCCCCATGCCGGAAACCCGCCGCGCGGCGCGGGAAGGCCGAGTGCTGAAGCTCATCGACGCCCACGGCAACAACCTGAAGAACGTCACCCTCAACCTGCCCACCGGCATCTTCGTCTGCGTCACCGGCGTCTCCGGCTCGGGCAAGTCCACCCTCATCAACGACACCCTCTACGCGGTCACCGCCAACCAGTTGCACGGCGCCGCCCACGAGCCGGCGCCCTACGAATCCATCGAGGGCATCGAATTCTTCGACAAGGTGGTGAACGTGGACCAGGCCCCTATCGGCCGCACCCCCCGTTCCAACCCGGCCACCTACACCGGCCTGTTCACCCCCATCCGCGAACTCTTCGCCGGCACGGTGCAGGCCCGCGAACGCGGCTACGAGCCGGGCCGCTTCTCCTTCAACGTCAAGGGTGGCCGCTGCGAAGCCTGCCAGGGCGACGGCATGATCAAGGTGGAGATGCACTTCCTGCCCGACATCTACGTGCCCTGCGACGTCTGCCACGGCCAGCGCTACAACCGCGAAACCCTGGAGGTGCAGTACAAGGGCAGGAACATCCACGAGATCCTGCAGATGACCGTGGAGGAAGCCTTCGACTTCTTCCACGCCGTGCCCGTGGTCCGGCGCAAGCTGCAAACCCTGATGGACGTGGGCCTCACCTACATCCGCCTGGGCCAGCCCGCAACCACCCTGTCCGGCGGCGAAGCGCAGCGCGTCAAACTGGCCCTGGAACTATCCAAGCGGGATACGGGAAGAACCCTCTACATCCTCGACGAGCCCACCACCGGCCTGCACTTCCACGACATCGACATGCTGCTCAAGGTGCTGCACCGCCTGGTCGGCCACGGCAACACCGTGGTGGTCATCGAGCACAACCTGGACGTCATCAAGACCGCCGACTGGGTCATCGACCTGGGGCCGGAAGGCGGCGAAGGCGGCGGACGGATCATCGCCGAAGGCACGCCGGAGCAGGTGGCGAGGAACAAGGCGAGCCATACCGGGAAGTATTTGAAGCCGGTACTGAAGCGGGGCTGAAGGTGCCGAAAATCATCATCATCGCAGGGCCGAACGGGGCGGGGAAAACAACCTTCGCCCGGGAATTCCTGCCCAACGAAGCCGCTTGCCCGATCTTCGTCAACGCCGACTTGATTGCGGCGGGTCTGTCACCTTTCTCGCCCGACACGGCAACGGTCCGCGCTGCGCGCATCATGCTCGAACAAATTGTGGAACATGTTCGGCGAAAGGAAAGTTTCGCCTTTGAAACCACCTTGTCAGGTGTGGGGTATGCCCGGCGCATTCCCGAATGGCAAGCGCTTGGTTATCGTGTTGAACTCTTTTTCCTCAGTCTGCCTGAACCCAAAGACGCCATCTCCCGAGTTGCCCTGCGTGTGCGGCAAGGCGGTCACGATGTTCCTGAGGCAGTCATCAGGCGACGCTTTGCCTCGGGATTGGGAACTTCAAACGAATCTACCGTCACCTGGTCGATGCCTGGGCGATGTACGACAATTCAGGCCACGAACCAAAGCTCCTTGATTGGGGAGAACGCGATGAACCCAAAGCCGATTGAACAAGCCAAGACCTCCGACCTGGCGAAATCCCTCCCGGCATTGCGCCGCGCGGCCAAGCATGCCCGTGAATTGGCCAGAAAGACGGCGGCTGAGGAACAACAAGCCCGCAAGCACACCCCTACAAAGAAAACATCATAGTCCTGCTGCCATAAGGGCATGGCATGAACACTTCGGCGACTGAACTGAGCTTCGATGGCGGCATGATGTGGGTCAGCCTCGCCGACGGCCGCAGGCTGGGCGTGCCTCTCGCCTATTTCCCCCGCCTGCTGGCCGCCACGGCCGAGCAGTTGAAAAGCTACGAGCTATCCGGTGGTGGCACCGGGATCCACTGGGACGAACTGGATGAGGACATCCGTGTGGAGGGACTGCTCATGGGAATAGGCGATCGCACGCGCGGCAATCGGATCGCCGCCTGACGACCGACACGGGCTCACGCCCGCATCACATACTCCCGCATGCGCCACCGCATGGCCGCATCCGGCATGCGGCCCAGCCCCGCGCCCATGTTCTCGTCCAGGTGATCGGGGTTGGTGGTGGCCGGGATCGCGCAGGTGACGGCGGCATGGCTCACCACCCACTTCAGGAAGAACCGCGCCCAGTTGGCACAGTCGATCTCGGCGGCCCAGGACGGCAGGGGCCGGCCGGCCACCCGGTGGAACAGGTTGCCGCCGTCGAACGGGCGGTTGACCACCACCGCCACGCCGCGTTCGGCGGCCAGCCGCAGCAGCGGTTCGGCGCTCTCGTCGGCCAGGTTGTAGGTGATCTGCAGCACGTCCAGGGGCTCGTCGCGCAACAATGCCGCCACCTCGTCATGGCGCCGGCCGTGCGAAGTGGAAATACCGATGTAGCGCACCAGGCCGCGTTCGCGCGCGGCGCGCAAGGTCTTCAGGTGGGCGCGCCAGTTGAGCAGGTTGTGCACCAGCACCACGTCGAGGCCGGGCAGGCCCCACAGCCGCAGGGAATCCTCCAACTGGCGCGGCCCGCCGGCATCCAGCGGGGTCCAGATCTTGGTCGCGGCAAACACCCGCTCGCGTCCGGGCATGTCCGCCAGCAAGCGGCCCAGCAGCCATTCCGCGCGGCCGTACATGGGCGACGAATCGACCATGCCGCCGCCGTGGGCGAGAAATCGCCGCAGCACCTCGCCCCGCCGGCGCACCGCCTCGTAATCGTCGCCGACGTCGAAGGTCAGCCAGGTGCCCATCCCGATCACCGGCAGGAGCGGGCCGCCGCGCGGCAGGGCCTTGCGCAGTCCAGGTTGCGCGGCAGCGCCCGTCGCCAGCGGCGCGATCAGCGCCGGCAACAGGCCAAGGGATTGGGCAAGGAAATGTCTGCGGTGCATGCTCGCGATGACCGGCGCTCGGCAACGAGGTTCCACCTGAAGGCGGGGTTGCCGCATCTTCCCCTCGTCGGTAGGATTCCCGGTAGCATTGTGCATAGGAACAATCATGCTTGCTGAAAAACTCTCCATCTCCCTGCCGCCGGACACCGTGGCTTTCATCGAATCCTATCGGGAATCCCACGCCATCAAGAGCCGTTCCCAGGTGGTGGAACTGGCCTTGCGCAAATTGCGCGAACAAGAACTGGAAGCGGCCTATCGCGAAGCCTCCGGGGAGTACGACCCGGCCTGGGAACAAGCCGCCGCGGATGGGCTGAACGATGAAGCGTGGTGACATCTACTATGCCGATCTGAACCCCACCGTGGGGTCCGAGATCAACAAGCGCCGCCCCGTCCTCATCGTCAGCAACGACGCCAACAACCGGGCGGCGAATACGGTGACGGTTCTCCCCATCACCTCCAACATCGCCAAGGTATTTCCCTTCGAAGTCGCCATCTCCCGCGCGGATTCCGGGCTGCCCAAGGATTCCAAGGCCCAGGCCCAGCAGATACGCACCATTTCCAAGGCGCGCATCACCGGGCAGCCGGCGGGCAACCTCAAGGCGGAAAAGATGCGGTCGGTGGACGCGGCCATCCGGCTGCACCTGGCCTTGGACTGACCGCATGCCCGCTCCCGCCGCCCTTCTCGACCTGGTCGCCCGCTTCCGCGAGCAACTACCCGACTACAAGCACGGCCAGTACAACGAAACCCAGCTCCGGCGCGACTTCCTCGATCCCCTGTTCCGGCTGCTGGGCTGGGACAGTAAATCCCATAAGAAATCCATTCATCAACCATAAACAATCCAGCGAGGCAAAGGCCATGACGATCCCCGACTATCAAAGCGTGATGAAACCACTGCTTCGGTTCACCGCAGACAAGTTGGAGCACTCCCTGCGTGAAGCGGTAGACAGCCTGGCAATCGAGTTCAGGCTGACCCAGGATGAACTCAAGGAACTCTTACCGAGTGGGCAACAATTCGTCTTTGTGAACCGCGTGGGCTGGGCGCGCACCTATTTGAAGAAGGCCGGCCTGCTTGAAAGCACGCGCAGAAGCCACTTCCAAATCACGGCACGTGGCTTGGACGTACTAAAACAATCGCCGGATCGTATCGATGTGAAATACCTCGATCAATTCGATGAATTTAAGGAATTCCGGAACCTGAAACGTGCTCGGCTGGAAGAAGCAGATATCAAGGACGAGCTTTCCGACAACACGCCAGAAGAGGCCCTCGAAACAGCCTACAAACAGCTTCGCGACACCTTGGCGAACGACCTGTTGCAGCAACTCAAGGGGAGTTCACCAGGACTGTTCGAAAAAATCGTGGTGGAACTGCTGGTCAAGATGGGGTATGGCGGCAGCCGCAAGGATGCGGGCAAGGCCATCGGACGAAGCGGCGACGAGGGCATCGATGGAATCATCAAGGAAGACCGCCTTGGCCTGGACATCATCTTCATTCAGGCCAAGCGCTGGGATGGGACAGTAGGAAGGCCGGAGGTACAGAAATTTGCGGGCGCCTTGCAGGGACAGCGTGCGCGCAAGGGCATCATGATCACCACCTCTTCGTTCTCAAAGGAAGCCCATGACTATGCGTCGAGAATCGAGAACAAGATTGTGCTGATCGACGGTGATCAACTCGCCCAATTGATGATCGACCATGGCCTGGGTGTCAGTCCCGTTGCCGAGGGTGTAAGAATTTTTGTGTAAACGGTCCCCCGGCAGGAAACTGCCGCATTGCCAGGAGCGATGATGACCGTACTGAAGCACGATGTACCCCCCGAGCTGATAGATA
>VGVT01000045.1 GCA_016873935.1 Betaproteobacteria bacterium | reverse complement strand
GCGGCAGCGGATCCCCCGTGCGTGCTGGCGCCGCCGCCAGCCTGTTTATCCGCGCCGGTTTGCGGCAGGGCCGCCGCGCCGCCTGCCCGGGCGCTTGCCAGGGAGATGCCGTCGCCTTGCGCCTGGTGCGGCGCGGCCCGCCCCGAATCCGGCGCAACCGGACCCGCCGCCAGGGCGCCGGCGCCGGCCGGCAGTGTGGCCCGTTCGGTCAGGGTGCCGGTGGCGGTCAGGCGGATGCCCTGCGGTTCGCCGCCGGTGAGGGCCGGGGCTTCCAGGCTGGACTGGCTCTGGGCACCACTGCCCGCCGCGATCTGCATGCCGCTGCCGGCGCTTGCGCTGGAGGCCAGGTTGCCACTACCCGCGCCGGCCTGTCCGGCGGCGCTGCTGGCGGCGAGGCCGGCGCGCGCTTCCACGCCCTGGCCACCGCGCGAGAGCCCGCCCGGGTGGAGGCCGCCACGGCTCAGGCTGGAGCTCGCGGCCAAGGCGATACCCGGGTCGCCGGGGGATCCCCCGGCGGATCCACCGGCGCTGGCCAGGCTGCCGCCACCGGTACCGGGATCGGCAAGCTGGGCTGCCTCGGCCGCCTGGGAAGCGGCTTGCGCGGCAGCCTGGGCGGCCGCGGGGGTTTCCGCCTGGACGGCTTCTGGCTTCGCGTCCGCTTTGGCCATGCTGGGCGGTATCTTGGCGGCGGGTTTGACGATCTCCTCGAGCGGGGCCTGAACGCCCAGGGTCCGGGCGTCGGGCAGTTCCAGCTTGGGCGCGTCCTTCGCCGGCCGGGCCTCGCCGCGCCACTTGGCTTCCACGGTATAGGGTTCGCGCTGCGCGGGCTTGCGCTTGGCCTGGGTCTTCTTCGCCTTGGAGTCGGCCAGCTTGGTCTTGGCCTTGCTTTTCACCCGCGTCGGCGCCTCGGGCTTGGGCGGCTCCAGGGCGATCTCGAAGCTCACCGGCCGGGGTTCCGGCGGCGGCGGCGAATCCATGCCCAGATAGACGGCCAAGTGCAGCACGGCGCTGGCGCCGAGCGCGACCCAGTGGCGGGTCTCCAGGCGGGCCAGCAGGGCGAGGAGGAGAACGGGTAGCTTCACCGCGCCTCTTTCGCCTTGCCCGGCGCGTGCGCGGTGATGAAGGTGAGCTTGGCGACGCCGGCGCGGCTGACCGCGGCCATCACCTCGGTGATGCGGCCGTAGGGCACGCCGGCATCCGCGCGCAACTGCACCGTCAGTTCCGGCGCCCGCGTGATCTCTGCCTTGAGGCGGGATTCCAGGGCCGGCAGCTCGATGGCGTCCTTGCCCAGGAAGGCCTTGCCGTCCGGCTGCACGCTGACCACCAGGGCCTGGGCGGGCTTGAGGGCGGCGACCGGGGAGGTCTCCGGCAGCTTTACCTGCACCGACTGGAGCAGGAAGGGGGCCGTGATCATGAAGATGGTGAGCAACACCAGCATCACGTCCACCAGGGGCGTGACGTTGATCTCGCTCATCGCCTGGAAATCGGTCTCCCGCGAGACCAGAGGGGAGGAGGGCTGCAACGCCATGTCAGGACTTCTTGTCTTCTGCGCAGCAGGCCAGGTTCATGAAATCGTGGGCGAAGCGCTCCATCTCGGCCACGCTCAAACGGGTGACGCGCACACCGTAGTTGTAGGCGAGCACGGCGGGGATGGCGGCGGCGATGCCGATGGCGGTGGCAAGCAGCGCCTCGCCAACCGGGCCGGCCACCACTTCCAGGCCGGAGGAACCCGAGCGGGCGATGTTCTCCATGGCGTTCATGATTCCCCAGACGGTGCCGAACAGGCCGACGAAGGGGGCGGTGCTGCCGATGCTGGCGAGCAGCATGAGCCCCGATTCCAGCGTGTGTTGTTCCTTGCGCACCTGCTGCGACAGGCTGCGTTCCATCACCGCCTGGCGATCGCCGGAGTCGGCCAGGGTCTTCCTCTCGCCCATCTGGCGCAGGGTGGCGAAACCCTGTTTGGCGAGCCGGGCGAGGGCGCCGGAGGACTCGCCGGCGATCTTCTCGGCACCGGACAGGTCGGCGGCCTGCCAGAAGCGTTGCGTGAATCCGGCGTTCTCCTGGCGGATGCGCCATTGCAGCCAGCCCTTGGCGAAGATCAGGGCCCAGGTGACCAGCGAAAACAGGACCAGGACGGTGAGGGCCAGGTTGACGGCCGTGGAGGTGGAGTATTGGATCATGGCGGCTCGGGGAAGAAGAAAGCCGCCGCATTATAAGGGCTCGCTAATGGAGCCGGCTTGAGGCGCCGGGAATGGCCCGGAGACGCACCGGCCGGCGTCAACGAAACACCACAGGCCGCGGGCCCGGCCGTACACTGGCATTTTTCATCCAGGAGGCATGGCATGCCCGCCCTGATTCGCTCGATTCCGTTGCTGTTCCTGCTGGTTGGCTGCGGCGCCGAAACCATCGGTACCGCCGCCGTCGGCGCCAAGACCCAGGCCGATGCCGCGCGCCAGGCCGAGGAAACCAAGGCCCAGGTCCTCAACCAGCTGGACGCGGCGGCGCAACTGGAAAAGCTGCGCCTGGAACAGGCCGGGGCGGCTGGGCAGCCCTGAGGTGGGGTGATCCGGACGCAACCAAACAGGGCTGTGCGCGGTTCGCGCGAGCCAGGCATGAACCCCACCCCGTCCACTGCCTCATCCGTCACGGTGCATCCCCTGCACGGCCCCATCCGGCGCGGTAGCGGGCGGCCGCGCGTGGCCATCGTCGGACGCGCCGGCAACGGCAAGGCGAGCATCTTCCGCGCCGCTTCCAGCACCGCCACGCGCCACGAGCGCCTGGCGGGCATCGGTCCAGCCTATGAGGAATGCCTGGTGGAAGTGGGGGTGGAGCAGATTTCCCTGGTCGCCCTGCCGGACATCGACAGCTTCCACCAGCTCGGCGGTGATGCGGCGGTGGTCCTGAAGTATCTGCTGTGGGGTGATCGCTGGCCGGCCATCGCCCGCCACGAGTCGCATCAGCCGGAGAAGGCTTTCCCCGCGCCGGACGTGCTGCTGCTGGTGGTGGATGCCACCGACCTGGAGCGCGACCTGGAACTGGCCCTGGAGCTCGCGCAACTGGGCAGGCCCATGGTGATCGCCCTCAACCGCATGGACGAGGCGCGCGCCAAACACCGCTTCATCAACGCGCGCGCCCTCGCCGCGCGTCTGGGCGCGCCGGTGGTGGCGACCGTGGCGCACATGGGCATCGGCCTGGCCGATCTGTTTTCCGTGGTGGTGCGGGTGGCGCGGGAGACCCGCGCCGGCACCGGGGTCGCACCCCGGCATGAGCCCAGCCCGCATATCGCCGCGCGGCTCGATGCCATCGCCGGCATCGCGAGCGACGCCGAGGTGGCCGCCGCCTTCGCCGTGCCGGAGACGCTGCTGACGCTGCAACTGGCGGAGAACGACGACTATTTCGCCGAGGAGCTGCGCGCCCACTTCCCCGATCGGCACGCGCGCCTGCTCGCCGCCCGCGCCGCCGCCGCCGAGGCGCTGCCGCGTCCGCTGGCGGAGGAAATCCACGCCGACCGCCACCATCGCGCCGCCCTGCTGCACGAGGCGGTCACCCGGCCGGGCGGCGAGGCCACGCCGCCACGCTGGCAACGCTGGGCCGACGAACTGTTCCTGCATCCGCGCTGGGGCTTCGCCGGCACCCTGGCGGTGTTCGCCCTGGTGCTGTTCTTCGTCTTCGAGGTCAGCGCCTTTCTCGACGCGCTGACGGTGGCGCGCCTGATCGAATGGGCCGAGCCCTGGCGCCCCGAGTCGCTCGCCGGCATAGTTGCCCGCGCGGTGCTGGACGGCTGTATCGGCCTGCTCGGCATCGTCATCCCCTACATGCTTCCCCTGCTGGTGCTGCTGGTGCTGCTGGAGGAGTCCGGCATCATGCACCGCGTCGCCTTCGTCGTGGATCGCGGCTTCCACCGCCTCGGCCTGCACGGCGGCGTTGCTCTGCCTTTCCTCATGGGCCTGGGCTGCAACGTGCCGGCCCTGGCCGCGACGGCCGCCGTGACGCACGGCCGCGACCGCGCCGTGGCCTCGCTGCTCATCACCTTCCTGCCCTGCTCGGCGCGCTCCGCCATCCTGCTGGCGGTGGGCGGCAAGTATCTCGGCGGCCTCGGCGTGTTCCTGTTGTTCATGCTCACCCCGGTCGTCGTCAGCCTGGTCGGGCGCTTCCTCAAGCGGCGCTATCCCGAGACCACGCCGGGCATGATCCTGGCGATTCCCGATTACGCCGTGCCCACCGCGCGCTCGGTGCTGGCCAATACCTGGGAGCGCAGCCGCGACATCGTCAGCATCGTGCTGCCGCTGCTGGTCGCCGGCAGTGTGCTGCTCGCGGTGCTCGGCCACTTCGGCGCCGATGCCTGGATCAACCTCGCGCTGACGCCGGTGACCGCCTGGTGGCTGGGGCTGCCGGTCGCCCTCGGGGTGCCCATCCTGTTCGGCGTGCTGCGCAAGGAGTTGTCCCTGCTCATGGTCTTCCAGGCCCTGGGCACCCAGGACCTGACCGGGGTGCTGGATACCGCCCAGATCGTCACCTTCCTGGTGTTCCTCACCTTCTACGTGCCCTGCGTCTCCACCTTCGCCATGATGCTGAGGCTGCTGGGGCGCCGCGACGCGCTCTATTCGGTGGCGCTTTCCGTGGGTGTGGCGCTGCTCGTGGCGGCCGCCGCGCGTTGGCCGATCGAGTGGGCGGCGGGCCTGCTTTGAACCCTCATTGCAGGGGCGGCGGGGTATAGCGGTTCAGGCTGTTTTCCACCTTCTGCGCGGCATAGAACGCGGCCAGGTCGGCAATGTCCTGGTCGCTGAGACCGTGCGTGAGCACGCTCATCATCGGGTGGGTGTGGCGCTTGGCGGCCCTGAATTGCTTCAGCATGGCGGAGAAGGCCTCCGCGCTCTGGCCGGCCAGTCTGGGTGTGCCGGTATGGGTGTAGTTGCCGGTGGGGCCGTGGCAGGTGCTGCAGTACTGCGATTTCTGCGCGCCCGCCTGGAGATTGCCGGCGGCGACGGCGGGACCGGCGCACAACAACAGTACGCCCACCGCCAGGGTGGCGGCGCGCGGGACGGAGAACCAGCGGCATATCGACATCATCGTGAGCTCCTTTGCGTGTATGGGGTGTTCGCGTCTTCTCGCGGCGGCGTGCAGCCCGCCCTCTTTCCCTTCAGCATAGCCGCGCGCACCCGGAAGCAAAGCACGGCAGGGCGGATTATTCGCCGCCGGTGAAGCCGAAGGGGCTGGCCTGGCCGAGGAACTCGTCGTAGCGCAGGTAGTGCGTGCCGTCGCAGGAAAAGGTCAGGCTGACCATGCCGTTGAACAGGTTGATCGACGACATGCGCAGATAAATGTTCTCGTCGGCCATGCGCAGGGTACGCAGGTTCTGCAGGATGCGGGCGATGGCCGGCATGGGGATGACGGCGTCGGCAGGGTAGGTCTGTGGCGGATACGCCAGGCAGATGTCGGGGTCGGCCAGTGCCTCCTGGTCGAGGATGCGGTAGCGGTAGGGGTCGTCCAGCGTCCAGATGGTGGCCTGGCTACTGGAGAAGTGGATCTGGCACTGGAACACGCCGCGCTGGGTGAGCAGTTCCTCCAGGATGGACAGGGCCTTGTCCATGCTCTGGTCCATCGGGCTGTCCACCCGGCACTGGTAAAAGACATTGCCGCGGATCGCCGGGTCGCCCTTGATCTGCCGCCAGTTGCCGGGTTCCTCGTAGAGATGCGAGGTGGCGGGCAGGTCGCGCAGGTCGAAGTCGGCGCCCAGGTAGCCGAGCACGCGGCCATCCCGGCGCACGATCTGCAGGGCGGTGAGGGAGGGGCGCTGATTGAGCATACTGATGTAGGAATCGGACAGCAGAAAGCCCCAGGCCGGCACCGCTTCCTGCATGTACGGGCGCTGCGAACGGTCGCGGCCGAAGTGGCCGGGCGTCAGGCCGCTCTTGCCGACGTTGTCGCAGAGCTGGATGCCGTCGGCGTTCACGCCGTAGAGGAAGGTGCAGTGCGGGATGTCGGCAAAACCCGCCAGCAGGACCGCGTTCATGCCCTCCCGGTCGCCCCAGGCCGGCGCGCATTGCTCCGCCAGCCGGGCGAGCGGCTCGTGCAGCAACTGCGCCAGCTTCTCGCGCTGCTGAAAAATGATGTCCTTCCAGGAAAACTGCATGGTTTCCACCCCTTGGCGGATTGAACCCGGCGCATTATCGCTTTCCGCGCCAAATATTCGAGAGGGGCCGCGCCGGCCGGCATGATCGGCACCAAGCGCCCCGAGTTGAAGCCGTGCGCACCGCCATGGTGCACTTCTCCACGCATCGGGCGGCGGCACCGGCCCCCGCTCGGGCCTTCTCCCGCCGCGCACCGCCGCCCGTGGCCGGGTGTTCGGAAATGACGGGCGGCGTGCGCGCGGTTGGCATCCCTCTTGCAAGGATCGGGCCGTGATTTCCCCTCATAACCACAACATGCTCCTCTCCTCCCTTTGTCCACGCCCTGCCGGGCGTTTTTTTTGGCCGAGACCGCCATGACCATCCGCGTCGCCATCCGCCACAAGACCCATTACCACTATGACCGCCCGGTGAGCATGGGCCCCCACGTTCTGCGCCTGCGTCCGGCGGTGCACAGTCGCACGCCCATCCTCGGCTATTCCCTGCGCGTCAGCCCGGAGAAGCACTTCATCAATTGGCAGCAGGATCCCTTCGGCAACTTCCTGGCCCGCCTGGTCTTTCCGGAGAAGACCACCCGCTTCGGCATCGAGGTGGAGGTCATCGCCGACATGACGGTGATCAACCCCTTCGACTTCTTCCTGGAGGAGCACGCCGAGCACTATCCCTTCGACTACGACGCCCAGTCGGCCAAGGAGTTGATTCCCTACCGGGAACTGGCTGAATCCGGCACCTTGCTGATGCAGTGGCTGGATGGCGTGAAACGGGACAAGGCAGCCATGGTGCCCTTCCTGGTGGCGCTCAACCAGCGCCTGTGGCGAGACATCCGCTACACCGTGCGCATGGAGCCCGGCGTGCAGACCTGCGAGGAAACCCTGGAGCGGGCCCTGGGCTCCTGCCGGGACAGCGCCTGGCTGCTGGTCAACATCCTGCGCCACCTGGGCTTCGCCGCCCGCTTCGTGTCCGGCTACCTGGTGCAGCTCACCGCCGACGTGAAATCCCTGGACGGCCCCTCGGGCCCGGAGGCGGACTTCACCGACCTGCACGCCTGGGCAGAGGTCTACGTGCCCGGCGCCGGTTGGATCGGCCTGGATCCCACCTCCGGCCTGTTCGCCGGCGAGGGCCACATTCCCCTGGCCTGCACGCCGGACCCGGTCAGCGCCGCCCCGGTGACCGGGGCCACCGACCCCTGCGAGGTGAGCTTCAGCTTCGAGAACACCGTCACCCGCATCCACGAGGATCCGCGCGTCACCAAACCCTACCGGGATGACCAGTGGATCGCCGTCGATGCCCTGGGCCGGGCCGTGGATCAGCGGCTGGCCGACCAGGACGTGCGCCTGACCATGGGCGGCGAACCCACCTTCATCTCCATTGACGACATGGAATCGGCCCAGTGGAACAGCGCCGCCCTCGGCGCCCACAAGCTGGAGCGGGCGCAGGACCTGTGGCAGCGGCTGGGCGCGCGCTTCGCCCCCGGCGGCCTGCGTTTCTCCGGCCAGGGCAAGTGGTATCCGGGCGAACCCTTGCCGCGCTGGGCGCTGGGCCTGTTCTGGCGGACGGATGGCATTCCGCTGTGGACGAATCCGCGGCTGCTGGCCGATGAGGGCAAGGATTATGGCCATACCGCCGCCCATGCCGCCGTTTTCATCAAGGCCCTGGCCGAGCGCCTCGGTCTGCCCGCCCGCGCCATCCAGCCGGGTTACGAGGATGCCTTGTACTACCTGCTCAAGGAAGCCGAGGTCCCGGCCAACCTGGACCCGGCCAAGGCCAACCTGAAGGATCCCCAGGCACGACGCAGCCTGGCCGAGAAGTTGTCACGGGGTCTGGACGAGCCGGTCGGCTATGCCCTGCCCCTGGCCTGGGACTGGCATGCCGGGACCTGGCGGAGCGGGCCGTGGGAATTCCGCCGCGACCGCCTGTATCTGATGCCCGGCGATTCGCCCATGGGCCTGCGCCTGCCCCTGGCCAGCCTGCCCTGGGTGGCCGAGGAGAAGAAGGAACCGACCTGGCCCCTGGATCTGTTCGCGCCGCGGGAGGCCCTGCCGGACGGCTTTGGCGAGATCGCGCGACGCTTTGCCTCCTTCGAGCCGGAGTTGGCGAGCCATCCGGATATCCAGAACCAGCCGCTGGCGGATGCGCCGCAAACCGACTCCCCCCTTTGGAAATGGGCGGCGGGGGGGGATTCAGATGGTATCGCCAGGTCTTTGAATCCCCCCACCCCCCCTTTTTCAAAGGGGGGAAATGCAATAGACGTGCCCCATACGGCCCTGTGCGTGGAAGCCCGGGGTGGCGTCATCCGCGTCTTCATGCCGCCGCTTTCCGTGCTCGAACACTACCTGGCCCTCACCTCGGCGGTGGAGGCCGTGGCCGGCCAACTGCGAACCCCGGTCATCCTTGAGGGCTATGAACCGCCCCGCGACTACCGCCTCCAGCGCCTCATGGTCACCCCCGACCCCGGCGTCATCGAGGTCAACATCCACCCGGCCTCTTCCTGGGACGAACTGGTGGCCAACACCCGCGACCTCTACGAGGAGGCGCGCCTGGCCCGCCTGACCACGGAAAAATTCATGCTGGACGGGCGGCATACCGGCACCGGCGGCGGCAACCACGTCACCCTGGGCGGCCCCACCCCCCAGGACAGCCCCATGCTGCGCCGGCCCGACCTGCTCATGAGCCTGGTCACCTTCTGGCAGCACCATCCCGGCCTGTCCTACCTGTTCTCCGGACTGTTCATCGGCCCCACCAGCCAGGCGCCCAGGGTGGACGAGGGCCGCGACGAGAAGCTGTACGAACTGGAGATCGCCTTCCAGCAGATGCCGAAGGGGGAGGTGAGCCAGCTCTGGCTGGTGGACCGCTTGTTGCGCAACCTGCTGGTGGACCTCACCGGCAACACCCATCGTTCCGAGTTCTCCATCGACAAGCTGTATTCCCCGGACAGCCCGAGCGGCCGCCAGGGCCTGGTGGAGTTCCGCGGCTTCGAGATGCCGCCGCACTGGCAGATGAGCGCCGCGCAGATGCTGCTGCTGCGCTGCCTGGTGGCGCGCTTCTGGGACAAGCCCTACCGCCACAAGCTGGTGCGCTGGGGTACGGAACTGCACGACCGTTTCATGCTGCCGCATCACGTCCGCGCCGACGTGCTCGACGCCCTGCGCGACGTGCGCGAGGCGGGCTTCCCCTACCAGGACGACTGGCTCGATCCCTTCATCGAGTTCCGCTTCCCGCGCATCGGCACGGTGAAGATCGACGACATCGAGATCGAGTTGCGTACCGCCATGGAACCCTGGCACGTGCTCGGCGAGGAACTCACCAACGTCGGCACCGCGCGTTTCGTCGACTCGTCGGTGGAGCGCGTGCAGGTGAAGGTCAGCGGCCTCACCGACAACCGCCATGTCCTGGCCTGCAACGGCCGCCGCGTGCCGCTGCGCAACACCGGATGCCACGGCGAATACGTCGCCGGCATCCGCTACCGGGCCTGGCAGCCGCCCTCGGCGCTGCATCCCACCATCGGCGTGCACTCGCCCCTCGTCATCGACCTCATCGACACCTGGAGCGGCAAGGCCATCGGCGGCTGCACCTACCATGTCTCCCATCCCGGCGGCCGCAGCTACGACGTGTTCCCGGTGAATGCCTTCGAAGCCGAGGCGCGCCGGGTCAACCGCTACTGGCCCTGGGGCCACACCCCGGGCGCGCTGCCGGTGCCGCCCGACCTGGCCCGCCTGGCCGAGTTTTTACCCCAGGGTGGCCGCCTCGGGCCGATGGCGCCGCCGCCGGAGGAATTGCTCACCGAGTATCCTTACACGCTGGACCTGCGCCGCCAGCCTGAATGACCTCGACCCAGACCACCCTGTTTCCCGACACTCCGGATTACCACGCCCTGGCCGACGCCTGGGACGAGATGTGGGATGCGGAGGCCGGGGTGCGTCCGCATTGGCGGGAACTGGTCACCGGCCTGTCCACCCTGTCGGCGCGCGACTGGTCGGCGCGCAACCAGCGCATCAAGCGGCTGCTGCGCGAGAACGGCGTCACCTACCACGTCTACGACGATCCGCGCGGCTACACCCGCACCTGGGAACTGGACCCGGTGCCCCTGGTGCTGGACGCCGGCGAGTGGGCCGCCATCGAGGCGGGTCTGGAACAGCGGGCGCGCCTGCTGGATCGGGTGCTGCGCGACCTGTACGGCCCGCAACACCTGCTCAGGCGCGGTTTGCTGCCGCCGGAACTGGTGCTCGGCCACGCCGGCTTCCTGCGCCCCCTGCTCGGCGCCCTGCCGGCGCATCGCCGTCGGCTGATCTTCTACGCCGCCGACCTGGCGCGGGGGCCAGACGGCCGGCTGTGGGTCTTGGCCGACCGCACGCAGTCGCCCTCGGGCGCCGGCTACGCCCTGGAAAACCGCTCGGTGATGGCGCGCACCTTCCCGGAACTGCTGGAAAGCAACCGGGTGGTGCGCCTCAACGCCTGGCTGGACGCGGTGCAGGCGAGCCTGAACAGCCTGGCCGAGGCGGCGCGGGAGATCCCCCAGGTGGTGGTGCTGACTCCCGGACCCGCCAACGAAACCTATTTCGAGCACGCCTATCTCGCCGCCCGCCTGGGCTACAGCCTGGCCCAGGGCGACGATCTCACCGTCAAGGACGGCCGCGTCTGGCTGAAATCGGTGCAGGGCCTGAAGCCGGTGGACGTGATCCTGCGCCGGGTCGACGAGGACTGGTGCGACCCCCTGGAACTGCGCGCCGATTCCCGCCTGGGCACCGCCGGCCTGGTCGAGGCGGTGCGGCGCGGCCAGGTGGCCCTGGCCAATCCCCTGGGCAGCGGGCTGCTCGAGAACCCCGCCCTGATGCCCTTCCTGCCCGCCCTGGCCGAGGCCCTGCTGGGCGAGGATTTGCTGCTGCCCACCGCCGCCACCTGGTGGTGCGGCCAGGACAAGGAACGCGAACACGTCCTCGCCAATCTGTCCCGCCTGGTGCTCAAGCCGATCAACCGGGGCGTGGCCAGCGAGACGGTGTTCGGCGGCGATCTGGACCGCAAGCAGCTCGCCGCCTGGAAGGATCGCATCCGCGCCCGGCCGCATCTCTACGTCGGCCAGCAGCCCCTCGTCCTGTCCACCGTACCCGCCCTGCACGGAGGCCGGCTGACGCCGCATCGCGCCAGCCTGCGCACTTTCCTGGTGGCGCGGGCGGACGCCGACGGCTACGCCGCCCTGCCCGGCGGCCTCACCCGCTGCGCCAGCGGCGGCAAGCTCTCGGGCCAGCGCGGCGCCCTCAACAAGGACACCTGGATCGCTCCCGCCCGCCTGCCGCAGAAGGGCCCCAGCCCGACGCCGCACCGGCGGGAAAGCGGCCTGCTCACCAGCCGTGCGGCGGACAACCTGTTCTGGGCCGGCCGCTACTTGGAGCGCGCCGAAGCCGTCGCCCGCTTGCTGCGGGCGGTGCTCGACGGCCTCTGGGAAGAGGAGACCACCCCCGGACTGGGGCCGGTGCTGGAGGCCCTCATGGGCCTCATGGGCTACCCGCCGGGCGAGTGCGGCTGCGCCGAGCGGCCCGACCTGGCGGCCTGCGTGCGCGAACTCACCACCCGGCCCGACCAGCCCGGCAACCTCGCCCACTCCGTGCGCGCCCTGCTGGCCTGCGCCTACGGCACCCGCGAATACTGGTCGGTGGCCATCTGGCGCCTGCTCGACCGGGTCGAACGGGTCGAACGGGACTGGGGTCCGCGCGCCGCCGGCCGTTCGCGCAGCGGAGCGGGACGGGAACGCACCGACCTCTGGCTGGGCCGCCTCATCGACGCCCTCGCCGGCCTCGCCGGGCTGGCATCGGAAACCCTGTCGCGCGAGGCCGCCTTCCGCTTCTTCGACCTGGGCCGCCGCATCGAGCGCGGCCAGACCCTGGCGCTGCTGCTCGCCCGCACCCTGGAATCGCGCCTGGCCGGCGAGGCGGAACGGGAAAGCCTGTCGCTGGCGCTACAAAGCGCCGACAGCCTGGTCACCTTCCGCCGCCGCTACCGCAGCGAACCCTTCCTTGCCGGGGTGCTGGACCTGCTGCTGTGGGACACCGATAGTCCTCGCTCGCTGATCTACCAGTTGCGCACCGCCCGCCGCCATCTGCAGGAACTCACCGCCAGCGGCCAGCGCGGCCGCGCCGAGCGCCTGCTGTTCAGCGCCGAGGAACGCCTGCATGCCAGCGAGGCGATGGTGGAGGACCTCATCGTCGACGCCGGTGAGCGCCAGCGCCTCACCGTCATCCTGCGCGAATTGGGCGACTTGTTGGCGAGTGCCTCCGACGCCGTCACCCACGCCTGGTTCACCCACGTGCAGGAACAGCACGTGCTGCTCGCGGCGGCGGGCGAGGGCTGAGCATGCCGCGCTTCCGCATCGACCACGTCAACCATTACCGCTACGCGCGGGACATCGGCCTCAATTACGGCGAGGCCCGCCTGCTGCCGCGGGCCACCCCCGGCCAGCAGGTGCTGGAAAGCCGCCTCGAACTCGACCCCGGCGCGGACGACCGCCGCGACCGGCTGGATGCCTGGGGCAACCGGGTCACCTGGTTCACCCTGCGCCGGCCGCACGCGGGTCTCGCGGTCACCGCCAGCAGCCTGGTGGAGCGGGTCGTCACCGACCCGCCGAACGCCTCACCGCCCTGGGAAGAAGTGGCCGCCCACCTGGCGCGGCCCATCGGCGAGGCCGAGGAAGCCGGCGCCGACTGCATCCTGGCGCGCGAATGCCGCCTGCCCTCCGCCTTCGTGCCGCTGGAAACCGCCGCCCTGGACTATGCGCGGGCCAGCTTCCCGCCCGGTCGACCCCTGCTGCAAGCGGTGGCCGACCTGGCCGCCCGCATCCGCGCGGAGTTCCACTACCGGCCCAGCGCCACCCGCATCGACACGCCGCTGGCCGAGGTGCTCGCCGAACGCCACGGCGTCTGCCAGGACTTCGCCCATCTGGCGCTGGCCGGCCTGCGCGGCCTCGGACTGGCCGCCCGCTACGTCAGCGGCTACCTGGAGACGACGCCGCCGCAAGGCCAGCCCCGCCTGGAAGGCGCCGACGCCTCGCACGCCTGGATCGCCATCTACCTGCCGCATCAGGGCTGGTTCGACTTCGATCCCACCAACGGCGGCGCCGCCGGCGAGGGCCATCTCACCCTGGCCTGGGGCCGCGACTACGGCGACGTGGCGCCCCTCAAGGGGGTGATCTACGGCGGCGGCGGACACAGCCTGGATGTCGGGGTGACGGTCGACCGCCTGGCGGAGGAAGCGCATGCCGGATGAGGATCGGCGCCTGCTCATCGTCAAGGTCGGCGAGACTTTTCCCGACCTGGCCAGGACCCTGGGCGACTTCGACGACTGGGTGGCCGCCGGTCTCGGGTTGCCGGCCGCGACGATCCGTGTGGTGGATCCGCGCCGGATGGCTGCGCTGCCCGACCCGGCGGCCTGCGCCGGGGTGGTGATGACCGGCGCCCACGCCATGCTTACCGAGCAGGCACCCTGGATGCTCCGGCTGGCTGACTGGCTACGCCGGGTGGTGGCGGCGGAGGTGCCCTTCCTGGGCATCTGCTTCGGTCACCAGTTGCTGGCGCAGGCCCTGGGCGGCCGCGTCGACTACCACCCCGGCGGCCGCGAAATCGGCACGGTGGACATCGAGCTGCTGCAGGCGGCGGCCGACGATGCGCTGTTCGCCGGCCTGCCCGGCCGCTTCGCCGCCCATGCGGTGCACGCGCAGACGGTGACGGCGCTCCCCGCCGGCGCCGTGCGCCTGGCCGCCAACGCCTTCGAACCCTCCCACGCCTTCCGCTGTGGTCGCCGGGCCTGGGGTATTCAGTTCCACCCGGAGTTCGACGTGGCGCGGATGCGCGGCTATGTCGGCCGTTTGGCCGATGCGGTGCGCGCCGCCGGCCGGGATCCGGCGCTGATCCGGCGCGACCTGGCGGAAGCCCCGGTGGCGGCCGAACTGCTGCCGCGATTCGCCGGTCTGGTCTTCGCGGAAGACGGCGTGGCGCGGCGAAGCCTCTGAAGGCGGAAGCGCCTTTCCGGGGCGCGACGTTCCGGTTCGGTGCGCGCGGTCCACCTGGACGCGGTGCGCATCCACTTCCTCGGCGACCACGCGCGCCTGTCGCGGCTTTTTCTCATCAAGGCGGTCATGGATCTCCTGCGCGAAGGCTGCTTCTCGCGCGGCGATCGCGAGGTTTTCAGGCCGCTGATGGACAGCCTGCTCTATCACGACCCCTACCTGCTGATGGCCGACTTCCGCGCCTACCTGGATTGCCAGGGCCGGGTGGACGAGGCCTACCGGGACAAGGAACAGTGGACGCGCATGTCCATCCTCAACGTGGCGCGCAGCGGCAAGTTCTCCTCGGACCGCACCATCCGGGAATACTGCGACGAGATCTGGAAAGTGCAGCCGGTGCGCATCGGCCTCATGGGCCGCAAGGATTTTCTCGGCGGCATGGGCCAGTAGGGCCAGCGGCCGCGCGCCCGGGGCGTGGAGGCCACTTGGCCCGGCGGTGGGCGTCCTGAAGTGGATGGCGCCTGGTCAACGCCAAGCAAGTCGACATTTGCAAGTCACGCATCGCCTTCGGTAGCTTCAGGGTGGTCACAAACAGGTCTGCGAGCCGTGAGGCCTAACTACCTGAACAGATTCAAATATGCTTCGAACGCATACGCTTTCCCGCGCTTGCCGCCAGTGATTTCCTTCAGTATTCCGAAACGCTCCAGATCGGCAATCAACTTGTAAGCCGAGGCCGGCGACATGTCCGTCACTTCGCCCACCTTCGCCGCGTTGATCAGTGGCCGCTGATACAAATAGCACATCACCTTCTGCGCGTTCGCCGCCCGGCTGCCCAGCGTCTGCAACTGGGCTTCCACCTGCTTTTGCAGCTTGAGGATGTTGTCGAAAGTCTCGATGCTGTTCTTCGCGGTCTCGATCACGCCCACCAGGAAGAACCGGAACCATTGCAGCAGATCGTTCTTTTCCCGCACCCGCATCAGGTTGTCGTAATAAAGCTGGCGGTTGCGCTCGAAAAAGTCCGACAGGTACAGCACCGGCCGTTTCAGGATGCCCCGGCTGACCAGATACAGGGTGATCAGCAGACGGCCCACGCGGCCGTTGCCGTCCAGGAAGGGGTGGATGGTCTCGAACTGGTAATGCACCAGAGCGATCTTCAGCAGTCCGGGGAAATGCTGGTGTTCGTCATGCACGAACTTCTCGATGTCGCCGATCAGTTCGGCCACCGATTCATGCATCGGCGGCACGAACACCGCGTCATCGATGCTCGCCCCTCCGATCCAGTTCTGGCTGCGACGGAACTTGCCCGGCTGCTTGTGCTTGCCGCGAACGCCCTGCATCAGGGTCTTGTGCGTCTCGCGGATCAGCCGGGCGGAAAAGGGCAGCGATTGCAGCCGGTCCACCGCCGTGTTCATCGCCGCCACGTAGTTCTGCACCTCTTCCCAGTCGTCGCGCCGTTCCAGGGCCACGTCCTCCCGGTCCAGCAGCGCCTCCTCCATGGTGGTCTGGGTGCCCTCGATCCTGCTCGACTGCCGCGCTTCCTTCAGCACGTGCATGCGGATGAACAGGTCGATGTTGGGGATGTATTCGGAATACATGTCCAACCGCCCCAGTTCGCGGTCCGCCTGGCCCAGCAAGTGGAGCAGGGCCATGTCGTCCACCACCCAGGCGCGGTGGACGGGGTTGGGCTGAAAACTCTTGTAGTGCGCCCGCTGGACAAGCCGGCCAGCCTGGAAATCCTTCATCGGCGACCCTCCCGGGGATTAAAATAAGCATCGCCATTATTTTAGTATTTTGTGTAAATGTAAAATAACGACGTGAGCTAATTTGGCTTTCTCTCGTTTATCTCGTTTTCCAGGTTCTTCAAGGTGGCCAGGATGGCCTCGAAAGGTGGTATTGAACCGAAGATCATGTTGGCCATGGCGCGATAGTCATCGGTCACAACCTTCAAGACCGTTCCATCCGGCACCAGGCGCAGACTGCCCGGCACGGCCAGATCGTAACGTGCCCATGCGCTGAAATAGAACCTCTCCTTGAAGGCAACCACCTCGGCCAATAACCCGGTATCAGCCAATGCCCGATCCTTGATCGGCGATGCCGCCATTTGCGCCAGGTCGTAATAGTGGCGCGAGTAGCGGGCGGGCTGCCTCTTGTCATCCGGACGATGGGCTTCGGCATGAAGGATCGTCGCTTTTTCCCAGAAGGTCCGCTCGGCGCGGATTACCCGCACCGGGAATGAAACATGCCCGAACAACCGCGGGAACGCCTGCGCCGCATAGCAACGGATCGTCCGGTCTTCATGGGGCAGCCAGGCGGCCAGCGGGCCAATCTCCAGTCGAACCTCCGGACGCAGGTAATCGTCGGAAAAGGCCGCCGGGTAGCGCACGTCGATCACATGCGGGTCGTCCTCGCCGATGCCGCAATGGCATACGTCGCCCAGTGCGGTCCGCACCTGTTCCAGCAACTCCCCGGCGATGTAGTCCTGAGCCAGCCGGTTGATTTCATCGTTCAGCTTGGTCTGCTGTGTACGCGACCTTTCAGCCAACAAGTCCTCGCCGCTCAGCACCCGCCAATCCAGAATCAGGTCGATGTCCTCGGAAAACCGCTCGATCAGGCCATAGGCCTTGGACAGGCTGGTGCCGCCCTTGAACATCAGAAGTCGCGCCAACGCCGACACGGCGAACAGCCGGTCGAGCACCCAGGTGACCCAGAAATCCTTTTCCACCACCGCCGGCGTCATGCCCAGCCGGGCCGCCGTTTCCGTGAACAGTTCCCGGCGCTGCGCGTCGGAAAGGTGGGCCACCCGGTCCATCAGGCCCCGCCCCCGCAGACCTGCTTGATGATCTGCAAAACCCAGCCGGGCACCGCACGGGTCTCATCGAGGATGCGCGGGCACAACTTGGCGTCCATGCGGCGGCGCAGGGTGTCGATCACCGTGCTGTTCACCCGCTCCTTGCCCAGGGCTTTCAGGGCCTGGACCAGCAGGCCGCTCTCGCGCAGGTTGAAGCCGGTTTCCTTCAGGGACGACTTGCGGAAGGCCAGTGCCTGGCGGCTATCCTCGCCCAGCGCGTATTCACGGCTTGGCCCGTCGGACAGGTAGACCCAGCGCCCCGGCACCTGGGTGGACAGGCCCAGCAGGTTCAGCGCCGCCTCGCCCGAAGGCTGGATGCGCCAGTTGAACTTGCGCGCCAGGGCCTGGGCCACCTGGTCCACGTCCGGGCTCAGGGCCTGGCCAAGCAGTTCGCTCCGGCGCGGGTAGTCGTAGACCCCGTGGCAGACGCGGCGGATGATCCCGGCGCGGGCCAGCGAGGAGAGGGCCTGGTGGATGTTCGCCTCGCCAAAACCGGCGACGAAATCCGTCTTGGTGAAGGCCCAACCCCTGCCGCGCCCATATATCCGTGAAAGTATTTTTTGTTCAACGGCTTGCATGAACGAAAGGATAGTATTTTTTCAGGAAAAATGGATTATTTTCCTGAAAACCAGGTGCGGGCCGACCGCGGGGCAGACGGGCCTTGGCGA
Source organism: Betaproteobacteria bacterium (assembly GCA_016873935.1). GTDB lineage: Bacteria > Pseudomonadota > Gammaproteobacteria > Burkholderiales > Thiobacillaceae > PFJX01. The sequence continues at coordinate 2,017 of VGVT01000045.1, read as the reverse complement.
GACGAGCTTCCAGGGCGGCGATCTCGGCGTCCAGGTCGGCGAGGACGGTGGCGATGGCGGTTTGCTCCTCAGACGACGGACAAAGGATTTCAACGCCTTCTATCGTTCGCGCATTCAGGCTTGGCACCCCCGACGCTTCGTTGTGCTGCATCCAGTCAACAGATGGCGGTTAACCGTTTAGGAAACCGCTAAGGTGGAATTCTGTGACCCGACTCAAGCTACTGGGACAACGCCAGGATTCGGGTTGCCCCGATCCAGAGCCCCTCCCGGCCCAAGCGAGGCATTCGGTTTCAGCGGCATACGCACGCTTCAGATTGCCACGTCGGCCTTGCGCGCTGCCTCGTCCATGGCGCGCAGTTGTTCCTCGACGCCGGCGGCGTGGGTCAGCCGGGCCACGTTGCCCTTGGTGAAGAAGCCCTGGAAGTCGCCGAAGCGCTGCACGTACTCGATGATCAGGCTGGAGTACTCCGAGGCGCTGGAAAAGATCTGCTTCAAGCCCTCCTCCTCGCTGCCGATCACATCCAGCAGGAAGTCCTGGCCGCAGTCGCGCAGGGCGTCCACCACGTAGTCGATGTTGGCCTTGCCGCCGGTCTTGCCGTCGTTCACCGCCACCGCCAGGTGGTGCAGGCGCGGGCCGTAGTTGCGCACGAAGGCCTCGGTGGGGGAGGGCAGTTGCAAAAGGTGGTTGACGAAGTAGGGGTGGTTGGCGGCGGTGAAGACCTTGGCGGGGCTCTCCAGCTCGTTGTCGAAGTGCACGCTCTTGGTGACGTTGGTCGAGGAGTTCTGGTCGGCGATGTCGTAGGAGCCCCAGTAGTAGTAACTGGTGAGGGTGAGGTATTCGAGGATGGCCGCCTCGCGGTTCTGGCTGTAGACCCGCGTCGCCAGGTGGTCGATGGGCAGCAGCAGCGTGTCGAGGCCGAGTTTTTCCTGGGTTTCCTTCGCCGCTGCGTAGGCGGCCTGCACGTCGGCGCGGATGCTGGAGATGCCGAGGGCGTAGACGCGGATGTGGGACTCGGGCCGTTCCCAGTAGCCGACGATGTTGTGGGTGTAGGGGCTGGGCTTCACCACCGCCATGTTGCCGGGCAGTTCCAGCTTGCGGATCTGGTCCTGGTCGAAGAAGCGCACGTCACGAGACTTCTGCAGGTCGACCACGTCGTGCAGGCTGCCGACGCGGAAGATTTCCCCCATGTAGCGCGAGTTCGGCTTTTTCGCGCCGATCGGATAGACCTCGTTGAGGCTGCGGAAGATGCCGCGCGTGGCGGGGTCCTTGACCTCGCGCACGAGCACGTCCGGGGCGCTCATGTCGATGCGCAGCACGTGGGTGAAGTGGCTTTCCGACTCCAGGGTGACCAGGTAGTGGTAGGGCGTCATCAGGCACAGTTCGCCGATGTAGGCGATGGAGTGGCCCGGTTCCACGGTGATCATGAGGGCGTCGATCTGGCGGATCTCGTGGGTGAGGCCGCTGCGGTCGCGTTCCTCCAGGAGCTGCACCAGGTATTCCTCGAAGAAGTCCGAGTTTTCCTTGTCACCGTAGCGGGGGAAGTCGAGGGAAGGAGGGATCATGGCGAGGTGGGCCGGGTAGGGGAAAGATGGCAGCAGGGTGACGGATTCACTGGCTCAGGGTCTGTTCGGGCAGGGCGCTGTGCTGGTGCAGATGGAAGTACTGCCGCGAGATGGCGGTGTGCAGTTCGGCCAGGTCGCCCTGCATCTGGTCCAGGCGGTCGTGCAGGTTGTCCGCGGTGAGATCGTCCAGGCGCGCGCCGTCGAGGCGCTTCCAGGCATGGCGAGCCACCTTCAGGGGTTCCTCGTAGTTGACCAGGTCGCACAGACAGTTCTCGATCTCGCCGAGGCAATGGCTGACGCTGCGCGGGAAATGCGGGTCGGCGAGCAGGAAGCGCATCACCTCCGGCCCCGAGACGTGCACGCCGACATGCAGGCGGTACATCTGGTAGGCCGACAGGGCGTTGAGGGTGCTCATCCACAGGCGCTCGCGCGCGGTCTCGGCGGCGGCGGTCTC
>VGVT01000044.1 GCA_016873935.1 Betaproteobacteria bacterium | reverse complement strand
ACGTTCGGGACGTGGAGGCCGGAGGTTCGAATCCTCTCACCCCGACCATCTTCCCCCATCTTTCCTGCTATTGCCTGAAGCCTTCGACCTCGATGGCGAGCCGGACCTCGTCGCCGATGATGTTGGGCGCGCCGAAGTTCATGCCAAAGTCCGTGCGCCGGATGCTGGTGTGCACATCCGCGCCACACATGGGCCGGCGTGTGAGGAACTGCAGGGTGCAGGCGTAATCGCGGATCTCCAGGGTGACGGGGCGGGTGACACCCAGCATGGTCAGCTCGCCGTGGGCGCGCACCGGCTTGCCGTCGGCAAATTCCACGTTATTCGAGACAAAGACAATCTCCGGGAAGCGCGCGGTATTGAAGAACAAACCGCCCTGCAGTTTCTTGTTGAGGCCGTCGTGCCCCGAGTCCGCGGAGGCCGCGTCGACCCGCACCTCGATCAGGTTCTGCTGCCCGCTCGGGTCGAGCACGACGCGGCCCTGGCTGCGGTTGAACTTGCCGCGCAGGGTGGAAATGCCCTGATGCCTGATCTCGAAGCTGGGGAAGGTATGTTCCGGATCCAGCACGAAGGATTCGACGGACCAGGCCGGCAGGCTGACGAGCAGGAAAAGCGCGGCGAATGAGCGCATGGGCATCCTTTCAGGGCATGAGCAGTAGCTTGAAGCGGCCGTCGATGTCGTTGGCCACCACCGAGGGGTCGGCCCATTCGCCGCCGCCGATGTCGAAGTCGGTGCGCTTGAGCGCGAAGCGGCCGCTGGCCAGCCAGCCGCCGGGGCGCTGGGCGGTGAGGACGAGGGGCACGCTCAGCGGCCGCGTGCGTCCCTTGACGGTGAGATCGCCGGTCATGACGTAACGGCCAGGGCCGTCGCGGCGGATGTTCTTCGACACGAACACCGCCTTGGGGTGGCGCGCGGCATCGAACCAGGCCGGCCGCCGGGCTTCCGCGTCGCCCTCGTCGGAACCGGTGTCGATGCCGGCCACGTCCACCTCGACGCGGAACATGCCCTGCTCGGGTTTGGCCACGTCGAAGTCGGCGGTCACCTGGAAGCGCTTGAAGCCCCCCTCCACCGGCACGTTCATCTGCTTGATGACGAAGCGGATCTCGCTGCGCGCGTAATCCACCTTCCAGGGTTGCGCCCAGGCCGGGGTGACGAGGCTCGCCAGCAGAACGGACAACAGCCACTTCATGTTCTTCTCCTCAACCAGGGCAGCATGCGCGCCAGCACGCCATCGCGCCGAAAGTAATGGTGGTACACGGCCGCGGCCGCATGCAGGGCGACCAGCATCACGAGCAGATTGACCGCGCTGCCGTGAAGTTCCTTGAACACCTCGGCCAGCACCTTGTCTTTTCCTACCAGGTCCGGCAGCGGCAGCACGCCGAACCACACCACCGGGAAGCCCGCCGCAGAACTGTGCAGCCAGCCGAACAGGGGCACCAGCAGCATGAGAACGTAGAGGGCGGCGTGCACCCCGCCGGACAGGCTGGCTTCCCAGGGACGCAGGTCGCGACGGTGGTCGAAGCCGTCACGCCAGCGCAGGAGGGTGCGCAGCGGCAGCAGGAACAGCACCAGCATGCCGATCCACTTGTGCCAGGCATAGAGTTTCAGCTTGGTCGGCGACAGCGGCATGTCCTGCAGCAGGGTGCCCAGGGTGTAGGCCGCGAGGATCAGCAGCAGGGTCAGCCAGTGCAGGCTGATCAGGGTCCAGCCGTAACGATCGCGCATCGCTTCTCCATGAACGCGTGGATCACAGCCAGCGGCGTACGCGGGCCTGGTAGGCACGGTATTCGTCGCCGAATTTCGCCAGCAGATGGGCTTCCTCGTGGGCGATGACGCCATGGCGCATGACCCACCAGACCAGGGGGGCCAGGAGCAGCGCCCAGAGCGTGCCGAGCAGCAGGGTGACGCCCAGGTAGATCAGCCAGTCGCTGACGTAGATGGGATTGCGGGAATACGCGAAGGGACCGCCGGTAACCAGACTGGAGGCGGCCTTGTAGGGATTGACCGTGGTGCGCTGCCCCCAAATCGCGGCCAGTGCCCAGACGAAACCCAGCAGGCCGAGGCCGATCAGGCTCCAGCCGAGCCCGCGCCCGGCCGCACCCGCGTCGAATCCCAGCGACCAGCGTCCCTCCAGCCACCAGGCCGCGCCGAGCGCCAGCGCGTAGACCAGGGGCGGCGGCACCAGGGTGCGCGGCCGCAGGACAGGGTCGGGGACGCTCATGGCATGCGACTGGCGATGGCACGCAGAAATTCGTTGCGCCACTGGATATCGTGCTGGAAACAGCCGGAGAAGGCCTGCGTCACCACGCGTTCATCACCGCGGCGGTCCTCGCCCAGCAACAGGCACAACTGCTCGGCCTCGATGACGCAGGCGGCACCGCGCGCCTTGCCATGGGCGACGAGGGCCTCGACGATGTCGCGTGTCATCCATTCCTGATAGGTGAAGCGATGGCCGATGGCATCCACCAGCCGGGCGATGCGGCCGAAGCCGTGCAGGCGTCCGCCCGGCACGTAGGCGACGTGGGCAACCCCACGGAAGGGAACGAGGTGATGCGGACAGACGCCGTGGATGGCGATGCCGCGCACCACCACCATGTCCTCGCGCGGATCGGCGAAACCCTCGCCAAGGGCCTCGCCCGGATCCATGTCGTAGCCGCCGAGCAGACGCTTTTCCCAAAGCTCGCGCACCCGCCGCGCGGTCTTGCCGGTATGCGCCGAATCCGGCTCCACCCCGCAGGCGCGCAGGAGATCGGTGACCGCCCGTTCGAAGGCTGCCGCGTCGAAGCGGCCGCTGCGGGGAATGCCCAGGTGGCCGGGCTCGCCGGCGGGATGATCGTGTTCGCAACACTCGTTCATGGCTGTCTTCCAGGCAGGCGGGCCAACAGCTGGTGAGGCCGGCGGCCCGTGAGGTGAGGGTAGGATAACGCGCCCGACCACGGCAGGGCGACGGTCAGCGGGAGGCTGCCGGGCGCGCACGCCGGTTCGTCATGCCGCCAGTATAGGGCTGCTGGCTGCGCGCCGTGGCCGGGCCGATGCGAGCAGCGCGCGGGCGTCGGCCGGCCACCGCTTCGGTGCTAGCATGCATGCTTCGTTGCCAGGTTTTCGGGGGAGAACCGCATGTCCGCAAGGCATCCCATCATTGCCGTCACCGGCATGGCCGGCGCCGGTCTGTCCACAGTGCGCCACGCCTTCAAGGATATTTTTTCGCGCCAGGACATCCGCTCTGCGGTCGTCCACGGCGACACCTTCCGCCGCTTCACCGACCGCCAGTTCGCCGCCCTGCTGCGTGAAGCGCGCGCCAGCGGACGCCGTCTTTCCTGGTTCGGCCCGGACTGCAACCTGTTCCCTGAACTGGAGACCTTCTTCCGGACCTATGGCGAAACCGGTGGCGGCGTGCTGCGCGAATATGCGCACAACGAGGCGCGCGGCCGCGCCCTGGGCGTGGACGCGGGCGAATTCACGCCCTGGGGCCCTATGTCGGGAGGCAGCGACCTGCTTTTCTATGAAGGCCAGCACGGCGGCCTGGTGGCCGAAACCTGGACCCGGCGCAAGGTGGATGCGCGCCATTTCCCCCCGGAAATCGACCGCCGCGTCGGGCAAAAAGGCATCGACGTGGCCCAGCACGTGGATCTGCTGATCGGCGTGGTGCCGGCCATCAACCTGGAATGGATCCAGAAGATCCATCGCGACTGCGCCAAGGGCTACTGCGACCCCGCCGAATCGGTGGAGACCATCCTGCGCCGCATGGAGGACTACATCCATTACATCGTGCCGCAGTTCGGCCTCACCGATATCAACATCCAGCGCATGCCCTTGGTCGACACCTCGAATCCTTTCTTCGCGCGGGACGTGCCCACCCCCAACGAATCCGTGCTGGTCATCCATTTCCGTGACCGCCGCCGCCACGACTTCCCCGATCTCCTGCGGCGCATTCCCGGCAGTTACATGTCCCGCCCCACCACCCTGGTGGTCCCCGGCGGTGAACTCAAGTTGGCCCTGGAGGTCATTTGCACCCCCATCCTGCAAGAAATGATGGCGGCACGCCGCGCCGCCCTGGCGTAAGCCCAGACAAGCCGAACACACACTGAGCGAGTCGCGCCACAAAGGCGCGCCGGATTGCTCCCCCAACGCGCCCGGGCCATGGCCACCAGGCCGGCATCGGGTCTAAACTGGGTATATAAGGAAGGGGGATGCGAGGCAGGGAGGGAAAATGGCCTCGTATGTTCAAACGTTCATGCGCGATGCAACGGCGGATGCGGCAGAGAAGATGTGGGTTTCCGCCTTCGCCATGGCCCGCAGCGGCAGCCTGCGCGAAGCAGCCAATCTCCTCGCGGAGTGGGTCGATCACGCCGAGACGCCGCCTGATTTGCGCTGCGACCTGCTGTGCCTGCGTGCCTGGATCGAAATCTCCGAGCTCAGCGTGGAGATTCCGCCGGCGCTGCAACATGCCCTGCGCCGCGTCGGCCAGGGCGAGGTACCCCGTCGCCTTGGCACGGCGGCGCCCGACATGCTCGCCGAGCTTTGCGCGGAAGCCCTGGCGCGGGACGTGGCAAGCGAACAGGCGCATCGCCTGATCCGGCTGTTCACCCTACGTCCCCCCTCCCCCGCTCTGGAACGCTGGCCGTATCCATTGCGCGTGCATACCATGGGACGACCCGCCATCGTGGTCGACGCCCAGCCCCTGCGGTTTTCCGGCAAGGCGCAGCGCCGCCCGCTGGAACTGCTGCATTGCCTGATCGCGCACGGTGGCCGCGACGTCGCCGTCTCCCGCCTCACCGCCGAACTCTGGCCCAGGGAGGAAGGCGCCATCTCTCGCGGCGCCTTCGACATGGCGTTGAAGCGCCTGCGCCGGCTGCTGCGCGAACCCGCGGCCCTGCGCCTGGAATGCAGCCGGCTGTCCCTGAGCGACGAGGCGTGCTGGATCGATATCCGCGTGCTGGAACGCCTGCTCGGCGATGTCGACCGGGCAAGCGACCTCGACCAAGGACTGGAGCTCATGCAGCGGGCCCTGTGCCTGTATCAGGGCGATTTCCTGGAAGGCGAGGATGCCCCTTGGGCGTTGCTCGCGCGCGAGCGCCTGCATGCCCGCTTGCTGCGTGGCGTGCGGCGTTTCGGGCAGTCCCTGGAAAGTGCTGGGCGCTGGCCGGATGCGACCCGGCTGTATGAACGGGTGCGGGAAATCTTCCCCCTCGAGGAGGATCTCTGCCGGCGGCTGTTGCGGGGCCACATGCAGCAGGGCGAGTTCACCCAGGCCACCCACCTCTATGGCCGTTGCCGGGCCTTGTTCGCCAAGGTCCTGGGGGTCATGCCCAGCCGCGACACCACGGCGCTGGTGTTCGGTCCCAGGACCACCTCGGGCAATCGGTGAGTCATCGGTGGGACAACGGGGTCTATTAGTAAATCAACAGATGCCCATTTTGTAGCGCTAACCAAACCGCTCGAATGGGGGTTTCACAACCCGACCCTGGAGGTTCTCATGCTCAAGCAACGTGGCTGGGCGGCCCTGCTGCCCATCGGTGCCGTCGCCATCCTGGCGACCGGCGGTGTGATCGTCACCGCGGAAAACGTGTCCGATACTTCAAAACCCGTGCTGACCAACCTGTTCCGCGGCAGCCCGGCGGAAAAACAGGGCAAGGTGACCGTGGAATTCGTGGAAGGCAAGGCTGTCGAGAGCAAGCCGGTGCCCACCGCCGGCAAGTAAATCAGTGGGCTCCGCTTCCCGCGGGCGATCAGACTTCGTCGAGAAAAAGCTGTAGCAACTCGTTGAGGAAGCGGCGCCCGCGCGGGCTGGGCAGAATGCTGTGCGGTTCGCGTCGCAGCAGACCTAGAGCCTCGGCCCGTCGCAGGCCCGCCTCGGCGGCCGCAAGAGGCAGTCCCGTGCGCGCCTCGAACAGGCGGGGGTCGAAACCTTCGCTCAGGCGCAGGGCGTTCATCATGAATTCGAACACCCGGTCCTGACGCGTGAGTTCCCGGCATTCGGCGACGGCGCCGCCGTCCTGCTCCCGCAGTACCGCGTCCATGTAGGACAGCGGATGCTTAATGCGGGCCTGGCGTTCGACCTGCTCCGCGCTCGACAACTTGGAGTGGGCGCCGGCACCCAAGCCGAGATAGTCGCCGAAGTTCCAGTAATTGAGGTTGTGGCGGCAGCGCCGGCCGTCGCGGGCGAAGGCGGAGGTTTCGTAGTGCGCGTAACCGGCGCTGCCCAACAGTTCCTCCACCATCTCCTGCATGTCGGCGGCGAGATCGTCGTCGGGCAAGGCGGGCGGCATCGCGGCAAAAGGGGTGTTGGGCTCCAGCGTCAGGTGGTAGGCGGAGAGATGCGGCGGCGCCAGCCGGATGGCGGTCTCCAGATCGCGCCGGGCCTGTTCGAGCGTCTGGCCAGGCAGGGCGTACATCAGATCCAGGTTGACCTCGTCGAACAGCGCGAGCGCCGCCTCCGCCGCCGCCAGAGCCTCTCCGCGGCCATGGATGCGGCCCAGCGCGGCGAGATAACCGTCGTCGAAACTCTGCACACCCAGGGACAGGCGGGTTACCCCGGCCTGGCCGAAATCGCGGAAGCGGGCACGCTCGAAGGTACCGGGATTGGCCTCCAGGGTGATCTCCGCCAAGGGAGACACACGCAGCAGCGCGCGCAGGCCGGCGAGCAGGCGGTCGATGGCCTCTGCCGAGAACAGGCTGGGCGTGCCGCCGCCGATGAAGATGCTGGACACTTCGCGTCCCCAGACCTGGGGCACGGCGGTTTCGAGATCGCGCAGCAGGGCCTGCACGTAACGCGCCTCCGGAATGCCATCGCGGACGGCATGCGAGTTGAAGTCGCAGTACGGGCATTTGCGCACGCACCAGGGCAGGTGCACGTAGACGCCCAGCGGCGGCGGCGCCGCCAGATGGCCGGGCATGCGCACCGGAAGCGGGACTTGCCGCCTATAATCGTCGCGGTCATTCACCGGGAGTTGCCTCGATGGAAGAAGCGGATTCCAAGCTGGACCTCTCCACGTTTCTGCTGTCTTCCATCCATGACATGAAGAATTCCATGGGGGTGATGGTGGCCTATCTGCAGGACGCCCTGACCACTCCGGGCGATGTCCCCGCCGATTCCGGCGCGCGCGAGAAGACCGCGCAGGCCCTGTACGAGGCGCAACGCGTATCCGATCACCTGGTGCAGTTGCTGGCTCTCTACAAAATCGATCAGGCATTCTATCCCTTCGACTCCCAGTACCATGTACTCGCCGACCTGTCCCGCGAGGCGCTGGCGCGGGTGGCGGACCTGGCCGAGCTCAGAGGCATCACCCTGGAATGCGACTGCGACGAGGAACTCTGCGCCTGGCTGGATTACGACCTCATCTTCGGCGTCGTGGTGCAGGCCCTGCACAACGCACTGCGCTACGGCAAGGGGCGGGTCATGCTGCGCGTGCGCCCGCACGCAAGCGGCGCCCGCATCAGCGTGGAAGACGACGGCCCCGGTTTTCCCGATTTTCTCCTCGCCCAGGGCAACGCGCGCGCGCGCGGTATCAGCTTCACAACCGGCAGCACCGGCCTCGGCCTGTATTTCGCCGGGCTGGTGGCCGGCATGCACAAGGGCGCCGGCCGCGCCGGCATGCTGCGCCTGGAGAACGGCGGCCCCCTGGGCGGTGGCGTGCTCATGCTGGAACTGCCCTGAACGGCCCGGTCCGCCGCCGCGACACGCGCCATGCTGAACCTGCCCAGGCCCGACCTGTCCTCCACCGAAATCCTCGTCATCGAGGACTATGAGGGCATGCGCCGCATCCTGCGCGACCTGTTGTCGCGGGCCGGGGCGACGCGCGTCACCTTCGCGGCCAACAGCCAGGCCGCCGTCCCGCTGCTGGAGCGCCACCGGTATGACGCGGTGCTGTGCGACCTGCACCTGGGCCAGGGCCTGAACGGCCAGCAGATCCTGGAGGAGGCGCGCCACCGGCAATTGCTGGCGCCGCATACCGTGTGGCTGATGGTCAGCGCGGAGAAGACCGCCGAGATGGTCACCGGCACCATGGAATCCCGCCCCGACGATTACCTGCTCAAGCCCATCACGGAAACCCTGCTGTTCACCCGCCTGAGCCGGCAGATGGCGCGCCGACGTGATCTTGCCCCGATCGAGCAGGCGATGCGGGATCGTGAATACCTGAAGGCCATCAATCTTACGGAGGCCCAGTTGGGCCAGCCCACTCCCCACCTCTGGGACCTCAAGCGCCTGAAGGCCGATCTCGCCCTGCACGTGGGCAATCATGCCCATGCCCGCGAGATCTATCTGGAGGCCCTGGGCGAGCGCGACCTGCCCTGGGCGCACCTGGGCCTCGCCAAGATCCACTTTCTGGAAGGCCGCCACGCGGAAGCCCGCGCCGAACTGGAGCAGGTAACCCGCGGCAATCGCGCCTATCTGGAAGCCCACGACTGGCTCGCCCGTACCCTGGACAAGCTGGGGGATCTCGACACCGCCCAGGCGGTGTTGAACGCGGCCCTGACCACCTCGCCGCATGCCCCGACGCGGCAAGGGCAGTTCGGTGAGATCGCCTATCGGCGCGGCGACCTGGAAACCGCGGCGGGCGCCTTCCGGCGTCAGATCGACCTCGCCCGCCAAACCCCGCTCAAGGCCGCCGATCCTTATCTGTGGTTGTCGCGCGTGCAACTCGCGCGCGGCAAGGGCGACGAAGCCCTGCGGGCACTGGCGGAACTCTCGGTGGATCTACGCGAGGATGACACGGCCCGGCTGCTGGCTCGGGCATTGGAGATCCCCGTGCACTTGCAGGCTGGAGCGCGGGAGCGGGCCCGCGCGCTGACGCAGGAACTGTCCGGGGAATTGAGCGCGCAGGCGCACGAACTGCCGGCCGAAGCCATTCTGGAACTGGCCAAGCCGCTCATGGAACTGGGCGAGAAGGATACCGCCGCGACCCTGCTCACCAGCCTGGTCGGCAACAACCACGAGCACCCGGAAATCCTCGAACGGGCCAAGGCGGTGTTCGCCCAGGCCGGTCTGGCCGATGAGGGCCATGCATTGGTGGATCGCGCCACCCGCGCCGCCACGGAAAGCATGAACCAGGGCGTCAAGCTGGCCAGGGAAGGCAAGCTGGACGAGGCCATCGAGTTCACCCGCGAAGCGCGCGCGCGCATGCCCAACAATCCGCGCCTGTTGCTGAATCACGCCTTCCTGCTGATCGCCTGGATGGAACAATACGGCCGCGACCTGCGCATCGCCAGCGAAGCCCGTTCCTGCATCGAGACGGCGCGCCGGCTGAAGCCTGGCGAGAAACGGGCGGGGGAACTGCTCACCAAGCTGGAACTGGTGGGCAACGATTTCGGCGGCTAAGCCCCCGCGTCGCGCAGTTTCTCCGCCAGGGCGCGCAGGGCCTGGCCGCGATGGCTGATGGCGTTCTTCTGGTCGGCATCGAGTTCGGCGCCGGTCTGGCCGAATTCCGGCAGCAGGAAATACGGGTCGTAGCCAAAGCCGCCGTCGCCGCGGGGCTGGTCGATGATCTCGCCGTGCCAGGCGCCCTCGGCGATGATGGGCTGGGGGTCGTCGGGGTAACGCACGTAGACCATGATGCAATAGTAGTGGGCCTTGCGGTTTGGCTCGCCGCGCAGGGTCTCGATGAGCTTCTGATTATTGCGCTCGTCGGACTTGGGCTCGCCGGCGAAGCGGGCGGAGTAGACGCCGGGCGCGCCGTTGAGGGCGTCGACGCAGATGCCGGAGTCGTCCGCCAGGGCCGGCAGGCCGGTGTGGGCGGAGGCGTGGCGGGCCTTGGCGATGCAGTTCTCGACGAAGGTGACGTGGGGTTCGGGGCATTCCGGCACGCCGAAGGCGCCCTGGGGCAGGGCCTCGATGGCCAGGGGTTCCAGGATACGGGCGATCTCGCGCAGCTTGCCGGCGTTGTTGGAGGCGATGACGATCTTTTTCATGATGGGTGTTCTCAGGTGGCGATAGCGGCCTTCTGGGCGGCCATGAGTTCGCGGATGCCCTTCTCGGCCAGATCGAGCAAGGCGTTCAACTCGGCCCGGCTGAAGGCGGCGCCTTCGGCGGTGCCCTGCACCTCGATGAGATTGCCGGCCAGCATGACCACGTTCATGTCGGTGTCGCAGGCCACGTCCTCGGCGTAGTCCAGGTCCAGCACGGGCGTGCCGTTCCAGATGCCCACCGAGATGGCGGCGACCTGGTCGCGCATGACGCTGGCGGGCAGCTTGCCTTCCCGCAGCAGCCATGCGATGGCGTCGTGCACCGCGACCCAGGCACCGGTGATGCTGGCGGTGCGGGTGCCACCGTCGGCCTGGAGCACGTCGCAGTCGACGTGGATGGTTCTTTCCCCAAGCTTGCCAAGATCCACGGCGGCGCGCAGGGCGCGGCCGATGAGGCGCTGGATTTCCTGGGTGCGGCCACTCTGCTTGCCACGGGCCGCCTCGCGGTCGCCGCGGGTGTGGGTGGCGCGGGGCAGCATGCCGTATTCGGCGGTGAGCCAGCCGCCTCCCGTGCCCTTTACATGGGGGGGCACCTTTTCCAGCACGCTGGCGGTGCACAGCACCTTGGTATCGCCGCATTCGACCAGCACGCTGCCTTCGGCATGCCTGGTGTAGTTGCGGGTGAGGCGGACGGCGCGCAATTGGTCCGGCGCGCGCCCGGAAGGACGGATGGGGGAGTTCATGGATTTCCTGTTAAAGAAAGATCAGGGTCAGGATTTGCCGGGCAGCGGATAGCGGGCCAGGGCAGCCTTGATTTCGGCGACGGCCTTGTCCACGTCGCTGTCCGTGGTGGTGCGTTCGCCCTGGCCGCCGAGCTTGCGCAGCTGGGTGGTGAAGCCGTCCAGGCCGAGATCGTCGCCCAGCACCAGTTCCCCGGCGTTGAAGTGCTCCTCGCCATAACGCATGGCGACCACGGAGAGGTTGTCGGCGTACTGGCCGGCGCGGAATTCGGCCTGATCCAGCATCTGCTTCACCGCCCGTTCCAGGGGGTAGGCGCGCAGGGTGGAGAGCATTTCCTCCGGAGTCAGTTCCGGCCAGACGCCGTCGGTGCAGAGGAACAGCACGTCGCCCTGCTGCAGCTTGACCGGCTCCTCGACCTCGATGTCCGGCAGCATGAAGCCGCCCACCGAGTTGTAGAGCTTGTTGCGATCGGGGTGCACGCCCATGTCGGCCTCGCTGAGCCGGCCCTCGTCCACCAGTTGCTGCACGGCGGAATGATCGCGTGTGCGGTAGAGCATGGCGCGCCGGCTGAACTGATAAAGCCGCGAGTCGCCCACGTGCGCCCAGCAGGCGGTGCCCTTCTGCACCACGCAGACCACGCAGGTGGTGCGCGGCGGATCGGCCATGCGCTTGCGCATGGCGTATTCATTGATGGCGTCGTGGGCAGCATAGATACCGTCCAGCAGGAAGGCGGCCATGTCCGGCAGCACCGGCTTGGCGCGGTTCTGGAACAGGCTGGTGATGACCTGCACGGTCAGCTGCGAGGCCACCTCGCCATGATTGTGGCCACCCATGCCGTCGGCCAGCACCATGACCATGGCATCCGAGGTATAGGCATAACCCACGCGGTCCTCGTTGTAGGGACGACCGCCGCGGCGGCTGGCCTGGTAGACGACGTATTTCATGCTCATAGCTGACGTGACAACCTGTCCTTGATCAGGGCGAACAACGAGGGTTTCTGGCTGCGCGCGGCCTGTGCCATGGCGATCAGACGCTTCTGCACGGCGAACACGCTCTGCGGCCGCTCGGTGTAGTTGAGCCGCAGCATGTCGTCGATCAGTTCCAGCAGCCCCGGGGAATACAGGCCGGAGTGGGACTTCGCCGCCGGCGCCAGCTTGTCGCGATCGTTGCGTTCGTTGGCCGGGGGCGGCGGCCCCTTGGCGATGCAGGCGTACATGGTGGCGCCGACGCTGTAGATGTCCGTCCAGGGCCCCAGACGGTCGCGCTGGTTGTACTGCTCGGGCGCGGCGAAACCCGGCGTGTACATCGGCGAGGTGGTGAACATGTCTTCGCGCAGGGCCTGGCGGGCGGCGCCGAAATCGATGAGCACCGGGGAACCGTCGGCGCGGATGTAGATGTTGGAAGGCTTGATGTCGAGATGCAGGATCTTGTGCGCGTGCACCTCGCGCAGGCCGTTCAGCAACTGGATGAAGACGCTGCGCAGGAAGGTCTCGCGCATCGGTTCCTGCAGGCCGACGATGTGCCGTTGCAGGGTCTTGCCCTGCTCGTACTTCATGACCATGTACACGGTCTCGTTGGCGCGGAAGAAATTCACCACGCGCACCACGTTGGCGTGGCGGATACCGGCCAGCGCCCGCCCCTCCTCGAAGAAGCACTTCATGCCGTAGCGGAAGGACGCTTCCTTGTCCTGGTCGATGGGCACCACCGTGCCCAGTTCGCCGCGCTTGACGATGCCGCCGGGCAGGTATTCCTTGATCGCCACCGGCTGGCCGTCGATGTCGAAGGCCAGATAGACCAGGGAAAAGCCGCCACCGCCGATACGTCGGTCGATAACGTAGTCGGCCAGGTGATATCCGTGCAGCAGAGGTTCGGTGGTTTGGGCGGCCATGCGGCGGCGGGTTAAGATGTTTATTTGCGAAAGATCAGCGAAGGATAACCAAGATCGTGGCGAGCATGAAGGAAACCCGAAACGAAAATCTGCGCAGCATGACCGGCTACGCCGTGGAAACCGCCGATCTGCCCGGCGGCCAGATCACCCTCGAACTGCGCGCGGTGAACGCCCGCTTTCTCGATCTTTCCTTCCGCATGGGCGAGGATTTCCGCGCCCTGGAACCGGGCCTGCGCGAGCGCATCGGCGAGCGGGTGAAACGCGGCAAGATGGAATGCCGGCTAAATTTCACGCCCGCCGAGTCCGGCACCCTGCCCGGCGGCCTCAACGCGGTCCTGCTCGCGCAACTGCGCGCGCTGTCCGACAACGCCGTGGCCGCCTTTCCCACCGCCCGGCCGCTGGCGGTCGCGGAGATCCTGCGCTGGCCCGGCATGCTGGGCGAAACCGGACCGGACGCCGACACCCTGCAGGCCGCCGCCCTGCGCCTCGCCGAGGCGGCCCTGGGGCAATTCAACGCGACACGGGCGCGCGAAGGCGACAAGCTCAAGGCCGCCATCCTCGAACGCGTCGAGGCCATGCGCGGCCATGTCGCCGGCATCCGCCCACGCACCCCGGAGATCGTCGCCGCCTACCGCGAGAAGCTGGGCAAGCGGCTGGAGGAACTGCTGCCCTCCCCGGACCACGACCGCATCCACCAGGAGGTGGCGCTGTTCGCCCAGAAGATCGACGTCGACGAGGAACTCGACCGCCTGCTCACCCACCTGGACGAGGTGGTGCGTGTGCTGCACGCCGGCGGCGCCGCCGGCAAGCGCCTGGACTTCCTCATGCAGGAACTCAACCGGGAAGCGAATACCCTGGGTTCCAAGTCGGTTTCCCTGGAGCTCACGCGGACCTCGGTCGAGCTCAAGGTGCTCATCGAGCAGATGCGCGAACAGATCCAGAACATCGAATAGGACAAGCCCCATGCCCGGTCAGCTGTTCATCGTCACCGCGCCATCCGGCGCCGGCAAATCGAGCCTGGTGAAGGCGCTGCTGGAGCGCGACGCGGCCATCCGCCTGTCGGTGTCCTACACCACCCGTCCGCCCCGCCCCGGCGAGGTGGATGGCGTGCATTACCACTTCGTCGGCCGCGAGGAGTTCCAGGAACGCCTGGGGCGCGGCGAGTTCCTCGAAAGCGCCGAGGTGTATGGCAATTACTACGGCACCTCGCAGCCCTGGATCGAGGCGGAAATGGCCCTGGGTCGCGACATCCTGCTGGAGATCGACTGGCAGGGCGCCGCCCAGGTGCGTCGGCTGATGCCGAAGGCCTGCGGCGTGTTCATCCTGCCGCCCTCCCTCCCCGAACTGCGTCGCCGCCTGGAGGGCCGGGGCACGGACAGCGCCGAGGTGATCGCGCGGCGTCTTGCGGCGGCGCGCGAAGACATCTCGCACGCCCTGGCCTTCGACTACCTGGTGGTCAACGATCGTTTCGAGGACGCCCTCGCCGACCTGTTGTCCATCACCCGCGCGCGGCGCCTGAGCATGGACGTGCAGGCCCGCCGCCAGGCCAGCCTGCTGGAAAACCTGCTCGCGTCTTGAGAGATGTTGGACGTCAGCCGAAATGGCAGACGTAGTGGTAGGGCTCTCCACTCACCTCGATGTCGAAGCTGGAGTTGCCGGGGATGCTGAAGGACTGCCCGGCGGTACTGGTCTGCCAGTCCCCGCCCTTGAGCCGGTAGCGGCAGGCGCCGGCGACGCATTCCATGATTTCCGGAATACCTGTATTGAAGGTCAGCGTCGAGGGCAGGATGACGCCCACGGATTTCTTCGTTCCGTCGGCGAACTGCACGGTATGCGAGACGCACTTGCCGTCGAAGTAGACGTTGGCCCGCTTGAGCACGGACACCTGGTCGAATTGCGACATGGTCAGATACTCCAGATGTGTTGGATGAGGATCTTGGAGACAAAGCCGAGCATGCCGAAAGCCAGCACGAAATACAACGCGAAGGTGCCCACCCGGCCGGCATTGGAGCGGTAGGCCAGGTTGCCGATGATGAACAGCATGAACAGGATCAGCACGCCAATGCCCGCCGTGGCGCCGAATTCCGCGACCTGCGCCTCGTTGTAGCCGAACAGGGTTCCCTGCATCCCACATCCTCCATCCAGAGGCGTGACGCTCACCACGGGTGAGGTCATGCCGATGGCAGGATCATGCCGGAACCCCGCTGGCCTCGCTTCTGACGGATGTACCAGGAGTGAGGGTGACGTTGAGACGCGTCACCCCCGTCCGCTTAACGGCGCCGAGCCTCCAGCTTGGCGGCGATGCGCATGCGCAGGGCGTTGAGTTTGATGAAGCCGCCCGCGTCCTTCTGGTCGTAGGCGCCGGCATCGTCCTCGAAGGTGGCGATGGTGGAGTCGAACAGGGAGTCGGTCTTGGAATCCCGGCCCACGACGATGACGTTGCCCTTGTAGAGCTTGAGGCGAACGAAGCCGTTGACGTTCCCCTGGGTGTGGTCGATCAGGGTCTGCAGGGCGATCCGCTCAGGGCTCCACCAGTAGCCGTTGTAGATGAGGCTGGCGTAACGGGGCATGAGGTCGTCCTTGAGGTGGGCGACTTCCCGGTCCAAGGTGATGGATTCGATGGCGCGATGGGCCTTGAGCAGGATGGTGCCGCCTGGGGTTTCGTAGCAGCCCCGCGACTTCATGCCCACGTAGCGGTTTTCCACCAGGTCCAGGCGGCCGATGCCGTGCTTGCCGGCCAACTCGTTCAGCTTCGCCAGGACTTCGTGGGCCTTCATGGCCTGACCGTCGATGGCCACCACGTCGCCCTTGACGTAGTCCAGGGTGATGTACTCGGCGGCATCCGGCGCCTTCTCCGGCGACACGGTCCAGCGCCACATTTCCTCCTCGGCCTCGGCGTTGGGGTCTTCCAGGTGGCGGCCTTCGTAGCTGATGTGCAGCAGGTTGGCATCCATGGAATAGGGCGAACCACCCTGGCGGTGCTTCATGTCGATGGGAATGCCGTGCTTATCCGCATAGGCGATCAGCTTTTCCCGGGAGAGCAGGTCCCACTCGCGCCAGGGAGCGATGACCTTGATGTCCGGCTTCAGGGCGTAGGCGCCCAGCTCGAAGCGGACCTGGTCGTTGCCCTTGCCGGTGGCGCCGTGGCAGATGGCGTCGGCGCCGGTGAGGTTGACGATCTCGATGAGGCGCTTGGCGATCAGCGGCCGGGCGATGGAGGTGCCGAGCAGGTACTCGCCCTCGTAGACCGTGTTGGCGCGGAACATGGGGAAGACGAAGTCCCGCACGAACTCCTCGCGCAGGTCGTCGATGTAGATGCTTTCGGGCTTGATGCCGAACATCAGCGCCTTGGCCCGGGCCGGTTCCAGCTCCTCGCCCTGGCCCAGGTCGGCGGTGAAGGTCACCACTTCGCACTGGTAGGTGTCTTGCAGCCATTTGAGGATCACCGAGGTGTCCAGCCCGCCGGAATAGGCGAGTACCACTTTCTTGATTGCGCTCATCGTTCGTCCTTGCTACCAAAGCGCGGACCGCCCGGTCCGCTTGCTGAATTCAATGCGCCGCGCCGTCCACGGCATGCACTTCTCCGGGGAAGTTGCCGACCCGCAGCAGGGAGAGGTCCGCCTTCAGGCTGGCGTGCTCGATCTCGATGCCGACCACGCGACCGTCTTCGGCAAGATTGATGACGATGCCCTCCTGAGCCTCCCAGGCGTGGGCGGGGTTCTCCGGCGACAGTTCCAGGTAGAGGCTGTCGCGGTCCTTGAAGTAGGCCAGATTCAAGTCTCCACCTTGCCGAGCAACAGATATTCCATCAAGGCTTTCTGGGTATGCAGCCGGTTCTCGGCTTCGTCCCAGACCACGGACTGGGGGCCGTCGATGACCGCTGCCGCCACTTCCTCGCCGCGATGGGCGGGCAGGCAGTGCATGAACAAGGCCTCCTGATCGGCGACTCGCATCATGTCGCCATCCACCTGCCAATCGGCAAAGGCCTTGGCGCGGGCCTCGTTCTCCGCCTCGAAGCCCATGCTGGTCCACACGTCGGTGGTGACCAGATCGGCGCCGCGGCAGGCCTCCATGGGATCGGCGAAGGACTCGAAATGGCCGGTGCCGATGAGGCCGGCACGCTCCGGCTCGACCTCGTAGCCCGGCGGCGTCGAGACGTGGACATTGAAGTCCAGGATCTCCGCGGCCTGCAGCCAGGTGTTGCACATGTTGTTGGAGTCGCCGATCCAGGCCACGGTCTTGCCCTGGATGGAACCGCGCTGCTCGATCCAGGTGAAGATGTCGGCCAGGATCTGGCAGGGGTGGTATTCGTTGGTGAGGCCGTTGATGACCGGCACCCGGGAATGGGCGGCGAAGCGCTCGATGATTTCCTGCTCATAGGTGCGGATCATGACCAGATCGACCATGCGCGAGATCACCTCTGCCGCGTCTTCCACCGGCTCGCCGCGGCCCAGCTGGGTATCCCGCGTATTGAGATAGATGGCGGTTCCGCCCAACTGGTGCATGCCGGCCTCGAAGGACAGCCGGGTGCGCGTCGAACTCTTCTCGAAGATCATGGCCAGGGTGCGGTCGGCCAGGGGGTGGTAGGGCTGGTAGGCCTTGAAGCGCGCCTTGACCAGCGCCGTGCGGGCGAACAGGTGCTCCAGTTGGTCCCGGCTGAAATCCTTGAATTGCAGGAAATGCTTGGGCGGCGATGCCATAAGCTCAGCCCAGGAAGGCGCGGATCAGACCCGCCAACTTCTCGGTCAGCAGGGCTGCCTCTTCCCGCTTCAAAACCAGGGGGGGCAGCAAACGCACGACGCTGTCGTGGGTGACGTTGATGAGCAGCTTCTCCGCCAGAGCCTGCTTCACCAGTTCGCCACAGGGCCGATCCAGTTCGATGCCGATCATCAGGCCCTGGCCACGAATATCCTGAACACCCGACACGCCCTCCAGGCGCGCCGCGAGATCCGCGCGGATGAAGGCGCCGAGGGTTTCCGCGTGCGCCGGCAGGGCGTCCTCCTCCATGACCTGGAGGGTGGTGAGGGCGGCGGTGCAGGCCAGGGGCCCGCCGCCAAAGGTGGATCCGTGCTTGCCCGGCACGAAGGTGGTCGCCGCCACGCCGCGCGCCAGACAGCAGCCCACGGGCACGCCGGAGCCGAGCCCTTTGGCCAGGTTCATGACATCGGGCAGGATGTCGGTGTGTTGGAAGGCAAACCATTTTCCGGTACGGCCGATGCCGGTCTGGACTTCGTCCAGCATCAGCAGCCAGGCGTTGCGGTCGCAGATGGCGCGCAACTTGGCCAGATAATCCCGTTCCGGAATGTTGACGCCGCCCTCGCCCTGATAGGGCTCCACCAGCACGGCGACAATGTTCTTGTGGTGCTCGGCGAGCTTCTCGACCGCTTCGGCATCGCCGAAGGGGACACGCACGAAGCCGGTCACCAGCGGCTCGAAGCCGGCCTGTACCTTGCGGTTGCCGGTGGCCGACAGGGTGGCCATGGTGCGGCCGTGGAAACTCTGCTCCATGACCACGATGGCCGGACTCTCGATGCCCAGGTTGTGGCCATGCAGGCGGGCGATCTTGATGGCGGCCTCGTTGGCCTCGGCACCGGAGTTGCAGAAAAACGCGCGCTCCAGGCCGGAAATCTGGCAAAGCCGTTGCGCCAGCCGCTCCTGCTCCGGAATGCGATAAAGATTGGAGGTATGGATCAATCGCCCGGCCTGTTCGCACAAGGCCCGGACCAGGCGGGGATGGGCATGGCCGAGCCCATTGACCGCGACGCCGGCCAGGGCATCCAGGTACTTCTCCCCATGTTCGTCATAAAGCCAGGCGCCCTCTCCGCGCACGAACGCGACAGGCTGTCTGGCATAGGTTTGCATCAGGTATTCGGACATGACACTTCCAACCGCAAGAAAAATAGAACGGCGGCCTCGGCCGCCGTGCGCTGAAAGATCGAAACATACCACTAAACCGTGGCCAGCAGAATCATTGGCTTGTCAGTGCTGACCGGTGCGCGAATACTCCCCTACCGGAATAATTCCTCGCACAGGCACACGATGATCATGCACAGCGCTGACGCTGATCGGGTAATCAGCGTCGGTGAACTCAACCGCCAGGCGCGCTTGGTCTTGGAGAAGAACCTGCCCTCCTGCTGGATCAAGGGCGAAATCGCCAATCACAGTCGCGCCACCTCCGGTCACTGGTACTTCACCCTGAAGGATGAACAGGCCTCGGTGCGCTGCGCCATGTTCAGGAACCGCAATCAGTTCATCGACTGGTCACCACGCGATGGCGACCAGGTGGAACTTCGCGCCCAGGCCACCCTGTATGAGCAGCGTGGCGAATTTCAACTGCTGGTCGAGAGCATGCGCCGGGCCGGACAGGGCGCCCTGTACGAGGCTTTCCTGCGACTCAAGGCCAAACTGGAGGCGGAAGGGCTGTTTGCGTCGACCCGCAAGCGCGCCTTGCCAAGCTATCCCCACGTCATCGGCCTGGTCACCTCACCCCAGGCCGCCGCGCTGCGCGACGTGCTGGCCACGCTGCGAAGCAGATGGCCGGCAGTTCGAGTGATTTTGTATCCTTGCCCTGTGCAGGGTGTGGACGCACCACGCGCCATCGTCGCGGCCATGCAGGAGGCTGCCCGCCACGGTTACTGCGAAGTCCTACTTCTGGTCCGCGGCGGGGGCAGCCTGGAGGATCTGGCCGCGTTCAATGACGAGACCCTGGCGAGAAGCATCGCCGCGAGCCCGATCCCGGTGGTGACCGGGGTGGGTCACGAAACCGATTTCACCATCGCCGATTTCGTCGCCGACCTGCGCGCACCCACCCCCACCGGGGCCGCGCAACTGGCCACTCCCAACCGAGCCGACCTGAAGCAACATGTCGATCATCTACGCGCGCGTCTGGCACAGAACCAGTCGCGCACGCTACACGCCCTGGCCCAACGCCTGGATGGCCTGACGCGACGCCTGGCGCACCCGCGCGATCGCATCGCCCTGCGCAGGGAGCGCCTGCGCCTGTCGGCCTGGCGCATCGCCCATGTCCTCACACTGCGACTGCACACCGTCCGCTCGGATATGCGTGGTTGGCAAGAACGGCTGAATCAGCAACGGAATCTGCGCGAACGCCATGGGCCATCCATGGAGGTGCTGGACACCCGCCTGCACGGCGCCATGCAACAGTACCTTGCCCGACAGCGCGAGCATGCACTGGTCAAGCACACCCACTTGGAGATGCTCAGCCCGACCGCCATTCTGCGCCGTGGTTACAGCATCGTGCATGATCAATCCCTGCATGTAATCCGCTCAAGCACAGAGGTGGAAATCGGCGAGAAAGTACGCATTCTGTTGGCCCATGGCGAACTGGGCGCGCGCATCCTGGACAGGTCTCGCGCAGCGGAGTAACGGCATCCGCGAACCCTGTAGGCTACCCAAAGCAAAACGCCCACCTGTAGAGGTGGGCGTATTGGGGTTGTGGGAGTCTGGCGATGACCTACTTTCGCCGGCGGGCTGCCGACTATCATTGGCGCAGGGGCGTTTCACGGTCC